>CP036352.1:617798-926697 GCA_007753915.1 Phycisphaerae bacterium RAS2
GAGACATTGAGCGGCGTACATTTGAGTTTGCTGTTCGTATCGTCAAAATGACTCGGCAATTGCCGAAGGACATGATGAGTCAGGTGGTAGTTCGACAACTGGCGCGAAGTGGAACCAGTGTCGGCGCCAATGTTGAAGAAGCCCAGGGATCTCATTCGCGTGCAGAATTCGCACGGAGGATGGGAATCGCCAGATCAGAGGCGCGAGAGACGCATTACTGGCTTCGCCTTCTCGCCGCATCCGGAACTGTAAAGGCCAGTCGTCTGGAGCAGATAATTCAGGAATCTGAAGAGCTTGTCAGAGTCCTGACCGCGATAGTGAAGAAAACGCGAAATGCCTAACGCTTTCGCTATTCGCTATTTGCCATTCGCTATTGGGAGAGTCTTATGGTTGCTGCCGTTTCGGCTCAAAACACCGGCAAGGTTACGCAGGTCATCGGCTCGACGCTCGACGCCGAGTTTCCCGAGGACAAGATGCCCCGCATCTACAACGCCCTTCTCGTCGATGTCGAGCGCAAGGTCGGCGGCTCGGTCACGAAGGAGCGCCTGACCTGCGAGGTCGCCAGTCACCTGGGCGGCGGGCGCGTGCGGGCCGTTGTGCTCGGCAACACGGACGGCCTGCGGCGCGGCGTCGATATCCTCGACACCGGCGCGCCGGTCAGCGTGCCCGTGGGAATGGAAACGCTCGGCCGCGTCTTTAACCTCGTCGGCAATCCGATTGATGGCCGCGGCCCGGTCAACGCCAAGACGACGCGACCGATTCACCACGAACCGGCGAACTTCTCCGAGCTGACCCCCAAGACCGAGCAGCTTGTCACCGGCATCAAGGTCATCGACCTGCTCGCCCCGTTCGTACGCGGCGGCAAGACCGGCCTGTTCGGCGGTGCCGGCCTCGGCAAGACCGTCATCATTCAGGAAATGATCGCTCGCATCGCCCGCGAGCATTCGGGCTACTCGGTATTCGCCGGCGTCGGCGAGCGAACCCGCGAGGGCAACGACCTCTGGCTCGAAATGCAGGAAGCCGAGTTCAAGGACAGCAGCGGCAAGGTGAAGAAGGTCATTGAGCACACGGCCATGGTCTTCGGCCAGATGAACGAGCCGCCGGGTGCGCGGTTGCGCGTCGCCTTGAGCGCCCTCACGATGGCCGAGTACTTCCGCGACGATTCCGGTGCGGACACGATGCTCTTTATTGACAACATTTTCCGATTCAGCCAGGCGGGTTCAGAAGTGTCGGCGCTTCTTGGACGCATGCCCAGCGCCGTCGGGTATCAGCCGACACTCTCCACCGAGATGGGTGAGTTGCAGGAGCGCATCACCTCCACCAGTCAGGGCGCTGTCACGTCGGTGCAGGCGGTGTACGTGCCGGCCGACGACTTGACCGACCCGGCTCCTGCGACGGCCTTCACCCACCTCGACGCGTTCATCGTGTTGGCGCGATCGATTTCCGAGAAGGGCATTTATCCGGCCATCGATCCGCTGGCGTCGTCGAGCCGCATTTTGGACGCACAATACATCGGCGACCGGCACTACAACTGCGCGAAGCGCGTGCAGCAGATTCTTCAGCGCTACCGCGACTTGCAGGACATCATCGCGATTCTTGGTGTGGACGAACTGTCGGAAGAAGACAAGCTGCTCGTCTCCCGCGCGCGGAAGATCGAGCGATTCTTCAGCCAGCCGTTCTACGTCGCCGAGACGTTCACCGGTTTCCCCGGCAACTACACGCAATTGGACGACACGATTCGCAGCTTCGAAGGCATCTGCGACGGCAAGTACGATTCCCTGCCCGAGCAGGCGTTCATGTACGTCGGCCAGATTGAAGAGGCGGTCGAAAAGGCGAAGAAGCTCCAGCAGTGATCCGCGGTCATTCATGGGCCCAGATCGTTGTGGCCCTGATCGCCGTGGCTCCGCTCGATTTGGCGATTTCCCTAAAGCCCCGGCCAAGCTTGGCCGGGGCTTTATTTTTCAATCAATCTCGCGCTTCATTTTGCGTTTGATCTCTCGCTCCATCTCGCGCTTTGCCCCTTCCGGAGCCGTTTCTTCCCGGAATATTTCCACCGAACCGCTCAATACGAAGGGAGCGCGCCGATTCCGCGCCGTCGAGCCGCCAGTCCATGCAGGAGCCTCGCCATGATCGGTATGCACGCAGTTCTCGTCCGCCGGGCAATTACCGCCGCCGCAATTCTGTTCGCACTTTCCTCGGAAGCTCACAGCCAGCAGCAGCGGGCCGATCCGGACTTCAAACCCGTCGCCGACAAGCCCGCCTACACGAAGCACCATCCCCAGATTCTCTTCGACGAGGCGCATCACAACTTTCACACCGCTTCGGGGCGGTACAAGCCTTTTGCCGATCTCATCACGTCGGACGGCTGCGTCATCACACCGAACACAGAGAAGTTCACCGCAAAGTCGCTCAAGGGATTCGATGTACTCATCATCGCCAACGCCATGGGCGCCGAGCGAATGGGCACGGAGGAAGCTCAGAATCCGGCCTTCACAGTTAAGGAGAGCCGGGCCGTGCGAGATTGGGTGAAGGCAGGCGGCGCGCTGCTCCTGATCACCGATCACTATCCGATGGGTTCAGCAGCCGAGCGGCTTGCCAAACAGTTCGGCATAGATTCCAGCACGGGCGCGACGGAGGAATACACGTTTGAGAAGGGCGCGGGGCTGGGCGACCACGCCATTCTGAAAGGTCGCAACGATTCCGAGCGCGTCAAGAAAGTCGGCACGTTCACGGGGCAGTCGCTCAAAGGCCCGCCGGGCAGCGAGCAGTTTCTTAAGTTGCCCGACGACGCGACGGAACGCGTGCCCGACCCGGAGAATCCGTTTCGGAACAAGCCGCTGACGCGCTCGGCGAAAGGCCGCTGCCAGGCCGTCGCCCTGAAGTTCGGCAAGGGCCGCGTCGTGATGCTCGGCGAGGCGGCGATGCTCTCGGCGCAGCTCGCGCCGGACGGCAGCAAGTTCGGCATGAACGTCGAGGGCACTGACAACAAGCAATTCGCGCTCAACGTCATCCACTGGTTGACCGGCTTGCTCGATGCGGGCGAATCTCAAGACCAGCCGGGCACGGGCGCAGGAAACTAGGCCTAACGACCGAGGAGCAGGTCGACCATCGGGCCGATGTCGGATTCGTCGACGTTCCCATCGTCGGTCAAATCGCCCAGCAGGATGCTGCATCCGACGTGCGTCGTGGCGTAACCCTGCGGGTCAAGCAGCGCCTGCACAAACGCGGCGATGTCCAGTCCGTTCACATTGCAGTCGCAGTTCATGTCGCCGAGATTGAGATAGGTCGGTCCCAGCGTCGCGGTCACGTAAAACGTATCCAGGCCCGCCTCGACCGTGCTTTGCGGGTTCGCATCGTTGACGGTGAACCGAACCTGCATCGTGGATGTCAGCGAGACGCCGGCGGCCATCAGGTCGTCGTGGTCGATCTGGTGATAATGCCAGTTCAGCCCGCCGTTCTGGGTGTGCAGCGCGATCTGGGTCCACGGTCCCGCCGGCCCGTTCGAACTGATTTCGACCAGCATGCGGTCCACGCCGCCGTTGGTATTGGACAGCCGCAAGTAGTATTCGTAGCTCATCGTGATCACGCCGGCAGACATGTCCATGATCGGCGAGATCAATCGCACGGCGCCGTTGTCCACGTCCGAATCGCCCGGCGTGTTCTGCGTCAGCCAGCACTGCCCGCCAAAATCGGCGTCGAATGCCGGGTCGAACGAACTGCCCGGATCATTGATCGGCGTACCGCGCTGCCATTGGCCGGCCGTCGCGCCGAGGACGGCCGTCGTCCAGCCGCGGTCGCGCTCAAAGTTGTCAAACAGCACTGCCGTGGCCTCGCACTCGTCGGGTCGGTTGTCGCCGTTGCAGTCCCGGCTCACACCGCCGGCGATGTCGCACGCATCGGGCACGCCGTTTCCGTTGCAGTCGAACAGGGGGCCGTCGGGCCATAGCTCCAGCCGATCGGGAACGCTGTTCGAGTTGCAATCGGTCTCGCACTCGTCGGGCGTGCCATCGCGATCGCCGTCGACACTGGCTCCGGAGGCAATGTCGCACGAGTCGATCAGTTGGTTGTTGTTGCAATCGACGCCCCATCCCGGCATGAAATCGAAACCGGTAGAAAATCGCAGCCCCGTGTCGTTTCCGGTGATGTACGATCGAATGAAATTGCCCGTGCGGGCTTCGAATTGATAAATGCGCGTCGAGTTCACGTGCAGCGGTTGAGGGTCGTCCCCGCCGGTGAACGAGTGATCGTCGTCGTGGCCGCCGCCGTCGGGATCGCCGTTGTGAAAGTGTCGGCTGATGTAGACCTGACCGTCCGGGCCGATCCGCACGCCCCAGGGGCCGGCCATGGTCAGCGCGACATCCGTTCCCGCCCGGTTGAACTTGCGAAGGAGGTTGCCGGTCGCCCCGTCGTACTCCAGCACCGACCGCGTGGAGAAGCTTGCCGCCAGCAGGTTGCCGTCGGGCTTGAAGGCGATTCCGCGCGGGTTGTCCAGCCCGCCGCTGTGTTGATTGGAGACAAACTCTCCGACGAATGCGCCGGTGGCGCCGTTGAATTCCATGATTCGGCTGTCGTTGCTGGTGACGAACAGGTTTCCGTTCGGGCCGAACTCCAATCCGAACGGCGACACCAGCCCGCCTGCGCCCGGCGCGACAAACACGCCCACAAACGCACCCGTGGTTCCATCGTATTCCAGCACAGCATGACTTCCGCTGCTGGAGATAAATACGTTTCCGTTCGGGCCGCGCGTGATGCCGGTTGGTGTCGCCAGCCCGCCGGACCCCGCGCTGACGAAATCGCCCACGGTCGCACCCGTTCGATCAAACTCCACGACGCGATGATCGTGGCCGCTCGTGACAAGGACGCGCCCATCCGGCGTGACCAGCACGTCGTTCGGTTCGTCAACCTGCATCGCATCGGTTGCAATGGTCACAACACCGCTGGCCGCGTGAAACGCCTTCACGCCGCCCTCATGCCCGGCCAGCCACGCGGCGTGCGCGTTGTCGAGTTCGGCGAGGTCCGTCATCTCGTCGCTGTCGCAGTCCTGGCAGGCATCGAGGATGTTGTCGCGGTCCCGGTCGAGCGTCATGTTTGCGAGAATCTCGACTGCATCGGCCGTGCCGTCGCGATCACAATCCGTCTGGCATTCATCGGGGACGACATTGTTGTCCAGGTCGGCGCTGAAACTGCTCGCGATGTCCACGTCATCGGGAACGTTGTTGCCGTTGCAGTCCGGCTCGCATTCGTCGGGGACTCCGTTGAGGTTCAGGTCCGTGCTGGTCATCGCGGCGATGTCGGCAGGGTCCAGCGTGCCGTTGTTGTTGCAGTCCTCGCATTCATCGGGCACGTTGTTGCCGTTTGCGTCGGGCGCGCCGCCCAAAATCTCCGTCTCGTCGGCGATTCCGTTGCCATTGCAGTCGTGCGTCAGGCAGGTCAGCCCTTCGAGGTACGGCTCGATGATCGCCTGAATGCCGCGATGAAAGCGCAGGTCGCTGACGGCGTTCCCACCGCTGACGGTCTGGCTGCAATAGCTCATGATCGTGCCGCGCCGGGCCGGTGTGTCGAGGCTGAAGCAATTGTCCAGGCCGATATCGTGCGTGTGCGGCGCGTCGATGTTGTGCCCCAGTTCGTGCGCGGTCACGAAAATGTCATAATTAAACACGCTCGGAAACTGCGGATCGGGAAACATGCCCATCGCGTAGCCGACGACCGAGTAGCCGTTGTTGCCGCAAAGCGATCCAAGAAAAGCCACGCCGCCATAAGGCAGATCGCGCCGCCCGGAGAAGAACTGGGCCACGTCGCGCGGCACGGCCTGCATGTTGGCATTCCAGAACGAGCGGAACGCGTTCAGCGGGTCCGGCTCGTTGAACAGGTCGTTCCAGTCGTCCCAGACGCGCACGAACGTGAGATCGACGCGCGCGTCGACGTCGCGCTCGCAGATCGCGCTGACCTCGGCAAACACCGCGGCCGTGTAGCTCGCTGTTGCGACGGGGTCACCGAATAGCTGAAACAATTCATGGTCGGTCTCCACCGCCAGCCGAATAACGTGCGGGCCGGGTTTCGGCGGGGTACTGGGGCCTAGCGCGGGTTCGCGCGCGGGAACCGGGGCAGTCATCGCGCCGACGGCGCAAGACGGCGTATCCGGCCCGCGCTGGCCGGCGAAGATCATCGGCTCCACGGCGACATGACCGGGCGGTAGGCTCGACCCGTCCGAAGGATGATTCGTGATGCGATAGCGCGCCCCGCCGCGCCCCAGATCAACGATGCCACCCACGCCCGTGGATGAAAGCGAAAGAAAGACAAACGAGTCGGCGTGACCCGGTACGCGGCCTCGAAGGACCAGGGCCTCGGCGACGGCGCCTGAAATGTCCCGATCCGGCCCGCCGACCTGGCCCACCACGAATTGCGTTCTCGATGCGGGGGCGCTTCGGTGATCGAGCGCGAGGTCCACCGCTTCGCCGCCCGGCAATGGAACGTCGACAACCCGGGCGAAGCCCTGGGAGTCGAAGCGCGACTGAAGCTCCGCGCGATCGATCGATACAATGGTCTTTGAATGGGCATTGCGGTGCCGCGGTAGGCCTTCTTCGGCGACGGCGTGCGCCGCGCACGCCAGGGCAACCCCAACGGCCATCGCCCGCGCCGAGAGGATGAAAACACGTTGAGAACGGGGGCTTGCGTCCCCAATGAGGCGGAGTTTGCGGACCGGTGTCATCATCAGATTCCCATCTCCACGATTGATCGCTCGCGCGAGGGCCGCGCGCACCCGGGTAAGCACATGGTTATTTTAACCAATGCCAGGCGGGCGATTCGCGCAAAAGTCCCGGGAAACGTGTTAATTTGAGGGCGGCCGTGTGCCAGGAACCGCCTGCGGCCGCGTTTGCGAGGAAATATGGGGGCGGCGTTGTGAATGCCGGAGGCGGATGGAGTGAAAGCGTCGTCAGCGGAAAAAAAGTAAGGCCTGCCGCAAGACCGGAGCCCACGCCGTGGCGCTCGGATGAGGGCGTTGTCTTACGACAGGCCTTGTGTGAACGGTCGGAGCGTGCGTCCGTGTCATCTCATCCGTGAGTCGCTCCTCCCGCGATTTGCCCCGCGATGGGGGTCACATTCCCATTACTCGCCGGCGCCCCTTGCGGGGTTGGCCGGATCGGTATGGTCCTTCACCTTGCCTTTTGAGTTCGTCCGCTCGTGTCGCACGCGCTTCACGACCAGCGCGCCGGGCATCAAGCCCCACGCGAGCAGCTCGCTGCGCACCATCTCGCGCACGAGGCCCGCCGTCACGACGCGCAGGCCGCAGTTGAACACCAGTTGTTCCACGCGGCTGGCCATCATGCGCGACGTCGGCGCGTCCAACTGATGCTGCCGCTTGAGATGCTGCACGATCAGCGACTTGTCCCAGCGCTTCTGGACGAAACGCCCGTCGGTCGGCCTTGGCGTCGCGACCATCATCACCTTGCGCCGCCGGTCACGAAGGTTTGCATGATGGCGGATCGCCATCGCCGCTTCGCAGTGCCCGGTCTGGCTCAACACGAGGTCCACCAGATCGACGAGCTGGCGAGAGGGAATGGTGGACCCCTTGCTGATGCTGTGCAGATATTCGGTGACGGCTTCGCCCAGGCCGCGCGCCATGGCAGCGGTCAATTCCGATGCTTCCCCGGTTGCCTCCAGTCCGCTGAAGATGCAACTAAGGATCTTGGACGTCATGAACGGCTCGATGCTTCCATCGCGCTTCACGACGCGCAACTCGCCCTTACTCCGTTGGTGGCTCATGGAATAGTTCCTGCTGACCGTCGACCTCCTGTTTGTCGCGGTCCAAGATGTCTTTGGCTTCCTGTATGAAGTCATCCACCATCTGGAACTCGTGGTAGAGGCTGGCGAAGCGCAGGTACGCGATCTTGTCGATCTTGCGCAGACGCAGCGCGACCGCCTCTCCGAGGAAGGCGCTGGGCACTTCGCGGTCGAACTGCCGGAAGACCTGCTCTTCGACTTCGTTGATGATGTCGGTGAGGGCTTCGGCGCTGATCGATCGTTTCCAGCAGGCGCGCTGCAGGCCGCCGAACAGCTTCTCGCGCTCGTAGGGCGCGCGGGTGCCGTCCTTCTTGACGACCAGCAACCGGACCGTTTCCTCGACGCGTTCATAAGTGGTGTAGCGGCGCTGGCATGAGGGGCACTCGCGCCGCCGTCGGATGACTGTCCCCCCCTCCGTCAGTCGCGAATCGATGACTTTGTCCCGATGACGATTTTCTTTGCAGTACGGGCATTGCATGGATCGCCACGGCTGTTTGTCGGGGTTGCCCACCAGCCCCAACATCTTGTATGCCTGCCGACCGTATCACCCTACGGCGCGGGTGTCAAGAAAAAAATGCACGCCATGTGATTCGCCACGGTCGAACTCCGGCCGTAAGATTTCGCCTCGCGCCGCGGAATGACTTCAAACCGCGCCGCAAAAAGAATTCACAACCATGAGCGGACGACTTCTCGAACACCGATTGAGCGACATTCTCCTGACCGGCTACAGCGTGGCCGGGGAGGAGACCGTCATCGCCGCGCCGGAGTTGAATGTGTGCTTCGATGTCGGCAAAGCGCCCGCGCAGATGCTCGCGGTCGACCATGTCCTCCTTTCTCACGGGCACATGGATCACTCCGCCGGCCTCGCGTACTACTTCAGCCAGCGAAATTTTGTCGGCAACGCGCCGGGCTGCGTGCTGGCGCCGGTCTCATTGGTCGAGCCGATCCGCGACTTGCTACGCGTCTGGTCGCGCATCGAAGGGCATCCGTCCCCCGCGCGCATCATCGGCATGAAGCCCGGGGACAGTTTCGACGTTCGCAAGGGCCTGGTGGTTCGCGCGTTTGAGATCAATCACGGCGTCGCATCACTCGGCTTCGTCGTGGTCGACGTGCGACACAAGCTCAAGCCCGAGTTCGTCGGCCGAACCGGCCCGGAGCTGGTCGCGCTGAAGAAGCAGGGCGTGCAGATTGAGCACACCGTTGAAGTGCCGCTGGTCGCCTATTGCGGCGACACGGCCGAGGGCGCGTGGATGGATCATCCGCAGGCACGCACGGCGAAGGTGCTGATCCTGGAATGCACGTTCTTCGAGGCCGACCACGTGAAGCGGGCGCGGGCGGGCTATCACTTGCACGTGAAGGACGTCGCCCGAATCCTGCCGCGGTTGGAGAATGAGCACTTCCTGCTGACGCACCTGACGCGGCGCACCAGCCTGCGCCAGGCACGGGCGATGTTGGGGAAAATGATCCCGCCCGAAGTAATGGCCCGTGTGACGTTTTTGATGGATTCAAAGTGCGGCCGACCGGCGAGCGATGAGCCGCCGATGCCGGCGAATGATGTCGGCTCGCGCGGCGAGGCGAGTTAACGCGCGGAACAACTCATGCTGCTCGTACTTTGCTTGTGGCCACACCCCGCTCCCCCAAGGGAGAAAGCTTTGCAGTCAGGGCTTATCGGTTTTGCTGACGCCAGGCAGCGAGGGCTTTCATCTCTGCAACGAGTTTGGCGTAGTCGGCGAGGGTGAGCGATTGCTGCCCGTCGGACAGTGCGCGGCTCGGATCGGGATGCGTCTCGATCATGACACCATCGGCCCCGGCCACGACCGATGCACGGGCAAGCGGCGGCACGGCCCAACTGATCCCCACGCCGTGCGACGGGTCGGCGATGACGGGCAGATGCGTGTGATGCTTGATCATCACGACCGCGGAGAGATCAAACGTATTGCGCGTCATCGTCTCGTACGTGCGGATGCCGCGCTCACAGAGTATGACTTCGTAGTTGCCCAGGCTTAGGAGATACTCCGCCGCCATGAACAGCTCCTGCAGCGTCGCGCTGATGCCGCGCTTCAGCAGCACCGGCCGGCGCAATCGGCCCGCCGCTTCCAGCAGCGAGAAGTTCTGCATGTTTCGCGCGCCGATCTGCACCACGTCGGCCACTTCCGCCACGGCCGCGAGCGACTCGACGTCCTTTACCTCGGTCACGATCCGCAAATCGAACGCCGCCTTCACGTCGGCCAGCAGGCGCAGGCCTTCTTCCTTCATGCCCTGAAATGCGTACGGACTGGTGCGTGGCTTGTAGGCCCCGCCGCGGAGGAACTTCGCGCCGCTCGCCGCCACCGCTTCGGCTGTGCGCAGAATCTGTTCGCGCGATTCGACGGAGCATGGGCCGGCCATCAGGTGCAGGCCGCCATCGCCGACCTTCGCACCGCGCACGTCGATGATCGTCGGTTCGGGCTTCACCTCGCGGCTGACGAGCTTGTAGGGCTTTGAAATCGGCACGCATTCGGCGACGCCGTCGAGGTCCTGGAAGTGATCGACCGACACGGCGCCGGGGTTGCCGGTGATGCCGACGGCGGTTCGAATCGAGCCGGGAATTTCGTGCGGCGTGAAACCGATCTCTCGAATGCGGGCGCAGACCTGCTCGATCTGCTTCGCCGTCGCACCTTGTTTCATCACGATGAGCATGGGAACCTCAATGAGGCGGTGCGGCCTGTTCGGGTGCGTCGGATTTCCCCGACGTGCTGACCGGCCTCTGGGCCAGGTAATTCGCGTACGCCCGCAGGTGGTCGCACAGCGATTTCTCCTTCACCGGATCAAGATCGTAGCGCGCTTCGAGTTCCTGCAACACTGCGTCGATCGTGCGACCCTGTTTGCGCAGCCAGTAGGCGGCAAGCACCGCGTTGGATCGCTGTTTGCCCGCGGCGCAATGAAAAAACGTCGGCCGCGCGCGCTCGTCGGCGACGACTTCGGCCGCCCGATCCAGCGCCTCGAACGGCGCAAGCCCGTCGCCCGGCATGGGAATGCGAATCTGCTTCAGTTGCAGCGCCCGCGCGGCGGCGACGGCGCCGCGGTCGTCGGGATCATCGGTCTGGCCCGTCAGGCTGACAACGGTCTTGATCTTTTCGTCGGCCGCGAGCAGGCGGATGTGTTCGGCCGTCGGCAGGCCGCCGCGGTAGAGGCTGTCGGCTTCGACTTCGGCAAATCGGCGTGGGTACTTCCACCGGGCCTGTGCATGTGTCAGCGCGAGGACACCGGCGGGAAGGGCCACCAGCAGCAGGGCCAGTCCGATCGCGCGTCGCATCAGAAGGGTCCCCTTGACGAAGAGTGGACTCGTCGCGAAGTGCGGCAAAGCAATGTGACGAAGGAAGGCGACATCGGGGTGGAGTTTATCGCGCGGCGACGGCCTCCGGCAGATCGACGGCGTTGATGGCGTCGAGCATTTTGCGCAGTCGCCCGTGCGAGCGGCGGTTGAATCGCATGATCAGGCGCGGTTTCTCCGGCAGCTCGTCGCCTTCTTCGGGCAGGGCCGCGCCCAACTCGATCTTTCCGCCTTCGAGGATGTCCGCGTAGTCGGCGTTCAGCCCCGCGACAAAATCGGCGGGCAGGGAATCGTTAAGGCGGATGACCAGCGTGTCGCGCACGTAACGATACGAGTGAAAGCGCCGATAGAATCGCAGGATCTCCTGCACCGCGACTTCGATGTCGTCGGTGATTTTGATGAGGTTCATGTCCTCGGCGCTGATCATGCCGGTGTGCAGCAGTTCGGCCTTGACGTAGGTGCGCCAATGCTGCCAATACGTGCCGCCCGGCGCGTCGATGAGCACGACGGGGACCATCGGGGCCTTGCCGGTTTGAATGAGCGTCAGGGCCTCGAATCCTTCGTCCTGCGTTCCAAAGCCGCCGGGAAAGAGGGCGATCGCCTTCGACTCGCGGATGAACATCAGCTTGCGCGTGAAGAAGTAGTTGAAGTTCACCAGCTTCTTGTCCAGCGCGATGAACTCGTTGGTGCGTTGCTCGAACGGCAGGCGGATCGCCACGCCGAAGCTCGCCTCGGCCCCCGCGCCGCCGTGACCGGCTTTCATGATGCCGTCGCCTGCGCCGGTGATGACCATCCACTCGCATTCGCGCATGCGTTCGGCGAACCGCAGCGCGGCGAGGTAGTCGGGGTGGTCTTCCGGGGTCCGGGCGGAGCCGAAGATTGATACCTTGGGAATGTGTTCATACGGCGCGAAGGTCTTGAAGGCGAAGCGCAGCTCGGCCAGCGCGCGATCCATCAGTTTCACGTCCGCCCGGGCCGTGCCGTCGGCGTTCAAGCGGCACACCGTTCGGATCATGTTGCGGAAATGTTCGCCGTCCTGCCCGGGGCAGAAGCGGGCGACGAAATCGGCGATGGCCGCTTCGCGCGCTTCACGCGCTTCCACCACTTCCCGGGATTCAGTCGATTCAGGATTTTTCTTCGGGTCGATTGCCGAGCCGGCAGGCCGACCCTCGGGCGATTCGCGCGTCGCGCGCGCGCCGCCGCTTATCGGACTTGATTCATTTTTCACGTGTGTTCTCTTCCTTCTGGTTCCGACCGCACCCGTGTGCGGCCTCTTTGCTTTTCCATTTTTCTTATCCCACCAGTATAGCGGCGCGGTGTCATCTTGCCCAATGACCCGAATCCAAGGCGTTTCGCACGCACAACAGGGGCTTCCCGCGATCTTTGACTTTTCACTTCCCGCGCGGTTTGCTCCGCTTGGAAGGCGGATTTCATGGGTTGGCCCAACCGCATCTCTGTCGGTCGACTTCTGCTCATCGCTCCCTTCGTCGGCTGTCTTTTGAGTCAGCCCGGGCATCCGTTCCTACGTCACGTGGCCGTGGGGTTGTTCGCCCTGATGGCGATCAGCGATTTTCTGGACGGCTATCTCGCCCGGCGGTTGAAGGATGAATCGCCCCTCGGCGCTTTTCTCGATCCGCTCGCTGACAAGCTTCTTGTTACGTTTGCCGTGATCATTCTTGCCATCGTCGGTGTTCGCGAAGGCATCGATCCGCAGACGAAGACCGAATTCCTCCCGGCGTGGGTCGCCGTGGCGGCCGTGGGAAAGGACCTGTTGGTGAGCATCGGTTTCGCGGTGGTGTATCTCTCCACGACGCGCGTGCACATTCAGCCGCGGCGGCTGGGCAAGTGGTGCACGACCGTGGAATTGATCATGGTGCTGGCGATGCTGCTTTGGCCGGAACTGTATGGGCTGGGGCGTTTCGGCTATCATTTCGTGCGGGGCTTGTGGATCGCTGTTGTGGCGCTGGCCATGTTGTCGACGCTCGACTACATCCGGGCGGGCAGCCGATTCATCGCCGCGCAGGCCCCGCGGGACCCGGTCCACCTGGATTCCGATTCGCGCGGCTCGCCGCGCTGAAAGCACAGGTCGGTCATGTCGGACGCCTCACCCTTTGCGACGATCCCCGAAGCGCTGGACGAACTTCGCGCCGGGCGGTTCATCATTCTCGTGGACGACGAAGACCGCGAAAACGAGGGCGATCTCGTCTGCGCCGCGCAGCTCGCCACGCCCGAGATGATTAACTTCATGATCCGCCAGGCCGCCGGCAAGCTCTGCCTCACGCTCACCGCCGACACCTGCGAGCGGCTGCATCTCTATCCGCAGGTCAGCGAGAACACGGCCTCACACGGTACGGCCTTCACCGTCTCCGTCGATGCCGGGCCGGAGTTTGGCGTCACCAGCGGCGTGTCGGCGGCTGATCGCTGCCGAACGATTCACCGCTGCATTGCCGACGATGCGAAACCGTCGGACCTGCGCCGGCCGGGTCACATCAGCCCGCTGAAGGCCAAGGCCGGCGGCGTGCTGGTGCGCGCGGGGCATACCGAGGCAAGCGTTGATTTGTCGCAGTTGGCGGGTTTGAAACCGGCGGGGCTGATCATCGAGATCCTGAACAAACAGGGGGAGATCGCGCGGCTGCCGGAATTGATTGAGCTGGCACGCGAGCTGGGTTTGAAGATCTGTACGATCGCGAGCCTGGTGGAGTATCGCCTGCAGCGCGAGCGATCGGTGATACGCATCGAGTCGATCCCGCTGCAGAACGAGTTCGGCGCGTGGACGCTGCACGCGTACGAATCGGTGCTGGACAGCGAGCCGCACGTGGCGCTGTGCATGGGGGAGCTGGGTCGGCACGATGGCGGCGGCGAGCCGGTGCGCGTGGAGCACCCCGTGCTGGTACGCGTGCACAGTCAGTGTCTGACGGGCGACGTGTTCGGGTCGTATCGGTGTGACTGTGGCGAGCAGTTGGACCTCGCGATGCGGCGAATCGCCGAAGTCGGCGAAGGCGTGATCGTCTATTTGCGGCAGGAGGGCCGCGGCATCGGCCTGACGAATAAGCTGCATGCCTATCGGTTGCAGGACGAGGGGCTGGACACGGTCGAGGCGAACGAGAAGCTGGGTTTCCCGGCCGACAAGCGCGATTACGGTATCGGCACGCAGATTCTGCGAGACCTGGGGCTGCACCAGGTGCGGATTCTCACGAACAACCCGAAGAAAACAAGTCGGTTGTCAATTTACGGGTTGGAAGTCGTCGAGCAGTTGCCCCTGCGCATCAAACCCCGCCCGGGGAATGAGAAATATCTGCGCACCAAAAAGACGAAGCTCGGGCATCTGCTGGATGAGGAATAATTGTGTGCTTTGCGCACGAGTTGGCGCGACGAAGCCGTGATAGGAGGCTGTCACCATGCATCGCACCCGATTTGGCGGTATTGCCGCGACTTGTTGCACTGCTTTCCTTATTGCAGGGCCGGGTTGTTCCTCGGCCGGCTTTCGTTCCTACGACCGCTTCCGGGCCGAGCGCACCCTTGCCAGTGCCGCGCCGGCCCGTGCGCCGGGGTCGGCCGCTCTTCGCGCCGAATCCCTGCCGCCGCTCGAACCGCACACCTCCAACGCCGATCGAACCAATCCGGCGCTGGCGGACGCGGGCGAAAAGCGCATCGTGGTCTACTCGGCGAACCTCAACATTGTCGTGATGGACATTGACCGGTCGATCGACGCGGCGATGGCCATGACGAAGGAACTGGGCGGCTACATGCAAAGCCGCCACGAAAGCCGGCTGGTCGTGCGCATTCCCGCGGCGAAGTTCGAGCAGGCGCTTGCAAAATTTGAGGAGCTTGGAACCGTCGACGGTCGCCAGATCGAGGCGCAGGACGTGACGGAGGAGTTCGTCGATCTCGACGCACGGCTGAAGGCGGCGCAGGCCGTGCGCGAGCGGTTGCTGGCCGTGCTGGCCGACGCGCGAAAAGTGGAAGACACGCTCGCGGTTGAAAAGGAACTGGGCCGCGTGAACGCCGAGATCGACGGGTTGAAGGCCAAGCTGGACGTGCTTCGCGGTCGCGTGGCGATGAGCACCGTGTCGTTGTTCTTCAAGCGGGTGGCGCGGCTGCCGGCACTGGGACCGGGGATCCGTCTGCCGTTCGTGTGGCTGGACGAGTTGGACCTGGGCCGGTTGGTCGGGCAGGACGAACTCTCGCCGCGGTATCTGAAGAACATGACAATTGGCTCCAAAGGTTCCTATTAGGGTTTCTCCGGGTGGCCGCCATGAATCGAATGATTGAATCGGGCAAGCGGACGGTTGGGATCGCGCTGGGGCTTTTGGCGATGGCGACCGGCTGCGCGCGCATCGATGCGCCGACGGGCTATGTCGAAGTGAAAAACGTGTACGGCTACGACTACAAGGCTGTCTCGGCGCAGGGCAATGTCTTTGCGCTGACGTCGCGCGACAACCCCGCCGGCGCGGGCGATCTCACGTTCTGGTCGCAGGCGGTCGAGCATCAGAAGGTGGCGATCGACGGCTATCGATTGGAAAGGCGGGAGGAGATCAAAGCGGCGTCGGGCCTGGCCGGGACGCTGTTCGACCTGCGCGTCGGCAGCGGCAGCGCGGAATACACGTACCTGCTCGCACTGTATGTCTCGCCGAGGACGATTTACACGGTCGAAGCGGGTGGGCCGAGCAAGCGGATCGAGACCGACCGCGCGGCGATCACGCGTGCGATGGCGACGCTGCGGCCGTAAGGTGTGTTCGGTGTTGCGCGCTTCGACGGTATCCCGCGCCTCGACGGCGTAGCATCACAAGCATCGGGGCGAGCAGCAGCGCGGCGGCTGGTTCGGGAGAGACCAGCCGAAACGCCTCGGTCGTCAGGTCGCTCTTCATTGCATACCCCACGATGACTGTTCCGTCGGCGGAAATATCCGTAGGCGTCAGCGACACGATGCCGCCCATGCCAAGCCCCCAGGTTGAGGCGACGGACTTGAGGTTGCGCACGCCGTTCTGTGCATCCCAGATTCCCTCGCCTCCGATCATGATGGTAGCGTCATCGGACATGGCGACGGCTGCGAGGCCTCCGACAAATGGCTGAATTCCATTCTCCGGTGTCCACTGAAACGGCTGGGCAGGCAGGCCGATGATCCAGCACCTTCCGATGACAAGATTCCCGTCGGCGGACACCGCCGTGGCTTCGTTATCAATGCACCCCGGCAGAAACCCAATCGGCGTGGTTCCGACACCGAATTTCCATCGAATCGCCTGAATGAGGTTGCCAGCGGAATGGCTTCGTCCGATGACCGTGGAACCATCTGAAGAAATCCCATGTACATTGACCCCGCTGCCGGTGGAGTCCCCGCCCGGCAAGATGGGAACCTGGTGGCTGATTCCATTGAATTGAACTCGGTACCCACGTACACCTGGTCCAAAGGTTGACGTCACTGCAAAGTTGCCGTTTGTACTCATTTCGCCGGCATAGGACTCTTCAATAAACGCCGATTGCATCACGCCGTTCTGCCAGCGGAATGGCTGGTCGAGGCTGAAGAAGCGTGTATCTCCAAGCACTATGGACCCGTCGCCGTTGACGCCGGTCGCCCGGCTGAAACGACCCGAGCCGGGAAACGTTCCACCCAGGCCGATCATCTGGCCGTCCTTCCAGCGGAATGCCTCGTGTCCGCCGTTGGGATCAAGCGCCGTCGACTCGCTGTAACCCACCACCGTTGTGCCGTCGGCGGAGACAGCCGTCGCGCGGCTCATGAACGCGCCGCCGGGCAGGTCGCCGAGCAGCGTAAAGCTGGGCGTCGGCGCGCCGCGCTCGGTGAGTGAAAGCGGCCCGGCATCGCCGGCAAAAAGCCTCACAGTTGTGATCCCAAGAATGATCGCCTGAACCGGAATCGCCCGCATGGCTCAACCTCTCTTATTCACCGTACTTGTTGAGGTTTCGATTGCCTCGTCGGCGCAGCATCAGCAGGGCCGGGGCGAGCATCAACGCGGCGGCGGGTTCGGGGATGACGGCACGCCACGCTTCGGTTGTGCCGTCGGTCCACTCGATATACCCCACCATGACGCGGCCGTTCGGCGTCAAGTCGGTTGCGACCAGCCGGGAGACGTTTGACCATTGGATCGCAAAACCGAGGCTGTCGAAGTAAGACGGAATCGTCCGTTTGCCGTTTGAATTGTCCCAGATGCTGTCTTCACTGATCATCACACTCGCATCGTCCGACATGGCGACCGCGGGAATACCGCCGACAAACGGCTGCGTTCCGGTGCTCGGCGACCATCGAAAGACTTGCGGCGACAGGGATTCGGCTTCGCAAACGCCCACCGCTACATCACCGATACCGGATATCGCGGTGATCTCGTTTTGGGTGCAGCCGGTGAACATGGGGATGGAGTAGCTTCCTTCGCCGTACCTCCAGCGAATCGCCCGTTGCTGGCCGCCTGAAATGGAACTCTTTCCAAATGCCGCCAATCCGTCGGAGGAGATTCCCAAGGCTCGAACGCCGACTTGAACGGGATCGCCCCCCTGGATCATGGGAATGTTCAAGTGTCCGCCGGAAGAAACGACAACCGCCGACCAGATGCTGGGGCCGTAATGACTGTGCACCACGAAGTGTCCATTGTCTGCCATTTGTCCGGCAATGGACTCTTCAAAAAACACGCTCGCAAGCGCCCCATTCTCCCAAAGGAAGGGTCGATCCAGGGAGAGGGGACGCGAGTTGCCAGTGACACGCGATCCGTCCCAGTTGACTCCCGTCGCACGGCTGAATTTTCCCGGGCCCTGGGTCGGCGACCCCAGGCCCATGAGCTGCCCATTCTTCCAGCGAAATGCTTCGTCGCCGCCGTTGGGATCAACCCCGGTCGACGAACTGTACCCCACGACCGTGCTGCCGTCGGCGGAGACGGCTGTCGCGCGGCTCATGACTGCGCCGCCCGGCAGGTCGCCCAGCAACGTGAAAGATGAATCCGACAGTTCCGGCCTTGTCAGAGTAAGCGGACCGCCCGCGCCCGCTGGGGTCGCGCCTGCCAGAAGAAACATGACAATTGAATAAGCCCACGTCGCCCACATGACACGCCCTCCTTCAACGGCCGAGCATATCAAGACAGCATGCGAGAATCAAGGTGCGAGAGGGTGTCAGCAATCAAACCGGCCTGTCGGGCAGGGGGTTTTATCCCAAAATTGATACAAATCTACCGTCCGGGCAAATGAACGCCCCGCTGCGTTGCCACCTCTTCCGCCCGCTCGTAACCCGCGTCAACGTGCCGAAATACGCCCATCGCCGGGTCGCAGGTCAGCACACGCGATAGTCGTTCATCCGCCAGCTTCGTACCGTCGGCCACGGCCACCATGCCCGCGTGGATCGAGTAACCGATCCCCACGCCGCCGCCGTGATGCACGCTCACCCAGCTCGCGCCGCAGGCCGTGTTCGCCAGCGCGTTAAGGATCGGCCAGTCGGCAATCGCATCGCTGCCGTCCTTCATGCCCTCGGTCTCGCGGTTGGGGCTGGCGACGCTGCCGCAATCGAGATGATCGCGGCCGATGACGATCGGCGCTTTCACCTTGCCGGTGCGGACGAGTTCGTTGAAGGCGAGGCCGGCCTTGGCACGCTCGCCGTAGCCGAGCCAGCAGATGCGCGCGGGCAGTCCCTGGAATGCGATGCGCTCGCCGGCAAGTTTGATCCATCGCGCGAGGTGTTCGTTGTTCGGGAAGAGCCGCAGAATCGTTTCATCCGTCACGGCGATGTCGGCCGGGTCGCCGGACAGCGCGCACCATCGAAACGGCCCGGCGCCTTCGCAGAACAACGGGCGGATGTATTCGGGGACAAATCCGGGAATGGCAAAGGGATCGGGCATGTGATCGTACGTGACGTGCCAGATTGCAATGTCGCCCAGCGTACCAGCGCCGTAGTTCCCCTTCTCCCACGCTTCCTTGGCTTGTGCTCGAAGGTTATTGCCATAATCAAACGTGATGGCACCGCGCTTTTGCAGCGCCAACATGTAAGCGACGTGGTCTGCCATCGTCGCACCGCTCTCAACCATGTATCCCTTCGGATCAGCCTGACGATACTGTCGCCATGCTTCGAATAATTCATCTGACCAATCCGTACATAACTCCGGGCGACCGCTCTGGGGTGGAGCGCCCCACGGCACATAACCATCCAGCGGATCATGCGCCGATGTTTGATCTGTGAGAATATCCGGAGTGATGTTTTGGTCATGCAGTTCGTAAAGCAATGCAGCCGCATTGGCATGAACACCAATTGAAACGGCTTCTTTCTTCTGCTTTGCTTCCAATGCCCATTGAATCGCTTCCTGTAGATTGGATGACTGGCGATCCAGATACCGCGTCTCAATGCGCTTGCGAATTCTTGCCGAGTCCACCTCCGCGCACAGCACCGTCGCTCCATGCATCGTCCCCGCCAGCGGCTGCGCTCCACCCATGCCGCCCAAGCCGCCGGTGACGACCAGCCGTCCGCTCAAATCGCCACCGAAGTGCTTCCGCGCGCACGCGCCGAACGTCTCATAGGTCCCCTGTAAGATTCCCTGCGAGCCGATGTAGATCCAACTGCCTGCCGTCATCTGGCCGTACATCGTCAGGCCCATCGCCTCCAGCTTGCGAAACTCCTCCCAGTTCGCCCACTTCGGCACGAGCATCGAATTGGAAATCAGCACGCGCGGGGCCGCCTCGTGCGTGCGAACGATTCCCACCGCCCGGCCACTTTGCACGAGCAGCGTCTCATCGTTCTCAAGCTCGCGCAGCGCCCGCACGATTCGGTCAAAGTCCGGCCAGCTCCGCGCCGCCTTGCCCGTCCCGCCGTAAACAATCAGCCGATCCGGCTCCTCGGCCACGGCCGGGTCGAGGTTGTTATGCAGCATCCGCAACGCGGCTTCCTGATGCCAGCCCTTGCAGGTGAGCGAATTCCCGCGGGGTGAACGAATTTCGCGCGGTCCGGTTTGAGATGGGTTGTGCTGGGTCGTCGTGGTCATGTCGAGGAATCCCTGGCAGGTCGTCGTTCACTTGCCCCGGATGCACTGCCGATTTTTGGTGCAGGCTCAAGCAGATGCGTGCGTATTGGCGTAGCGAGGAGCCGATATCGCCCTTCGTACGTCATCATTTTCGGTCGCGTCGGGTTGAACAACCGACTCAAAGGGCCTTATTATAGTGCGTAGGGGAAACGAGGGTGGAGCCTTATCTCGCTACAGGCCGCCGCCCGATCAACCGACCATATTACCGGGTAGTCTCGCATGAAACGATTCGCATTCCTCGGTGGGGGCACGGTGGCATTGTTCGTTTGCGCCACGGCGCTGGTATTCGCCGGCACCGGCCAGCCGCTTGAGACAAACATCAACAACTTCTATCTGCGCGGCACGCAGCCGGGCGATCTTGCGCCGAATAACGAGATTGCCACGGCCGCCAGCGAATGCTCCGGCTGCCACCACGACGATCTGGTCGTACCGATTTATCGCGAGTGGTCGGGCAACATCATGGCGCACGCGGCGCGCGACCCGCTCATGTGGGCCTGCCTGGACATCGCCAACGCCGATGCGCCGCAGTCAGGCGACCTCTGCATTCGTTGCCACGTTCCCAAGGCCTGGCTCGAGGGTCGCTCGCTCCCGACCGACGGTTCGAACGTGACGGCGGAAGACCGAGACAGCATCACCTGCAACTTCTGCCACCGCATGGTGGATCCCTACAACTTTGGCGGCGGCGCGCCCCCGATCGATGCCCAGATTCTTACGGACCTGGGCGGCGATGCGCCGGTGATGGCCATGGACCGTGGCACGCCGTCCAGCCCCGGGTTCAACGGCAACGGTGGCTACGTCGTCGATCCGTACGATCGCCGGCGCGGGCCGTTTCCCGTGGCGCACAATGAAGATCCGATCCCGCCGCTGGTGAACTGCGAGCCGTTTCACTTCGCTACGACTTACGGCAACTGCGACGACGGCATGGGCGGGCCGACCGGATGTGACACGTTCGAGTCACCCATGCATCGGCGATCCGACCTTTGCGCCACCTGCCACGACGTGAGCCTGCCGCACTTTTCCTACAACAAGGCCGGCACGGCCCTGGTGTTCAACGGGGCGGGCCTGGCGCACCCCACGAGCAACAAGTACGACATGGCGCCCGAGCAGCGCACCTTCAGCGAATGGCTCAAGAGCGATTTCGCCGCCGGCGGCGTGAACATGGGCACGCGCTACGGATGCGAGAACCAGGTCGTCGCCGAGTGCCAGGACTGTCACATGCCCGCGAAGACCGCGCAGGGCTGCGGGTTCAGTTCCCAACGCGACGACATTCCCACGCACGATTTCCGCGGAGCCGCTACCTGGGTGCTCGATGCGATCGCGACGCACTACGGACCGAACGGTCCGCTGCCCGGCTACCCGCCGCCCAACCTTGGCGGGCCGGATTTCTATGAAGACATCGAGGCCAACCTGCACGCACAGAAGCAGACCAACATCGCCAAGGGCCTGGCCTGTGCCGCCGATTTGGACGTCACCCTGGATGATTCGCAGTCGCCAGGAACGGACAAGCTGCGGGTGCGCGTCGTGAATCAGACGGGCCACAAGCTGCCGACCGGCTACCCGGAAGGCCGGCGGATGTGGATCACGGTCGAGTACTTCGATTGCACCGACTACGACAACCCGATGGAGGTGCTGGGCGGGTACGACCAGGGGACGGCTCACCTCGACGAGAACACGACAAAGGTCTATGAGATGAAGGCGGGCCTGGATGAAGCCCTGGCCCTGGCGCTGAATCGCCCGGCGGGCATCTCGAGCCACGCGATCCTGGCGAACAAGGTGTACAAGGACAATCGCATTCCGCCGCGCGGCTTCAGCAACCTGAAGTTCGCGGCGATCCAGGCCGAGCCGGTCGCTTATTCCTACGCCGACGGCCAATACTGGGACGACACGTACTTTGACATCCCGGCGTACGCCGTCCGCGCGAGGGTCTCGCTGTACTACCAGGCGACGAGCAAGGAATACATTGAGTTCCTGCGCGACAACAACCCCAACCCGGGCGATCCGCAGAATCGGGGTCAGTTCGCGTATGACATGTGGCTGGCACACGGCAAGAGCGCGCCGGTCAAGATGGCCGCCTACCCGCCGCCGATCTGGCCCGACTGCAAGATCGATCCCAATCCGGACTATCCGTGTGGCAACCCCGCCGCCGCAAACGGCGCGATGAACATCGAGCTGAAGGGTGACGTGGACGGCAGCCGCAGCGTTACCGTGGACGACATCCCCGGCTTTGTTCAGGTGCTGCTTGGTGCCGACACCGATCCGCGGCGAATCTGTGCGGCCGACATGGATGATTCCGACGCGGCCGACGGTCTGGATGTCGCGGGATTTGTCGATGCGTTGCTCGCGCCCTGATTCGATCTTGCCCCCGGTACAACTCGCCTGCCGCATTCGCACTCGGCGCGCATGAGGCGAAGGGCGGTGAATCTCCGCTGTTTCTCGTGGGTTTGTCTCGCGCGTGGTCTCGTGGTAGAGTGCGACGCTTTAACCGCGGGAAGCGAGCATGAAACTTACCGAACACCTCACGCCGGCGCTGATCAAAGTTCCACTTGTCGCGAAGGATAAGAAGTCCGCCATTGCCGAGATGGTTGACGTGCTCGTGCAGGGCGGCATCACCGAAGCGCGCGACACGCTGCTGGCCGCCGTCATGGAGCGGGAGAATCAGCGCACGACCGGCATCGGCCTGGGCTTTGCCATTCCGCACGCCAAGACCGACGCGGTGAAAGGGCTGATCATCGCGCTGGGCCGCACGGCGCAGCCGATCGACTTCGCGGCGATTGACGGCAAGCCGGTGAACCTGATCGCGCTGCTGGTCAGCCCGTCAAACGCGACGAGCCAGCACATCCAAGCGCTGGCTCGCTTGAGCCGAATGGTCACCAGCGCATCCCTTCTTCAGAAGCTGCTCGACGCCCCCGACGCCCAGGCGCTTTACGATCTCATCGCTGCTTCTGACAACGCGGCGTGAGAGAGCCGTTTCGTCGGCGTATCAAAGAAATCGTCGCAGGACCGACCAGCGCGGCCGTCGCCGGTTCGGGAACGGGGTTGACGGTGATGTCGATGAAGCCGTTGCCGAGCCAGAGGGCGCTGGCGGGCGGTGCATCAAAGCTTGAAGTGGTAATGCTATAACCAAGCGAGTAGAGCACGCCGGCCTGAAGCAGCGCCGAGCCGGACAGATTGAATGTGCCGAACGGCGGCAAGAGGTGGCCAGTTCCACCGGTTCCGGAATCGCTCCAAAGATCGCTGCCGGAGCCGACCGCCCCCGCCTGCAAGTGAAAGCTCGTAGTCCCCAACAGCGCGGGGTAGTGGTTGTAGGTCCAGGTGCCGGAGAGGGTCACGATGGAATCGACAGCCGGGCGGACGCGGATGCCGCCGCTGCTGGACAAACCTCCGCGGAAGCCCTGCAAGCGGTGGTCAATCGTCGATTGAAAATGCGCGACTTCGCCGGACCAGGACACGTCGTAAGTACCGGAGGAATAGGATGGTGGAATCGTGGCCGCCTGTGAAAAGGCGATGGCGTTGGGTGAGGGAGGGAACTCGACAAAATACTGTTGTGACTCCGAAAACGAGCCACTTGGTGTGACGCGGTCGCGAATCAGAACTTGCTCTACGATGAGGTCTCCGAACGCGCGCGAATCAACTCCCGACGCAGCCACAAGAAAGAAGCCAACAATTAATCTAGAAAGCGAAGAACCCAAATGACGCCTCCCGCGTACTCTTCACATTATAAGACAAACAAAGGGGGACAAGCGAAAGAGACGCAGCTATTTTTGTCTTTTTTGTTTCAGCCCCCTTTTGTTTGACAGTAGGAACGTGTCTTGGCACCGCGCCGAACGACTCTTCGCCCGCAGGGCGCACGGACGTTGCCAGGGGCGCGGCGAGCGAAGCGAGCAAGCCCCTGGGCGCCGGGCTTATCTAGACTCTTTGCTTCTCACCGCCCGGCAGGGCGGACGAAGGCGATGCCTTCTCGCTCGAAACTCAATGCCTCTTGAGCCAAAGTTCATCTTCGTTCGTCCTCCGGACGCGATGATCTATTGGATGACCCTTTATCCGGCGGCTGAAGTCGCCGGCTTCGTGCGTGCGCCATCCGGGCGAAGCGAACTCCAATGCTTCGGGCGAGTCAAATCTGAATGCTGGGTCGTGTTCCGCGAATGGGCCATGCAGCAATGCCGGGGCGCGCAATGCAAAATCAGCGGCTGCTGGTCCGCAATGCGAAGCCACCGGCATGGAGCAATTCCAAGCCCCCCGAGCCATGCTGGCGGAATTGGGGCTGCCGTAGCGCGGGCTGCACCACGGCGCTGGTTGCATGATAGCAATTGTAGGGTGGGCATAGCCCACCAATGGATAGCGCGATGGATTCGGGTGGACGGCGCCCGCCCTGCGGCACTACACGGATGCGAGCTCCGTTGCACTACGCCAACGCCACATCACATCGGCATGTCGGTCGGGAACAGCTCGGCGAGGTCGCCGGAGATCAGCTTGATTACGAAGTTGATCATGAAAAAGATGATGTAAATCGGGAAGAAACCGCCCAATCCGCCGCCGCCGCCGATGCCGGGAAGTCCGAACATGATATCCCTCCGTTGAGTGTCGAGGAGTTCCGTTTACGCCCGTTGTGTTTGGCCGGAATTGTCGCGTGGCGCGGACCGTGCGTCAAGTACAGGGCGTTTTTCTGTAACAGATTCCGATGTGTTCCGCGATCCTCGCATCGCCGAAGCGCCTCCTGGCGCTCCCTGACGGTCGCGGCTCGGTTTTGCGATGGTGCGGCACGAATTTGAGGCGGCGAACAGTTTGCGGCGGTCAATCCCGCAGGTCGGATTGCTCGTCAATCAGGTCGGGCACGTCGTTTTCGTCGTCGAGATCGGCTGTGCCGAATTGGTCGTCATGCTCCGCGTTCATGTCGCCTCGGAACGCGCCCGACTCGACTTCGTGATCACGATGTTTCTTGATCTGGTCCCATTCTTTTTGTGACAGCAGCACTTCGCGCGCCTGGCTGCCCTTGTATTCGCCGACGATTCCTGCGGCCGCCATTTGATCAATCAATCGGCTCGCGCGCGAATAGCCGACCTCCAGCCGACGTTGCAACAGGCTCACGCTGCCGCGGCTGGTCTCCACGATGATGTCCACAGCGCGGTCAAAGAGCGGATCGCGCTCGCCTTCGCCTTCGCCGCCGGTCGGCTTCAATCGAACCAGCTCGTGATGGAATTGCGGCTGCGCCTTGGCCGCGAGGTCTTTCAACACGGCGCGAAGTTCGTCGTCTTCGATGTACGTTCCCTGCGCGCGAACCAGTTTCGATGACCCCGGCGGCAGGAAGAGCATGTCGCCCTCGCCCATCAAGACCTCGGCGCCGTTCTGATCGAGCACGATGCGCGAATCCATGCGCGACGACACGCGGAACGACATGCGACAGGGTAGGTTGCTCTTGATGAGGCCGGTCACGACGTTGGCCTGCGGCCGTTGCGTGGCGACAATGAGATGCACGCCGACCGCGCGGCTCTTCTGCGCCAGGCGCGACAGGTGATACTCGACTTCCTTGCCGGCGGTCATCATCAGATCGGCCAGTTCGTCGATGATGATGACGATGTACGGCAGGTGCGTCGGGATCTGGCGGCGCTCTTCGTCGCTGGTCGGTTGGAAGCGGTTGTAAACCTCCTCCTTGCCGAGCTTGTTGAAGCTGCCGATGTCGCGGACGCCGGCCTCGGCGAGCAGCTCGTACCGCTCGTCCATCTTTTGCGTGGCCCACTCGAGAATCATCTCGGCGCGCTGCATGTCGGTGACGATCGGGCACATCAAATGCGGGATCTCTTTGAAGACCGACAACTCGACCATCTTCGGATCGACGAGGATCAGCTTCACATGATCGGGCCGCTGCGTCATGAGGATCGACATGACCAGCGTGTTGATGGCGACGCTCTTGCCGCTGCCGGTTGTGCCGGCGACGAGCATGTGCGGCATCGTGGCGATGTCTACGATGAGCGGGTCGCCGCTGGCGTTCTTGCCGATGAACACGGGCAACGCCATCTTGGTCGGCTTCACGCCGCCGAGCATGATGAGTTCTTTCAGCCGCACCTTCTCCTTCTCGGTGTTGGGCACTTCGATCCCGATGGTGTTCTTTCCGGGGATCGGCGCGACGACGCGCACGGCCGGGGCCTTCAGCGCGCGGGCGATGTCGTTGGCGAGTGATTGAATCTGACTGACCTTCGTGCCGGCCGACAGTTCCAGCTCGAACATGGTGATGACCGGGCCGGTGTCGATCTCGACAACCTTCACCTCGATGCGAAACTCGGCGAGTGTGCGTTCGAGAATCGCCGCCTTTTCGCGCACGACGCCTTCCTGCCCGGCGGTGAAGCGTGACTCGGGATCGCGACAAAGCGACAGCGGCGGCAGCACGTAGTCGCCCAGTTCCGTCGGCCACGCGCTCTTGGGGATCTTGCCTTCGACGCGGTCGCGCCCGAGCATCTTGATGATCAGTTCGCGCTCGGGAGCCTTGAGCTTCGACGGCGCATCATCCTCGCCGCTCAATTCGGCGTCCACGTCGATGGAGTCTTCGTCAACCGGTTCGGCGACGACGACTTCGGTTTCCGGGTTGGCTGCGTCGTCGGCGGGTTTGTTGGAGTCGGCGTGTTCGGTGGCCGGCGCGGCGGCGGGCTTGCGCTTGCGCGGCGCGTCGGGCGGCGCGAGGGTCGCCGAATTGCCCGCGCCCATCATGACCGGCGTGAGGCGGCCGCGTGCGGGCGCGGCAGATCGCACGGCATCTCCAAATCGATTGAATTGCCCGCGCAACAGACCCACGGCGCGGGGCAATCGGCGGAGCAGGTCTTCCACGGTGAGCAGCAGACCGATCACCGTCGCAGCGAGCAGGACGAGGCCCGCGCCGAACTGGGAAAGCCCGCGTGTCAGTGTTGTCGCAACAGCGATGCCGAGGATTCCGCCGGGGCCTTCGACCAGCGCATCGGCGTTGTTTCCGCGAAACATGGCGGCCCACGATGCGGTGGCCGCGACCAGCACTCCCAGCCCGGCCGCACGGAGTTTCCAGCCCGTCAATTCACGGCGCGACAATCGCCAGCCCGCCGCGAGCGAGAGGAACGCGATCAACGGATAAACGCCCTCTCCGAGGTAGTGGAAGGCATGAAAAGCGATCCACGCACCGATGCGGCCGCAACCGTTGTGGACCGGCTCGGCATGGGGCCAGACGGCGGCGTTGGGCCAATCGGTCGGATCAAAGGTGAGGATGGCGACCCATGCGATGGTGCAGAAGACCAGCGCCGCAATGAGCCGGCAGTTGCGAAGCGTTTGGCGATGCGAATCAGTGAGTGTCACGGGCGGTCGATCCCCAATGGGTTGAGAGCGGTCGTAAGTCCAGAAAACGCGCGCGGACCCATCGCGCGGAAGCGCTTTTCACTACTGGAAATATCGGCATGGCTAGGGTGATTCCTCCATGCCCGGCAGTCGTTTCGCTGAAGCCGTGCGAACAATTGATTCGTGCGGCCCTGTGTGGGTTTTTCGCATTTCCCGGCGCGGCAATTCCTTGAATTGGCGAGGCGAATTTGCTACGCTCCGGGCTGGGCATCGCGTAACTGACAGGCAGGCGAATTTCTCCGACTTAACAACACGGAGCGGGTCATGTCCCTGCGGAGATCGTGCGCGCTGACAGCCGTGCTGGACAGCGACACGTTGCGGCTCGATATCGACGGTCAGGCGGCGCTGGTTCGTCTGATGGATGTGCATCCGCCGCGCGCCCGTGCCGGGGGGAGTCAACCGGCGACGGCGGCGGGGCGACGGACCCTGCGCTGGCTGCGCGAAGTGGTCTTCAAAGGGGTGGAAGAGGTACAAATTGAGTCGTATCCCGACGCGCCGCCCGTGTCGAACAGCGGGAAGCGGCTGGCGCATGTGTTTGTGCGCGGCGAACACCTGAACGAGCGGATGGTGCGTGAGGGGTTCAGCCCGTATTTTCAGAAGTACGGTCATTCGCTTCAGCACCATCACGTGCTTCAGTCCGCCGAACTGTGGGCGCGGTTCGAGGGCGTGGGCATTTGGAGCGAGCTGGGCAGCGCGTCGCACTACGCCGCGCTGAAGCGATACTGGGAAATGCGCGCCGGGCAGGTAAACGGTTTTCGCATCGCGCGGCATCTGGGCGAGGAGATCCTCGGCGCGCGGTCGCATTACGACGACATCCTCGAGCGCGCCCGGGCCAATGCCCACGCGATCCTCTTCGCCGAGGCGGCGCGGGCGTATCACCTGGCCGACGGGTCAATGTTGTTGCAACTGGGCGGTCCGCAGCAGGCGCTGTCGGCCGTCTTTCCTCCCCGTGCCCATGCAATCGGCGCATTCGTTGAGCGCGAGTTCGTCGGCGATGGGAAGTTGAACTATCTCTATTTTGCCGGCCGCATGCATCTGGCCGAAAGCCAGCCGCAGATCGTGATCGACGGGCTGGAGCAGATCAGCACGACGCCGCTCAAGTCGGCATAAGGTTTGAGATCGCCTAGAGTCCGCCGCGGCGCGTGGCGCGGGCGATGTCCTTCAGGTCCTGCTTCTTGCGTTCATCCTGACGTTTGTCGCGCGTGACCTTGCCGCGCGCCAGGGCCAGCTCGACTTTGGCCAGGCCGCGGTTATTGAAATAGACACTCAACGGGATGAGCGTCTGGCCCTTGATGGTGACGCGGGCGAGCAGCTTCTTGATTTCCCGCTTGTGCAGCAGAAGTCGCTTGGGACGCTTGGGGTCGTGATTGAACTGGTTGCCCTGTTTATAGGGCTGTATCTGGAAATTAATGAGCATGACCTGGCCGGCGTCGATCCGGGCGTAGGCCTCGGCGATGCTGGCGTCCCCCGCGCGCAAGGCCTTGACCTCCGTGCCTTTAAGAGCGATTCCGGCCTCGACCCGCTCCAGGACCTCGAAGTTCATCCGGGCCTTTTTGTTGGTCAGGCGGGGGGTTTCCGGCTTCTTCGACTTGGAACTATCTTTTGACACGATAAAATCTTATGAGAACCTCCGGCGCCTCGCAAACACCCGTCAAAGGTGCCACCGCCCGATGGGCGAAAAGTATACTATGAGTGAAGACATGGTAGCCAACCGGCCATGCGACGATCGGAGCAGCCCTGCCCGCGAGCGTGATCTCATCGAGCGCGCGCAGCGCGGGTGCGCCGCCAGTTCGCACGAGCTGATCGCCCTGCATCAGGACCGGCTGTTCGCGTTTGTCTGGCGCATGGTGCGGAACACGCACGAGGCCGAAGAGGTTTGTCAGGAGACGTTCCTGCGGGCGTTCTCGGCGCTGGGCAGTTTCAACAATGCGTACCGATTCAGCACGTGGTTGTTCACGATCGGTTACCGGCTCTGCCTGAACGGGATTCGCAAGCGGCGCGACGTGACGCCGGACCTGGATTTCGGCAACGTGTCGTCTGCGGATGCCGGGCGGGATGTGGAGGACGTGGCTGATCGCGTGGCGAACAGCGACGAGGCCCGCCGGCTGAAAGAAAGAATCTGGAATTCCGTCGATCAACTGACACCGCAGCAGCGCGCGGCGGTATTACTGTTCTACCGGGAGTCGTTGAGCTGTCAGGAGATCGGCGAGGTGCTTGAGATGCCCGCGGCGACGGTGAAGAGTCACCTGCATCGGGCGCGGAGCCGGTTGAAGGGCATGCTCGCTGATTCGATGGCGGAAGACTGGTCGGTGCTGCGGTTTGAGGCGAGTTGAGCGTAGAAGGTTGAATCATGATTACGTGCCGGAATGTACAACAGCTGCAGAACGCGTTTCTGGACGGCGACCTGTCGCCGAGCCTGACGGCCGAGGTGCACGCACACCTGTTGCAGTGCCCCGAATGTCAGCATCAGGTTGAGACGCTTCGCGCCGCCGGAGACGTGATCGCACGCGATCAGAGTGAGCCGACCCTGGACAGCGGATTCGCGCAGCGTGTCATCGCGCAATTGCCTCGTGTGGCCGAGCAGCCGGTCGCGGTGTTGCCGCGGCGGAGCGGTTCGTGGCGCGTTCGGCAATGGGCGTCTCGCGCGGCGCTGCCGGCCGTGGCGGCACTGGTGTTGCTTGCGGTGTGGGCGTTGCCCGCGCCGGAAGAGGTCAACACACAGCCGACGCTGGTGGCCGGCGACTCGGTCGCGGTGGATGCCGCCGGCGTGACGGGCGTGGTCGATCCGGCGTTGTCGGCGGTGGCTGATACGCAGCGCGCGGCCCGATCGCTGAATCAGATGATTGAACTGGGCGTCGGCCGAGCGCGGGATGGGCTTTCGTCGCAGCGGCCGCGCGCGGGCGACCCGCCGGCCAAGGATCAGGCGGAATTCTCCGTGCTGGACCTGCTGATGCAGCCGATCAATGAGATGATGGCGCCGATGAATCCGGAGCCGGAGTCCGAGGACATCGTTCGCTTTTGAGCCGGCGCGGGTTCGCCTGACTCGGCTCGGTCAGCGGCCACCGAATCGAGCGTGCATCCATTCGAGCGTTTCTCCTTCACATTGCATCGTGGGTCTTGATCGCATCGGCGGTTGAATTGCCGGGCGCGCACGCGCAATCGACGGCAGCGCCGCCTGCGCGCGAGGATTGGGCGCGGCTGGTTCCCGGCGAAGCGCGGTTCTACGCGGAGCTGTCGGACCTGGCATCGGTGCGCGAACACTTTCGCCGCCTGGGCATCTGGAAGCTGGTGCTGGATTTGAGCGAGCGCGATCAACCGGGCGCGACGACGCGGCCGTGGGCGCGGCGCGCGCAGGAGTCGCTGGGGCTGGGTCAGGATGAAGTGGTGAATCAGCTTTTCGCGCGGCGCGTGGCGCTGATGGCGACGGATTCATCGCGCTGGCAGCAGGGCGTATTGCTTGGTCAGCTGGCGGGCGATGCGGACGTGGCCGCGCTGCTGGGGCAGTGGTCGGCGCAGCGGTCGTTCGAAGAGGGCGACGTGCGATGCTATCGATTGCGCGGCGGATTGCGTCTTGCACTGCGCGGTTCGACGATTGCGCTGGGGCCGTCGGAGGATGGCGACGGGCTGTGGGGGCGCACGGTGCTGCTGATGGCCGGCCGGCGCGGGCCGCATCTGGCGGCGCGGTCGGAGTTCGCGTCGTTGCGATCGAGGCTGTCGCGCCCGTTCGCGGGTCTGGTGTATGGTCAATGGGCGGATGACGAACCCGCGGTGGCCGGATGCAATCGGCTGATGGTCGGGTTCGACGTATCGGCCGAAGGAATCACGTCGGAATGGCAGGGTCAATTGGTGCGGCCGACGGAACGGACGAAGCCGCTGGAAGCAACCGAATGGTCGCTCCCCGCCGATGCGGCGCTGGTGACGTGGTCGTTTCGACATGATTGGGACGCGCGCGCGGCGGCGACGAGTCAGCCGACGACGCTGTTCGACCGACTGGCGTCGCTGGCGGTGACGGTGCTGCTGGAGCCGGGCGAAGGCGAGGATCGGCTGCTGAACCTGGTGGGGCCGAACTATACGATTGTATTAAGTTGCGAGGCGGCAGGCGACGGAGCGACCGATCTGCCGGTGGTGTCGGCAGTGGTGGATTCGCGCGCGCCGGCCGAACACGTGCGCCAGTTGGACCGCCTGGTGAGTCTGTTCGTGATGATGTTCGCATCGTTCGCCGATTCGAAAGACCCGATCCGGGCCGGCGCGGTGCAACAAACGCGGCACCACGGGGTGGAAGTGCATCATGTCGCGCTCGGTCCGGTCCTGGCGCGGCGCTTCGAGACGCCGTCGCTGGAGGCGATGCAGGTGGCGTGGACGGCGGTCGATCAGCGGCTGGTGCTGTCCACGTCGGTGGAGGGTGTCCGGCAGTTGATTGACGCGCTGCGTCGCGGTCCGGCCGGGAAAAAGGACGACGCGTCGAAGCTGACGGAGCGGCTTGAAGTGCGCGGCGCGGCGACGGCTCGCCTGATCGCGTCGTGGCTGGCCCATATGCGAGCGCATCGGCCGGAGATGACGCAGCCGGCATGGTGGAAATCGTGGGCGGGCGGGCAGTTCTCGCGGATCAACCAGTTCGGCGTGGCGCTGGTGAACGATCCGGAGTCGCCGGGGCGGGCGATTGTGCGCGATCTTCAGTTGACCTCGCCGGCCCGGCCGCATCTGGAGTATGGTGACGTTATTGTGGCAGTTAACGGCGCATCGCTGCCGGAGCGGGGCGCGGCCCAGGAGGTCGCACGGCGCTACCAGCAGCGCGGCGAGGCAACCACGTTCGAGTTGGAAGTGCTGCGCCGCGACGAGACCAAGCTGTTGCGCATTCCCGTTGCGCCGGCAGAAGCCCCGGACTTGCGCGATTTCGACCCGATCCTGGCGCTGGATCGACTGGCCCTGTTGCTGGGGCGCGTTGATGTGCTGCGATTCGAGCGCGTGGCCGGTCGGCCGGATCGGTTGGACGCGCGGCTCACGGTGACGTGGAGCGCGGGGCCGTAGGTTCTATTACACGGCGGCGTCGCTAAATGGAGCCGGTTGCGCGAGCAATCGAGACGGGTTCGCATTTACCGGGGCGACACGTCCCGGCTCTGAATGAACCGATGCACAAGCAATGTGAACGGTTGCGCGAGCAATCAAACCGTCATACCAGTGGCTTGCCGATCATGTCGCCGGGGACGGGGCGATTGAGCAACTTGAGAATCGTCGGCGCGACGTCGTACAGCGTCGGCCCGTCTTTGCGGCCGGGGGCGATGGCCGGGCCGCCCGGCGGCGCGGCGAGGATGTACATGCCTTCCTGGGCGTGGTTGGCGTCGTCCGGGCCGGTGTCGTTGCTGAATGTATAAATGCTTTCGTTGCCGACGGTGCCGACTGATCGCCAGTGCAGATCGCCGAAGATGACCACCAGATCCGGCGCGACGCCGTTGACCGCGCGGTAAATGTCGCGCGGCTTGTACACGCGCGTGCCGATCGGCCGGCCCTCGTGATCCGGGAGCGCCTCGAGCTTCTGAATCAATTCATCGGCCAGCGCCTCGGCCTGCTCCGGTGGCACGATGCCCTGCGGCTCGCGCCCGCGAATGTTGAGGAAACACCGCCCGTAGTACCCGCCCTCGCCCCAGGCCCGCGTGCGGGACCAGTCGACGTTCTTGATGTCGAACTTGCTGGGGCCGGTTGGCGGCTGCTTGAGTGCCATGTAGCCCTCGCGGATCAGCCAATCGTTGAAGCAGATGCCGCCGTCCATGCGTTTCGCGCCGTGATCGCTGACGACGAGAAACGCCGTCTTCGACGGGTCGCACGTGGTGACTAAATCTCCGATCAGGCGGTCGAGGTGGATGTAGTAATCCCGAATGGCGTTCTCCATCGGGTTGCCCGGTTCGTAGCGATGGTGCTGCTTGTCTAAATACTGCCAGAAGCCGTGATGGATGCGGTCGGTCCCCATTTCGACCATCCAGAGCAGCTTCCACGGCTGCGTCGTCGCGAGGTGCTTGACGACAGCAAACCGCCGATCGGTCATCTGATAGATCTGCTCGAGCAGCCAGGGCTTGTCGTCGGTGCGGAAGCCCTTCACGTCCACGATGTATTCGCCGACGAGATCCTTGATCGTGTGTTTCAAGGCCGGCGGATGCGTGTACTGCTTGATCGGGTCCTCGCTGCCCAGCGCGTCGGCCGGGTTGGGCGTCAGGAAGCAGGTGACCATCTGCCCCTGAATCGGCTTGAGGATCGGGAACGTACCGGGGACGCCGACAATGATCGACGGCTCACCCGCCGCCGTGAGCAGGTCCCAGATGCGCGGCTCCTTCACCTGCATGGACATGGCGATGGAGAGGCCGTCGTAGGAGTGGTCCCTGCGATTGCGAAAGCCGTAGATGCCGAGCGTGCCGGGGTCTTTTGAAGCGGCCATGCAGCTCCATGCGGGGACAGTGATGGGCGGCATGCAACTGGTGAGGTTGCCGAAGGCGCCGCGGTTTCGCAGGGCTGTCAGGTTCGGCAGCTGCTCGGCCCACTGGTCGAAGACGAGGGAGGGTTCGGCACAATCCAGTCCGATGACGGCGACGCGTTCGATGCTCACGGAAAGCCTCGTGTTGAATAGGTGTTCGAGCGGGTATTAAACCGCAGACGCGCCGGCTTTGTCGAGGCTGTGCAGGTGTTCGACCGCGGCGCCGATCAGCGTATCAATCACTTCCTGCATGGGTCGGTTGCGCATGCGGACACCGGCGGATTGCGGATGCCCGCCGCCGCCGAATCGCTGCGCGATCTCCACGATGGTGACCTTCCCCTCGCCGCGCAGGTTGACGCGCACGACGCCCGGCTCGCCCTCGGAGAAGAGCATGGCGATCTGCACGCCGCGGAGGGCGCGGGGGATGCTGACCTGATCGTCGATGTCGTCGGCCTTGCAACCGGTCTCGACGATGTCCTGATGGGAGAGGAACGAGTACGCGATGCGACCGTTTTCTACAATTGTCGTGTGATCGTAAACGCGGCGCAGGAGTTCAAAGTCGGCGCGATGCTGGGAGCGGCAGAGCTGCTCGCCGATGTGGGAGACATCGGCGCCGGCGCGGACCAGGTCGGCGGCGACGTGCAGCGAATCGGCGTTGGTGGAGGGGAGGCTGAACCCCGCGGTGTCGCCGTGAATGCCGGCGTAAAGCAGGGAGGCGGAGGCCTGGGAGAGCGTCCAACCAGCCTGGGCCGCGAGGATGGCGACCATCTCACAGGTGCTGGCGGCATGGGGATCGACCCAGTTCGCCGAGCAGAAATCGGTGTTGGTGATGTGGTGGTCGATGGCGAACGAGCGGGAGAATTGCTGCAGCGTGCCCGCGGCGAAGTTAATGCGTTTTTCGTTCGCGGTATCGACGACGACGAGCGCGTCGAACCCGTGGTCGGCGGGCAGATCGGCGACGCGCGGCACGTCGGGCGCGAGTTGCAGAAGGAATTCCAGCCGCTTGGCGACGCAACCGGTCGGTAGCCCTACGTGGGCATCGATGCCGGCATGGCGCAGGAGCGCGGCCAGACCGAGCGATGAGCCGAGCGAGTCGGCGTCGGGGGTGACGTGCGCGACGATAAGCGGACGGCGCAGTGCGGCGGCCTGACGAACGAAATCATCGGGCGCGAGTCGCCGTGGATCGGGTCGGATGGAAAGGGGCGAGGCGCCCGAGGCGGAAACAGCGGTCACAAGTGATTCCCCAAGACGGCGGTTGCGTCGTGCGCGAGGCGCGAAGCGGGGCCGTTGACAAAAAAGGAGCCAAGGTCCGGTTGCGTGCTGGGGGGAAACACGCGGGGCACCGGAGCCTTGGCTCGAACCGTCACCATCGGGACGCAAGTCCCGCGAGTGTCTGATTGAACGTCGGCGAAGATTGTAGACGCCACCCCGAATTTCCCCAAGTGTTTTTTAAGCTTATGCTCAACATAAGATTACATCGGCGCGCCGCGAAACTGTCCAGCAGTCCATTTCACAGCCAGCGCCAGTGCCGCTACGCACAAGACGAGTGCGGCGGGCCACGCGATGGGCCAGCGGAAGCGATAGAGCCGTGCGAGGTGGCGCAGGTATTCGATCTGCTGCCGCATGGTGAGCTTGCTCTTGCCATGAAGACGATCGGCGAAATCGATGGGAACCTCCGCGACGCGATCGCAGCGCGACTTAATGAGAATCTCCAGCCCGATCTTGTAACCAATCGGGTTCAGCCCGGCGGCGCGGGCGCGCTCAAGCGTCGTGCGATGGAGGCAGAAGAAACCCGCCATCGGGTCGCGCACGGTTGTGAGAGGGCGGGCCAGCAGCGTGGCCACCTTGGAATTCAACCACCGAAACAGCCCCCAGTCGTCATCCGTCTTGCCGCCGGCGACGTAGCGTGAGCCGATGACAAAATCCGCTTCGCCGCGGAGCAGCGGTTCGAGCAAGTACGGGACCGATTCCGGCGGGTGCGACAGATCGGCATCCATGCAGACCAGCACATCGTGCTTTGTCTCGGCGAAGCCGACGAGTACGGCCGACGAGAGACCGCGCTCGGTTGTGCGAACGATGAGTCGCACCGGGCGGGTCGCGGCGAGCGCCTGCACGGCGGCGTCGGTGCCGTCCTGACTGTTGTCGTCTACGAAGACAAGCTCGCCGGTCAGCCCGGTGGCGTCGAGGGCGGCGAAGAGACGCTCCGCGAGGATGGGGAGGTTCGGGGCTTCGCGATAGGTCGGAACCACGACGGAGATGGTAGGGGGCCTGCTCACGCGTTGAGCTTTGCCATGGTTTCATCGGACATGTCGAAGTTCGTGTAGACGTTTTGCACGTCGTCGTGCTCCTCGAACATTTCGATCAGCTGGATGATTTTCTGGCCGACTTCGGCGTCGACCGAGATCGTGCTGCCGGGGCGTTTGGTGATTTCGGCGCTTTGCAGAGGGAGCTTCCTGGCCTCCAGCGCTTTTTTTTTCACTGCGTCGTAGGCCGTCGCCTCGCAGGTGACTTCAAAAAGTCCGCCGTCGAGTTTCACATCGTCCGCGCCCGCGTCGAGGGCGACTTCCATCAGCGCGTCCTCGGTCGTGTCCGATTTATTGATCGTGAAGACGCCCTTGGTGGCGAAATTCCAACTGACGCAATTGGTCGCGCCGAGGTTGCCGCCGCCGCGCTCGAAAATCTTCTTGATCTCCGGCGCCGTGCGGTGCGGGTTATCCGTCAGCCCGTCCACGATGAACGCGACACCACTGGGACCGTATCCCTCGTACACGACCGGCAGGTACTCGGCCGCCTCCAGCTCGCCCGTGCCCTTCTTGATCGCCTTGTCGATCGTGTCGGCGGGCATGTTGGCCTCTTTGGCCTTGTCGATCGCGTAGCGCAGCGACAGGTTGGCCGCCGGATCGCCGCCGCCGTGCTTCGCGGCAACGATCAGATTGCGAGCAAGCTTGCTCCATAGCCGGCCGCGCCGTGCGTCGATCACGCCCTTCTTGCGCTTGATGTTGTTCCATTTACTGTGACCGGCCATTCCGGACGAACTCCCTCTCTTGGTTGAGATTTATCGGATCGGGATTCTAACGCGCCGTTGGTGGAGTGTTAACCGCATCGTGCAGGGGCTTTATCGGGGTTCGGCGATGCACGGCGATTTGGGATGAGAAAAAAGAGTGGGATTCGACTGGCCGCGCGCCGAACACGTGTTAGGTTGAAGTGTTCGATCCTGCCGGGGGGTAGGCGCTTTCGTTATGGGGCGCGAGGTTCGAGTCGGCCAGATTCGACGTTCGCGGGGGAAATCAATCGGGGGGTTGAGATGAATCGAATTTCGATTTGCGCGGTGATTCTGTTCGCATGGGCCGGTCCTGGGATCGCGCAGGGATCCATGATTACGGTGAACTACACGGTCGATGGCGGCGGTAACAACAACGCGCCGCTGAATGGGCTGGGGGCGCGCGCGACGTTTACGGCGAACGGCGCATTGATGACCGTACTGCTGGAGAATACGAGCACGGGCCTGCCGGCGGGGTTCGATACGGCGGATTCGCTTCTGGTGTCGCTGGGGTTCAACCTGCCGCGGGGTTTGACGATCGTCAGCGGCAATTCGGCCGTGATTGGGCCCGGATCGGTGGGACTGGGTCAGTGGAGCGCGCTCGGCGCGGGTGACAGCGTCGCGGTGGATTGGGCGTGGACGAATTCAGGCGGCGGCGACTTGTTGAATTCGTTCCTCCAGGTATTCAGCACGAGCAGCGGCAACCAGGGACTGACGCTCTTCGGCGGCGGCGCGGCGAATGTGGGCGGTCCGTTCGGCGGAATTGCGGCCAGCCCGCCGTTGTTGAACATTCCGGGCGCGCAGCGCGCGGTCAGCAATTCGATTCTCTTTGGATTGACGCTTTCCGCACCGCTGACCGATGCGCAACTCGGCTCGGTTGCAAACCAGAGCATCGTCGAGTTCGGGTCGGATGCTCGATACCTTCGCGTGCCCGAGCCGTCGTCGCTGGCGTTGCTGGCGGTCGGTGCGATGGGGCTGATCGGCCGTCGCTCGCGCCGTTGATACCGTTGCCTTAAAGAGCCGATCGCGCAAACGATCGGACAATTCCCGCCCGATTATTTTCTCGGCTTCCCGGAGGGCTTGCGCGGTTTGGCGGACTTGCGCATGGCGGCCAATTCGGCCCGCAGGGCTTCCACCTCATCACGAAGCGACTGGGTATCGGCGCGCTCTGCGGCACCAGTTGATGTTGAGTTCGGCGCGTGTTGGTGAGCCGGTGATGGCACAGGTGGAGGGGCAGCTTGCGTGGCGTTTGGCGCGCCGCCGGCCACGCCGGGAAAAAGCATGCGCACCCAGTCAAACGGCGCCATGGGCTGCAACGCCGAGAAACCCGAGCGGCGCAGAAACTCGTCGAAACGATTGCGCGATTCCGCGAAGGCGTTGACGGCCTGAGCGAAGTACTCGTCAACGAAACGCCGCACCATCTGCTGATTCGCCTGAATGGCCTGGTGGAGCAGGCTCGCAGGGAAGAGATCGAGCTTAGGCGGATCGTGTTCGAGGATGATCTGCGTCAGCACGACGTTGGTAATGTCCGTCCCCGTCTTGGAATCCGTGACGACGATCTCGTGGCCGACCTTGACCAGCTCGTACAGGTCATCGAGCGTGACGTGGCGGCTTCGGGTGACGTCGTAAAATCTGCGATTGGGGTATTTTCGGATTTCGTAACGCTGGGGGTCGGATGGGGCGGTCATGAGGTCCTCCGGGAGCCTGGCTCGCGGCGTCAGTTTGATCGGTCCGGGGCCACGGATCAAATAACGCAACTGCAAAATTTCGTGTAGCATTTGCACATGAGACGCATTGGCTGTCGTAGTAACTAGATGTCATAAAGATAGTTACGGCGATTCAGAAAATCTTTTGCAAATGCACAAAAAACTCTTGCCGGGGCGTCAATCGGCCGATATACTTTGGCATCAACAGTTCAAACGACCCAAACGGAACCGGTATTAACGACTGCGAGGACAACATGACCCAGACGGCAACAGTTGAGAGCAACGGCGCGAAGACGGATGCGTTCACGGCGAACTTCAAGGCGGCTTCGGACTCCTTCCGCAACGCGATGGAGACGAGCCTGCGGTTCGGCCAGGACGCGATGAAGTCGGTCAGCGACTGCTTCGGCAAGAACGAGACCGTCAACATGGACGAGACGCGGACGCGGGTCCAGGAGACGGCGGTCGAGTCGATCAACCTGATTCGCAAGAACGCGGAGCAGGCGACGGAGATGTTCGAGGCGAACTGCAAGGCCGGCATCGAGATGCTGAAGAAGACCTTCAACACGTTCGACCCGAACGCCAAGAACAAGGACGCCTTCGCCCAGACGCGCGAGATGTGGAACGCGACGTTCAACACGATGAAGTCGAGCGTGGACTCGGCCGCGGCGTTCAACACGAAGATGATCGAGAACCTGACGGGTTTTGTGAATAACGCTTTCGCGGCGCCCAAGGCCGGCCGCTAAGTTCGGGTTGATTCCCGGATTAATGCAGGCCCCTGGCCGTTCGCGAAGCACAAGCGTGATGAACCACCGGCATTATTTGCACCACCGCCGCGAAACTTTGACGCGCACCATGATGAACGTCGCGGCGCACACGACCCCACTCCACCCATGCCGGTGCTAATCGAGAAGGCCACGGGCGCGAATCATCGCCCCGTGGCCTTTTTCATGCTCCCGCGCGGTAAGATTGCGATTGCCGCCGCGCGATGGAAGGAAACAATCGATGGCAAGCACAACCGATCAAGGGGCGAACGCTGATCCATTCACGCAGTTCTGGGGCGATTATTTCGCTCGCGTGGGGATCGGCGCGCCGCAAGCCCCGCCTTCACCCGGCACGGCCTCAGCCGACGCGGTGAAGCAGATGCAGCGCATGTTCCTCGACTCGCTCGCGAAGTATTGCGACGATTTCATGCGCTCCGAGCAGTTCCTCGCAATGATGAAGCAGTCGATGGATCAGTCGCTGGCGTTCAAACAGCAACTCGACCAGTTCCTGACGCGACTTCATCAGGGCAGCCAGTCGCCGAGCCTGTCGGACATCACCGACCTCGCCGGCACGCTTCGAAACATCGAATCACGGATACTGAATCGTTTGTCGGACCTGGAGCATCGTGTCGCAGCGGTGGAAGACGGTCGTGGGAGCAAACCTGCGGCTGACCGATCGAACCGAGATGCCGGCAAGGCCCGGCCTCGCAAAGCTCCGACCCGACGACGCAAGTAAGCGAACGGCCGCCGGCGACTCCCGCCTGGCGGCCTTCGCCGTTTCATGAACCAGTAACCAGCGCGCGCCGGCGCGAGTAAAGAAAGAGACGATGACGACGATTCCGACCAACCCGTTCCTGAACCTGTTTCCGCAGGCGGCTTCGTTTCAGCCGGACTTCGACGGCTTCTTCAAGCGCATGGCGGCGACGCCGCGCGTGATGGAGATTGCAAAGAACGTCAAAGTCGGCGCGACGCCGTACGACGTGACCTATCGCGAAGACAAGCTGACGGTGCGGCGCTATCGCTCGGAGGTCGAGCAGAAGCACGCCACGCCGCTGCTGCTGGTCTTCGCGCTGGTGAATCGGCCGTACATTCTCGATCTGCTCCCGCACAAGAGCGTGGTGCAACAGTTCCTCAAGGGCGGGTTCGATGTGTTCCTGATCGACTGGGGCGTTCCGACGATCTCCGACCGCCACCTGACGCTCGAGCACTACATCGAGCGCTACATGCACAACGTCGTGCAGCATGTGTGCGAAGAGACAGGGCAGGATCAGGCGTCGCTGCTGGGTTACTGCATGGGCGGCACGATGAGCGCCATTTACACGTCGCTGCATCAGGAGCTGGTGAAGAACTTCATCCTCATGGCGGCCCCGGTGGACTGGTCCAACCGCGAGAGCCTGCTGGCCGTGTGGACCGATCCGAAGTGGTTTGATATTGACAAAGTGATCGACACGTTCGGCAACGCCGTGCCCGACTGGCTGCAAGGCTCGTTCGGGATGCTCAAGCCGGTGTCGAATTACATCGAGAAGTATCTCGGCTTCTACGAGAAGATGACGGACGAAAAGTTCCTCGAGGAATTCTTCGCGATGGAGACGTGGGTGAACGACAACATCCCCGTTGCCGGCGAGACGTTCCGCCAGTTCGTGAAGGACTTCTTTCAGAACAACATGCTGGTGCAGGGGCAGTTCCGGCTGGGCAACAAGCCCGTGCGGCTGGAGAACATCACCTGCCCGGTGCTGAATCTGATGGCGTCGGGCGATCACCTCGTGCCGTGTGGTCAAAGCGCTCCGTTCAATGACCTGGTCGGCTCGCGAGATCGAAAGGCGATCACGTTCCCGGCTGGGCACATCGGCTTGTCGGTCGGGTCGAAGGCACAGAAGGAGCTGTGGCCGCAGGCGGTGGAGTGGTTGGCGCAGCGAAGCGAGAAGCTGTAGTGGGGCCGCGACGTGAGGATTCGTCGCGGGAGATCGTGGAAACAGGGAAGTCGAAGGTTCCCAGCGGGCTTTCGAAAAAACAAAATGGGGTGATTTATGGAACTGACGGGCAAGACAGCCGTCGTCACGGGCGCGGCCAGCGGCATCGGTCGTGCGACGTGCGAGGCGATGATCAAGCAGGGGATCGCAGCGATCGGGGCGGTGGACCGCAGCCCGGCGATGCACGACACGGCGCAGAAGATCAACGCCGACACGGGCCGTGAGGTGATGTTCCCGTTCGTCGGCGACGTGACGAGCGATGAATTTCGCCAGGGTGTTTTCGCGGAGATGCGGCGGCGGTTCGGGCCGGTTCAGGTCTGCGTGCCGGCGGCAGGGATCATCCGCGATCGGTTGTCGGTCAAGGTCAGCAGAGAGACCGGCCGGGCGGACATCTATCCTCGCAAGGACATCGAAGAGGTGTTCGCGGTGAATCTCATCGCGCCGATTTATTGGGCGCTGGAGGCGGTCGCGAGCGTGGCCGAGGATCGCGTGAAGCGCGGGCTGGGTCGGTGGGAGCCTGCCGAGCGCACGCAGGGGGCGATCGTGCTGATCGGATCGGTGTCTTCCGCCGGCAACCGCGGGCAGATTTCGTACGCGACGGCCAAAGCGGGGCTGGAAGGCGCGCAGGCGACGCTTGCGAAAGAGACAATTTTCTATGGCGTGCGATGCAGCATCATCCACCCCGGCTACACCGACACACCGATGGTGCGAGCGTTGGGCGAGGACCTGATCGACCAGGCGATCCTGCCGCAGACGCAGTTGCGACGACTGCTTCGGCCGGATGAAGTGGCCGACGCGATCGTGTTCATGCTGCGCAACAGCGCCGTGAGCGGGTCGCTTTGGGTGGACGCGGGCTGGCACCCGGCGGCGTAGATCGCCGAGTTCGCTGCGAAACCCAGCGTGTTTCTCGTTGCATCGCGACGCGTCGTTTCAGCAAAAAACTCAGCTTCAAATGAAAAAGCCCCAGGCAAATACCTGGGGCTTTTGGACTCATTCAGCAAAATACGCTTGGCGATCCGGTGCGCAGGATGATTGTCTGCGCTCGGTATTCAGGCCCGTCGTGCCCGGCGGCGGATCATCAGCCCGGAGGCGGCGATCAGCAGCAGGGCTGAGCTCGGCTCGGGCGCGAAACAATTGGTGTTGTTTGCAAAACTGTACTTCGGCGTGACCTGGCCGTCCGGCGATGTACCGTCGTAGTACGAATTGAACGTGTTGAGCAGATCATTGGTGGCGATGCCCCACAGACTTGGCTCGGAGCGGGTGATGGCGTTGTTCGGGTTCACCTGCACACCGAAACCCCAGAGAAACGAACCGACGACACGTGCCTCGCGGAAGCCGTTCTGACCGGCCGTGTTAGCCGTGCAGACGAGGGCGAGCTCGGCTTGCCAGGTTTGAGCGCCCCACGCGTAGGGCCGAGCGGGGAAATCGGTGAAGCCGATCGTCGGCGCCGGATTGGGATTCACGCCGGGAAGCAGGTCTTCGTACGGATAGAACGGAGATGTGGCGTCGGCATCCGGGAAGGGGCCATTCTGGTTTTGTCCGCCGAAGCCCCAGTCGTTGTCGCCGTTGGTGGTCGTGTCGCGGCCGACAATCTGGATCCAGTGCAGGGTGAAGTCGGGCTTGACGGTGATGCCGTTGGCCATGAAGAAGCCGCCGGTGAGCGCGCCGCCGCCGCCGGCTGAGGGGTTGCCGGCGCCGTTCCAAGTGTTGTAGTCGAACTTGATCGTGCCGGCATTGAGGCTCTTCACGTTGTCGGTGACATCTCGGTCGAACTGCGTGAAGGCGGTTCCGTATGACTGCACGGTGACACCGTTCGGCAGATCGTAGGGCGTGTTCGCGGGGAAGTACCGGTTCTGGGCATGGGCCGTCGCGGTGATGCAGAGCACCAGCAGACTGAAGAGCCCAAGTGAAATTCGCTGTGAGGTTCGCAGATTCATCACGATGGTTTCTCCTTTGGATTGCAGATGCCCGACCGAGGAATCCCGAATCGGACCATGCAAGAATTCACAAGAAGGGTCGCGGACGCTCATAAATCCGCAATCGGATTCGAGAGCCAGTGTATCGTTTTACCTGCACCAAATCAAGGATTCGGAGCAATGTGCGCGGCGAGCGACCCAGGGATTTTGATCTGTTCGTAAGCGCAACGGGCGGAAGAACTTCCAGCGGTCGCCCCGCGCGAGACCTAATGATGTGACCTGTGAAGATTTCGTTAGAGTCGAGCGCGTGGGTTACTTTTTCATCTTCTCCATCAGAATCCGCGCCGTTTCAGGCCGCATGATGCGGGCATCGGGCAGCGTGCCGGCCTGGAGCTGCTCCCGGATCTCGCGCCCGCTGATGCTGACGGGCTTCTCATCGGCATGATTCTCGACGAGATCGACTCGGCCGATGCTCTCGTAGAACGCCGCAAAGCCGACTTTAAGCGGCTTGATCGCGAGATGCCCGCCGAGCGAATCGAAGATCCGCTGCGCTGCGAGGCCGTCCCAGATGTCCTTGCCGTCGTCGTAGGGGGCGTCGGCGTGCTTGCGTCCGATGATGATGTCGGTGAAGCCGTAATTCTGGCGATAAATGGCGTGCATGACGGCTTCCTTCGGCCCGCCGTAGAACATCTTGATGTCGAGGCCGAGCAGAATGACGCGGTCGTGCAGTGTGTAGCTCTTTGTCTTCCACAGCGCGGCGTCGCTGTCGCCCTGGCCGAGGGCGTTCTGATCGATCAGCGCGCGATACGTTCGCATTCGCGTGGCGGCGTCGACGTCGTCGCCCTTGGTCTCGCCGATGAGGGGGTTTAGCACAGCGCCGGCCGTGTCGCATGTACGCACAAGTGTTTCCAGTCCGTAAACGAGTGCGTATTCGTGCGCGCGGTGAAGCGGGTTGCGGGTTTGAAACGCGACGACGCGCGTCCAGCCCTTCTCGGCAAACAACTTCCGCGTTTCAGTGGGACGCAGCACGAACTGCCCGTAGTCGGGGTGCTTCGGCTGGGGCAGGACTTCGATCTCGCCGCCGAGCAGCATCGAGCGGTTGTCGCCCATCACCATTCGCCCGCCGGGGTGGTCGGTGCGCTCGGTCTGGTAGACGGCCTTGAGGTAGCGGGGCTTGTCGTAGGAAAAGATATCGCCAATTGTCAGGATCGCGACGGCCGCGCCCCGCGAATTCACTAATTGCACCTTCTGGCCCGCTTTGAGCGATGCCGCGGTGTCGCTGTCGACCGGCAGCGAGATGGGAATCGTCCAGGCGTATTTCTTGCCGCCGTGCTCGATCGCGCCTTCATCGAGGCAGCGCTGCCACGCGTCGTGATTCATCGGCCCGGTCAGCGGGGAGAGCGCGCCGTCGCCGAAGCGGTAAACGCTGGACAGGTCGGCGTCATCCACGGGCACGGCCTTGAGCGTCGCGGCTTCGCGCTCGAAGTCCTTGAGGCGGTTCGCGGGGACGGTGCGATCTACGGGAGCGGCGAGGCCGCCATGAACGGGAACGAGGTCGGGCATGGGGTGTCTCTCTGGGGGTTCGTAAACGCGGGATGATACCCTCGGTGCGACGTTGCGCCAAAAGGCATGATCTGCGTGCTTGCTTGACCCGGCCCGGTTGGTCGATAACATCTATGGATCGTTCTCGCCCGTTTCGTGATCGGCCGCGCCGCCGTTGACGCTCACATGACCACCGCCAGCATCCATTCGCCTTATTCCGGAAGGTCCGATGCCGACGCGGCGAGTGCATCGCCCGTTTCGCTTTGGCAGATTCGCACGGTGCGCTACTGGTTGCGTGCGATTGCCTGGACGCTCGGCGGAATCGGCGTGTGCCTTGTTTTTTATGCGGTCGACAAGTGGTGGATTCCGTTCGACGGTGAGACCCGGCCGACGGACTTTCGCATGTTCAAGAATCCGACGACGGTGCCGATGCGCATCATGGGCATCCCACATTTCTTGATCGCCATTTTGTTCCTTGCATCGTCGCGGCGGATGAATCAGTGGAGGAATCGGCTGGCGTTCCTCGGGCTGTGCGGCGTGTCGGTCGTGCTGTGCCTGCTGTGGCGGCGCGTCGGTGGGAATCAAAACGCCTTCGCGGTATTCCTGTTCTACTTTTACTTCCTGTTTCACGGGTTCCGTGACGATGCATTCTTCTATAAGACGTATGGCGATATGCCGCCGGAGGCCGTCGCCTCGCACGGGCGCGTGATGGGCGTGTTGCAGGTCTTGCTGCTGGGCCTGCTGGCGTCGCTCTTCTGGCCCGCGGCGACGCAGATTTCGCAGAAGCGTTATGAGATCATCGATCCGATCCTCGCCAATTTCTTCCCGGCTGACTGGCCGTTTGTGATGCGATTGATGTCGATGTTTCTGCCGATGGCCGCGGTGGCGTTGTTCGTGCTGCATCGCATGGCGCGCAGCGTACCCGGCGGCTGGGCGGGGTTCTGGCGCGTGCATCGGCCGATTCTCGCGGTGTATCTCTTCTCGCTCGGCGTCGTGGTTCTGGCGCTCCTGGGCGGTTCCGGCGCGTTCGATATCTGGGTGTTGACGCATTTCGTCGCGTGGTATTTCTTCGCGTTGTTTCTGATTGATCGGCACCCGCCCAAGTCGCCGCCGCAGGGCGTCTGGGCCTGGATGCGCACGACGCGGCCGGGCTTCATGACGCTGCATCTGGGCATGGCGGCGGTGGTCGCGGTGTTGATGGCGATTTCGGTCTACGGCTTCGGGAAGAGCGCGACGGCGCTGGATGTGGTGGTTGGCAAGGACAGCTTCTTCTATTGGACGATTGTGCACGTCACGTTGAGCTTCGTGCCGCGCTAGTGCGGGTCGAAGGACGAATCCCAGCCCCGAGCGCGAGCGAGCGGGCACCCGGTGCGCCCGAATGACATCAAACTCTCACAGCTCGGTGACCGTTGAACTCGGCGAGCGTTCGTATTCCATCCACATCGGCGCGGGCTTGCTCGATGGTCTGGGCGCGTCTGTGCGATCGTGTTGCCCCGGTGCGCGGCAAGTAGCCGTCGTCACCGATTCAAACGTCGGCCCGCTCTACGCCGATCGCGCGTTGACCTCGCTTGCTGCCGAAGGGTTCGCGGCGACGTGGATGACGATTCCCGCGGGCGAGTCGTCCAAATCGCTCGCGATCGCATCCGAGCTTTACGACGCGCTCGCCGAGGGGCGACACGCGCGCGATGAGCCGATCATCGCATTGGGTGGTGGCGTCGTGGGAGACGTGGCGGGCTTCGTCGCGGCGACCTGGCTGCGCGGCGTGCCGCTGATCCAGTGCCCGACGACCACGGAAGCGTGCTTCGATGCGTCCGTCGGGGGCAAGACGGCTGTCAATCATGCGGCTGGAAAGAATCTGATCGGCGCGTTTCACCAGCCGGCCCTGGTTTGCATCGATACGGCTTGCCTGGCCACGTTGAGCGATCGCGACTATCGCGCGGGGCTGGCCGAGTCGGTCAAGCACGCGATCATCGCCGACGAGGCGTTTCTGACCTGGCACGAGCAGCACGCCGCCGCGATTTGTTCGCGCGACGATGCCGCGCTGGTGCAACTCGTACGCCGCAACTGCGAGATCAAAACCGCCGTCGTCGCTGCTGACGAGCGCGAGGCATCCGCGAACGGCGTCGGGCGGGCGGCCTTGAACTTCGGCCACACGATCGGCCATGCGCTGGAGGCGGAATCGGCATACGGGCTTCGGCACGGTGAGGCCGTGGCGCTGGGAATGACGGCGGCGCTGGAGTTGGCGGTGCGACTCATGCGATTCCCGGCCGCGCTGCGCGATCGCGTGGAGGCGCTCATCACGGCGCTGGGACTACCGACTCGACTGGATCGGCCGCTCGACCTTGGCGTAACGCTCGCACGGCTCGCGTCGGACAAGAAATCCGCTGGCGGTCGTGTGCGATTCGTATTGCCTTGCGCGATCGGCTCGATTGAATGGGCCGAGCCATCCGAAGCGGACGTTCGCGCGGGCCTGGCACGACTGATGGTTCGCTGACCCGCTGTTTGCAATCAACACACCCTGCGGCATTCGGCTTCGAGCCGCTTCCCACGGCCGGTAATCATTTAATTCACCGAGCGGACTGACGTTTGCCGCGCGCTGTCATCGGCAGCGCTGCCCCAGTTTCGCGCCGCCGCACACGCGGTGCGACCCTTCCAATCGTCACGGCTTAAGGTCCGGCGGATTATTGAATCGCTGCTCGGCGGCTTATCGCGCGTGCAGGATGGTTTCACCGGATTTTTCGCTCAAGGCCCGGGGCGTGCTGAATCCGATGGGCGGTGCGACGCCGCAATCGAGTCGTGGAGACGACTTCGCGGAGTCGGTGAAGTTGAAAGGAGCCGGGAAGCCATGAAGATTCGCATCGCAGTCGCCGCGTTCGCTTTGATTGCCAGCGCCGCCATCGCGCAGGCCTCGCCCGTGACATTCAACGGCATGGGTCTGAATCAGTCCGTCACCTACAAGTATGCCGGCGAAGAAGACACAAGCCGGGCCGGTCAGATTCTGATCAACTTTCAGAGCCAGAATCTCAAGGCCTATTGCGTCGACCTGGAGCATTCGGTGAAGTCGTCGTGGGATGCCTCCAAGGCGTCGCTCGATTTCATTAACGGAGGCCGGGCTGCGGCGTTCCTGTATGACACGTATGCGGCGACCGTGGACACGAACCTGAAGGCGGCCGCGCTGCAGGCAGCCATCTGGGAAGTTGTGACGGATTTCGGCGGGTCGCTCAACCTGCTGGCCGGCAATTTCAGGGTGCTGGATTCGGAGAGCGTGCGCAACCTGGCGACCACCTATCTCGGCTCGCTGCCGGGTGACGTGGGCAACTATCAATCGTCGTCGTACATCGTCAAGAGCGGCTGGGATCCGCGCAGCCAGCATCTGATCGTGCCGGAGCCGGCCACGCTGGGTGTCGTGATGGTGGCAATGGTCATGATGGCCGCCGACCGCCGCCGCCGCCGTGCGGCCGGGGCGCGCATGGAGCGTTGAGCGATTGCGTGAAGAATCGAAACCCGTTCGACCCACAGCCTCGCCGCTGACGGGCGTAGAACAAAGCTAATCCCATCCATGCACCGCCGCCGGGGGAGCGTGCCACCGCTTTCCCGGCGGCCTTGTTTATTGCGGCATCAACGTGTCATTCCGTCGGAATGTCCTTCGCGGCGTGGGCCACGCGCTCGGCGTTTTCGCCTTCGAGGCTCTTCGCGGCGGAAGCTGCAAGTTTGCGGGCGAGTTCGTTGTTGCCGGCTCGAACGGCGCGCTTCATGAGTGCGATGTACGTTTCGGCGGAGCCGTCGAATTCAATCAACTTGTTGGATACCCATTCTGCCTGTTTGTGCTGTCCCGTTCCAACGAGCGACTCATAGACCGGTGTGCAACCATCCACGACGCCCTTTCGAAGTGACGCCGCCGCGTCCTTCATCGTATCAGCGTGCTTCGATTTGGAGAGCGCCTTCGTCATCATGCTGAATTGCGAAATCTCCTGCTCCACAAAGTCTTTCGCGTTGCCCGTGCCTTTGAGCAAATCCGCATAGCGCTGCTTCTTCACGAGGAGCTCCGAGATGTCCCGTAGCAGTATGCGGATGAAGACCGGATTCGGCTCTTCCTCGGCGATGACTTTGTCATAGAGCGTCAGTGACTTCTCGAGGTCCCCAAGTGTTCGATTGATCGCGTTGTACTCCATAAGCGAGTTCATGCGAACGGGGTCAAAGGGTGAGTCGCCGCCCGACTTGGCAAAGACCTTGGCCTCCGCCTTGTCACGCCGCTTTTCCAGTTCTTGCCGGGCGCGGGGCAGCTTCGCGCTCAACCGATGAATGTCGGACAACAGAAATGAGAGGCGGACTCCCCCAAACCCTGCGCTGCTCGCGCCGTGGTCAAAGCACCACAGGTATTCATCCAGCGCTTCGTCGTACTTGCCCTTCTGCTCCAGCGACTGGGCGTATTGTTTGCGCATCATCGGGTCGTTCTCGCCGCCCTTGAGCTTCTCCTTCGCGCGGGCGATGCCGTCCTTGCCGGAGAGGGCTGCATTGGCGTCTTCGAGAAAACCGTCCGCATCGCGCCCGCCGACGAGGCGGTCGATCTCCGTCCCGTCCGGTTTGATAAAGACAATCGTAGGATATCCCTCGATGGTGTACTTCTTCGCCAGTTCGACGTCTTCCTCCGCGTCGACCTTCAGTGCGACCGTCTTCTCCTTCATCCACGCGATGACCTTCTTGTCCTTCCAGGTGGTCTTGTCCATCCGTTTGCAGGGCCCGCACCACGTCGTGTAGAAGTCGATCAGCACGACTTTCGAATCGCGCTTCGCGGCGGCGCATGCCTCCTTGAAGCTCATCTTTGCGAACGGCTCCTCGCCGCGCGATGCTCCCGCGAAAATCAACACGATGATGGCAACCATCAGGCGTTTGGACATGAGCGGTCTCCTGTTCGAAGCGCCGTCGCGGCGCGGACCCGTGGAAGTTGAATGTCTTCATTCTCCCGCCAATTCTCATACCCGTCGAATGGCGTTTTGGTGCGGCTCGACCGTCAGGACGCGGCCCGCCAACCGCCACTGCGGCATGTCAGGTTGGCAGTCCGGCCCGTCCCAGGACGAGCCAAGCCAGGGCCGCTCCGTGCCGGTCGCGCCATAAGTTCAGTTTCGCGCAAGGTTTGCAGAAAGTTCCGGCCCGGCTGCCAATTTCGAGGCCTTGGCATCCTCCTTGCCCTTAGGCGGATCGAACCCTGCGCCGCCGGCTTATGCCGCCGAGCAGCGCGGGTCATTGCGATTTGAGAATTCACAGGCAAGGAGCGTGATTCGATATGGCCAAGATCATCGGAATCGACCTCGGCACCACCAACTCGGTCGTCGCCGTCATGGAGGCGGGTTCGCCCAAGGTGCTCACCAACGCGATGGGCGCGCGGACGACGCCCTCGGTCGTCGCCTTCACTGACAAGGGCGAGCGGCTCGTGGGCCAGGTCGCCAAGCATCAGCAGGTGACCAACCCGACCAACACCGTCTTCAGCATCAAGCGATTCATGGGCCGGCGACACAGTGAAGTCGGCTCGGAAGAGAAGCTCGTGCCCTACACGATCACCGGCGGCGCCGAGGAGCTGGTGAAGGTCAAGATTCGCGACAAGGAATACACCCCGCCGGAAATCTCCGCCATGATCCTGCAGGATCTCAAAAAGACGGCTGAAGATTATCTCGGCGAAAAAGTCACCGCAGCCGTCATCACCGTGCCGGCCTATTTCAACGACTCGCAGCGCAAGGCGACGCAGGAAGCGGGCATCATCGCCGGTTTCGACGTGAAGCGCGTGCTGCCCGAGCCGACGGCCGCGGCGCTGGCCTACGGCATGGACAAGAAGAAGGGCGGCAAGATCGCCGTGTTCGACCTGGGCGGCGGTACGTTTGATATTTCCATCCTCGATGTCGGCGAGGGTGTCTTCGAGACGCTTTCGATCAACGGCGACACGCACCTGGGCGGCGACGACTACGACCAGGTGATGATCGACTACGTCGCCGAGGAGTTTCGCAAGCAGTACGGCATCGACCTGCGCAAGGACCCGATGGCGCACCAGCGCCTGAAGGAAGCCTGCGAGAAGGCCAAGTGCGAGCTGTCCAGCTCGATGGAAACGGCGATCAACCTGCCGTTCATCACGGCTGACGCAAGCGGGCCGAAGCACCTGAACCTGACGCTGACGCGGAGCAAGTTCGAGCAGATCACCGAGCCGCTGACGGAGCGGTGTCGGCGGCCGGTGCTCAAGGCGCTGGAGGATGCGAAGCTCTCGGCGGGCGACATCGACGAGTGCATCCTCGTCGGTGGATCGACGCGCATCCCGGCCGTGCAGCGGCTGTGCAAGGAGATTTTCGGGAAGGAGCCGAACCGCAGCGTCAATCCCGACGAGGCGGTGGGAGCGGGCGCGGCGATTCAGGCGGGCATCATCGGCGGCGAGGTGAAGGACATCCTCGTGCTGGATGTCACGCCGTTGTCACTGGGCGTCGAGACGCTCGGCGGCGTGATGACCGTGATGATCCCGCGCAATACGACCATCCCGACCAGCAAGAAGGAGGTTTACTCCACGGCGGCCGACAGCCAGCCGGAGGTGACCATCCAGGTGCTCCAGGGCGAGCGGCCGATGGCGATCGACAACCGATCGCTGGGCAAGTTCAACCTGACGGGCATTCCGCCGGCGCCGCGCGGCGTGCCGCAGATCGAGGTGACATTCGACATCGACGCGAACGGCATCCTGCACGTGTCGGCGAAGGACCTGGGCACGGGCAAGGAGAACAAGATTCGCATCGAGGGATCGAGCGGGCTGTCCGAGGCCGAGGTGGAGAAGATGCGCAAGGAGGCCGAGAGCCACGCCGCCGACGACCAGCGCAAGCGCGAGCTGATCGACGCGCGGAACCAGGCCGACAACCTCATCTACCAGACCGAAAAGACGCTGAAGGAACACGGCGAGAAAGTGCCGGCCGACGAGCGCGGCAAGGTCGAGAGCGCGATCAACAACCTGCGCGATCGGCTGAAGGGCGACGACGCCGGCGCGATCAAGAAGGCGTCTGAAGCCGTGATGACCGCCAGCCAGACGCTTGGCAAGATCATCTACGAACAGGCGGCCAAGGCGGGCGGCGCGGGTGGCGACGGTGCCAGCGGCGCCCCGGGCGGCGATGGCTTTGGCGCGGCCGGCGCATCCGGCGGCGGGTCATCGAGCGCGAAAAAGGATGATGATGTGATCGATGCGGAGTTTGAGGTGAAGAAGTAATAGTTGTAGCGTGGATACTTGCTCCATGTACTCCAGCTACCAACAAGAGGTGGTCAGCTTATACGTTTCGTACGCAGTTGCATTGTCGCATTATAGGCATCAAGGAGGATCGCCGTGAGCAACCATTCATATAGTGCAGACCGTTGGCGAAATGAGGTGACGTGTAAGCACCAATCCCAAATGCTCGGAAGGTACTTGGCTCCACTCTTAATCGTGTGGAAGAAATCGGGCAAGTCAGCACCCCTGTTGTATACTGGATTTCTATTGAAGCACCGCGATGCATGTCTGTGGGTGACAGCAGGTCATGTTATTGAAGAGATTAGAAAAATCATAAACGATGAATCAGTGACTATTATCAAGGCACATTGGCTTGATTGTTGTGGACATAATTCTGAAAGGGCTAGTATTCCGGTAGACCTCAAGGAACTGGTTTCCTTCTATATGGACACTGAAGGCTTTGATGCAGGTGTATTTGCTCTCAATGAGTACTATGTGCGTCTTTTTGAGGCAGGTCATGTAAATGAGTTCCTCACTGAAGGGGCGTGGCGGCTGAATGGTCAATGGTCGCCTCAAGGATATTATCTCATAGGGCAACCTGCAGAAAAGCATGTTCTGAAGAAATCGATCTTGAGTTCAACAACGGTCTTGTACAATCTTCGTTCTCCCACATACTGCCTGCCATTAGTCGAAATTCCAGACAGTTCAAATGAAGAGCCAAGAGAGTTTTGGTGCAGTCCCCATTCGTTCTACGGACAGCTAATTCCATTTGCAAACGGTGATGATCCCTCCGTTAGTGACATCCGATTCATGAGTGGCGGACCTATTTTTTCTGTCGATTGGTCGTTGCCGGGCCCACCGCAAATCGGGTTGATTGGGATTCAAAGTTCTTGGTTGCCGGAGAGCAGGAGAATCCGGGCAACACGCATTGAAGCTTTGACGGGAGCGATAGACTACTCAATTAATATGGCATTACAGGAGTTGCATGAAAGCAGTGGCCTCATATCTCTTACAACCAACCGATAGTGAACCTCAAAGTAACGACTTGGCATCGTAGATCGGTTACCTAGACCCGACCTACATGTTTGTTCGCCATCGTTCGGCCTCATTCGGCGTCGTTCGCCATCGAACCGTATTCGGCCCCGAAGGGGCCGGGGAATGTAGCCACGGGTGGAGTCCCGATTCATCGGGACGGAACCCGTGGAAACGAGATCGTACTTCCTCCTCCCCGCCCCGGCAGGGGCGGATGGAACGATTCCTTGCCGAGCGTCACGTAACCAAATCTTGTGATGCCGGGCATTGCATTAAAATCTACTTCGCCGCGCCACGCCGTCCATCGCTGTGTGACTCTTCAAACGCTTCCGCCGCCCCTTCGGGGCTTGGAACTTCTTGATGAGTTCTTTTCCACGGGTTGCGCTTCGCTCCACCCGTGGCTACACTCCATTGCCCCTGCGGGGCAAGCGCGGTGCGGCAAGCCAGTATCCTGCTGGGGCAAGTCTGGTAAGCCGGGGCCTTCGACCCGACAAATAGACGGGATGAAATCGTTGGATTTGCTGGCCCGACCTCCGCGCTACGTGCGCGAGAAGCGTTCCCAATCCGCGGGCGTGTTCACGTTGAGCCAGCATGGCACCAGGTGCGATGGAACGGATCGCGCGTCGGCGTTGATGGCTGCTAGCGCGCCGCGGAGCGATGCGCCGCCGGATTGAGCGTACGCGCGCAGCGGGGGAAGGGCGGCCGCCCGATAGATCGCTGGGAACGGTTCGGGCGACGCGCAATCCGGTAGCTGCGCAACCATCGCCGATCGTCGGGGTGCGCAGTTGCTCAACAGCGGCTCAAGGTGAGTCGGATTCATCGGCGCGACATCGAGGCCCCTCGACGGCGCAGGGGGCAGCGCCCTCATCGACCCGCCATCGAAACTCAACAACCATTCGATCGCCTCGCGCGTCAAGCCGGGCATGTCACAGGAGAGGCACAGCCAGTCGGCCCGCGGGTCGTGCGCCAGCGCGGCCAGAATTCCGGCGAGGGGACCGGCGGCTGTTGGGTCATCCGCAAGGTGCGAGACGGGCAGGGGGCTTGCCGCGCGAACCGATTCGAGCGTTACGCCGTCCGGCATGCGCCCGGCGAGAAAGATCGAATCGACAAAAAGCGCCGCGAGTTGAATCGCAGCGTCGATCAATCGCCGGCCGTCGTGAACGAGCGCTGCCTTCGGCCGACCCATTCGCCGACTTGCGCCGCCGACCAGAATGGCGGCGTGGCGTGCCGACGGAGGCGACTCGATTTCATCTGATGGGTGGTGATGGAGAGCGTCCACGCGGCTGCTCACGATACCATCATCCGCCCGCGACGTGAACGGGCCGGCGCAACGAAAAAGCCCGCCGATATGTGCCGGCGGGCTTCGGTTTCGAGTGAGTGGTCCTGCGCTTCGAGCAGGCCGTCGTAGGGCCACTGATCACATCGGCAGATGGACATCGATCGACTTACTTCGCGCGTTGTCGCTGCCGGACGATTCGCGAATGTCATCGCAGGGGTCGACAATCGCCCAGAACCGATGCAGCCCCGGCAGCCAGTATGTCACGCCGGTGAAGCGAAGCGTTCGAGTCTGACCCGCTGCGAGCGGATCGGAGAAAAAGACCCGGTCAGGCGACGTGCACGGGCTGTTCGGCTCGCTGGACAGATTGAAGAACGCGTTGACCTTGATCGCCTTATTTGAGGGAGTCGGGGCGTCGCCGGCGTTGCGGATCACCACATCGACAGACGTCGAGTTCAACTGGCGGACCGGTGAATCCGTCGGCGTGATGCTGTCAACGACCAGGTTGGGGCCGCGCCGGACGGGCATGGTGACGCTGCGCTTGTTGTTGGTCTCGCTCAATTCCGAGACGTTCAGGCACGAGTCGGCCCAGAGCCACAGATTCTTGTTTCCCGTGGTGTTGTAATTCACCGTAAAGCTGATGGGATGGGTTTGCCCCGGGGCGATGGTGGGAACGGAGATCGAAAGCTCGCCGGAACAGGCAACCATAGGCTCCAAAGCACTGTTCTTGTAAACATGCACGACGCACGGATTCGAGGCGACCGTGCCGTTGTTCTTGATGACGGCGGACATCGCGTGGTTCGAGTTCAGGAAGATGAAGCTGGGGGGCGAACTGATTGAGTGAACCACCAGGTCCGGAGCGGGCACCTGGCTCGTGCGGCTGCTACGGTTGTTGTTCTCGTTGGATTCGGTCACGTCGCCGCAGCCATCGACGCGGGCCCAGAACGTGTGCGCTCCACCGGTCGTGTAAGTCACCGAGTATTGCTTCGTTACCGTCGTGTTAGCGGCGAGGCCGGGAATGTATTCCGACAGCTCGCCGGCGCATTCCAGGTTCGGTGCTGATGTGCGATCCCGGTCGATGAGCAGGTAGAACGGTCCGGCCGCCACGGCGCCTTGGTTGCGAAGTGTGACGCTCATGGTGAACGGCACGCCCAGCGTGGGGGTTGCGACGCTTGGCGTGATGCTCTGCACGATCAAGTCCGGCTGTGCAATCTGAAACGTTCGCGACGTCTTGTTGTTGTTTTCGTTCAACTCGCCGACGCTGTTGCAACCATCGACCCACGCCCAGAAGGTATGCGAGCCGCCGGTTTCGTACCATGTTTCAACCGTGATCGAAGAGCTTTGCCCGGCCGCGAGACCGTAATTGAAGTAGGCGAACGTTTCATAATCGCCGCATGGCGTGGTGGGTTCCGAGGCCCGGTCGGAGTGGAGAAGCAGGTAGAACGGCCCGGCATCGAGATTGCCGTTGTTTCTCACCGTGATCGTCGTGTTGAAGTGCTGCCCAATCGTCGGGTTCGCCACGCTTGGCGTGATGCTCTGAACATACAAGTCGGGGCCATACACCTGGGCATTCGCGAGGCTGCACGCGATCAGAGTGATCGCCCAGGCAGAAAGACACATAAGGCGTGAGCACTTTCGGGGGAGTCGAAGGACCTGGTTTGGGAACATGTTTTTCTCCTTTTTTGCAATGCGAGGCAACCATCGAAGGCTGCCCAAACGGGCCGTCTTCTCCTGCAATACACCGCTCCGGCCGAGTTCTCCCACGTTGGAATGAGTTTTTTCCTGGCTTTTTTACCGCCGCGTGAGGGAGTGTTACAATCGCTCGAGCTTTTCGAGCCTGTTCTTATGGAAACCACGCGCGCTAGCTTGCTTTTGCGAATCCGCGACCGGGACGATTCTGCGGCCTGGGCCGAATTCGACGCCATCTACCGCCCGATCCTGACCCGGCTGTGCATGGCTCGTGGGTTCGACCAATCGGGGACCGACGACATCGTGCAACAATGCATGTTGACCGTGCATCGCCACATCGGCGGATTCGAATACGACCAGGCCAAGGGTCGGTTCAAGTCGTGGCTTCGCACCATGGCGATTAACCAGATGAAGAATCAGTGGCGCGGGCAACAGGAGGTGCAGGGGGGGACTTCGTTGGGCGTCGGTGAGGCGGCATCCATCGAATCACCGGAACAGGCGTTCGACAAGATCTGGATGGAAGAGCATCTTTCGTATTGCCTCCAGGCAATCCGCAATGAGATCGAGCCCCATGCGTACGAAGCGTTCCGGCTCTACGCTCTTGAGGAGCGATCGCCCGAGGAGGTCTGTGCCCAAGTTGGAATGGAGCCGGCCCAACTGTATCGCCTGAAATACAAAGTCACGCAGCGCCTGGCGGACAAGATGCGTGAGCTGCTGGGTGACGAAGAGCTGGAGGCCGAGTAGAAGCTGCTGTTTGCGCTGTGTGCGGAACACGATCCTCGCGTTGCGCCGGCACCGCTGAACCGCGGAGCGCAAGAGGCGGCTTGGGACGGCAACCAATCTAGGCGCATTGCGTTGCGGGTCGCTTAAGAAGAGACATCAATTCGCGGCTCTTCCTGAAGACCCAGAAGACATCCGCAACCGCCCCCTGAATCCCGGCCAGTTGAATGCGACGCCCGAATAGCCGGGACAGTTGCATGAATTGCGCCAGCACCAGCGAGCATTGGCCATCGATCCGCTCCACGCGATGCAAATCGATCTCGATTTGAATCGGTTGTTCCGAGGCGGCCTGCTTCGTAAGGCCCGATGCCAATGCCGCCAGGTCGCGCGAATCGAGGCAGTTTCGACGAGCCTCGACCCGCCATGTTCCGGTACCCGTGCAGTGGATGGAGAACGTTCCCAGCAGTGAACCAGGCTGGCTTTCCTTGTTGGAGCGAGCTTGCGACATCGAAATCTCCCGGACCCGGTTGCCGTGCGAGGCGGTCAACGACGGGCGTCTGCCGGGAATACACACCGGAGAGGTGTTTCTCCCGAAGCCGATCAATTTTTCCTAGCGATCTTCCGAAAGAGTCACCGCAGCGGAGAGAATCCCGAGCAGCTCGTGTATTGCACGTGACGGCCAACGGGTGGCGGCACTCCGGTATCATGGCCGCCACCTGTTCGGAAAAAGGGTGAACTGAACCATGCGCCTCGATCAATCATGCTTAACGGATGCCGACATTCATCGGTTGCACGCGGGAGAGCTGGACGACGCGGTTGCGGCCGGTGCTCAAGCCCACATGGAGAACTGCCGGGAGTGTTCGAGGCGCAGTTCATCAATCCTGGCTTTGCATGACGGCCTCCTGCATCGCTTGCGAGGTGTGCGTGATCGCGTGCAACGTGCGAACGAATCGAAGTACCCCGATCAGCCAGACGGGCAACAGAATCCGGCGACCACCAAATCCGCGGGGCTGGTGGGCGACGCGATGCAATCGATGGTTTCGCCCGGCGACTCCATTGGACCGTTCCGATTGGTCCGTGTACTGGGCGAAGGGGGATTCGGCGTTGTGTACCTGGCCGAGCAGGAGAAGCCGCTTCGCCGTCGGGTTGCGCTCAAGCTGCTGAAGCCTGGACGAGATTCCGCGCAGGTCGTCGCACGGTTTGATGCGGAGCGGCAGGCGCTTGCGATGATGGATCACCCTTGCGTCGCGCGCGTACTGGACGCCGGCGCCGATCGCGGGCGCCCTTACTTCGTCATGGAGCATGTCCCGGGCGTCCCGATCACGGCATTCTGCAGGGATCAACGCCTCGGTCTTCATTCCAAACTGAAGCTCTTTGTGCAGGTCTGCGACGCGGTGCAACATGCGCACCAGAAGGGAATCCTCCATCGGGACCTCAAGCCGTCCAACATCCTCGTAATGGGCGAAGGGACGACAGCGATGCCCAAGGTCATTGACTTCGGCATCGCCAAGGCGATCGGCCAGCCTCTGACCGATACAGCCCTGCAAACGATGGAGGGACACTTCCTTGGCACGCCTGAATACATGAGCCCCGAGCAGGCAGGAAGCGGGCAGCCTGTCGATTCTCGTACCGACGTTTATTCATTGGGCGTGCTTCTCTACGAGTTGCTGACCGATCGTCTTCCATTTGAGTCATCGCGGCTTCGCGCAAGCGGCCCGGCGGAGATGTTGCGCATCATTCAGGAGGATGAACCGTCGCCGCCCAGCGCGACGCCGTCGACGCTCGCGCAGCAACTGGCGGGTGATCTCGATTGGATCACCATGAAGGCGCTGGACAAGGACCCCTCGCGGCGATACGCATCCGCATCCGAGTTCGCGGCCGACATCAACCGACATTTGAATCACGAGGTGGTGCTGGCCAGTCCGCCGAGCCGCGGCTATCGCATCCGAAAGTTTGTTCGCCGCCATCGCGTGGGCGTCGCGGCATGGAGCGCCATCTCCCTCCTGATGATCGCCGGATTGATCGGCACGTCGTGGGGCGTCTTCTGGGCGCTGGGTGAGCGCGATCGCGCGAAGAAGGCCGAGCAGAATGAATCAGACTTGCGGCAGGTCGCGGAGCGCTCCGCGACCGAAGCCCTTCAGAGCAGCCACAGCATGAAGGCGGTCAACGACTTCATGGTCAAGATGCTGACGAAGGCCAATCAGGGCGAGCAGAAGGGAAACCCCGATATCAAGGTGCGCGATGCATTGGACGAAGCCGCGAACATGCTCACTGCCGGAGAGGGTCCCGAAGACCCCGTCGTCGAGGCATCGGTCTCGGAGGCGATCGGCGAAACGTATCGCGGACTGGGGTTGTATGATCAAGCCCATGCATTTCTGACTCGCGCGCTCGACCTTCGCCGGAAGATCTACGGCGAGCAGCACGAAGATGTCGCCGCATCGATGAACGGCCTCGCCCTGCTGCTTCAGGATCAGGGGGATTTTTCCGGCGCGGTTGCGATGTTGCGAACGTGCGTGTCGGTTTATGAAACCATTCAGGTCTCCGATCCAATCAGGCTGCCGACCGCTTACAACAACCTCGGCCTCGTGCTCTACAACTTCGGCCAGCTCGAAGAGGCGGAGAAACACCTCCGGCGGTCCGTGGAGCTTCATGAGGCGATGCCGGAGCGAAAGCAGCGCGATTACTTTGCGGCACTGAACAACCTCGCCATGGTCCTTACCGATCGCGGCGACTTGCAAGCGGCGATTCCGCTCTATGACAAAGCAATTCGAATCGGTCGCGAGCTGATTGGACCGGACCATCCCACGGTGACGACCGTTGAGGGGAACTATGGCTACGTTTTGATGATGCAGAAGAACTTTTCCGAAGCCGAGCGGATGTTTCGCAGAACGCACGATGCCGGCCTACGGATGCTTGGTCCCGACCACCCGGAAGTGGCGCTGCGTGTCAACAACGTGGGCTATGTGCTTCAGGAGCAGGGCAAGTTTGGGGAGGCGGTTCCGTATTACCGGGAAGCGCTTCGCATTTTCTTGAAGACCCTCGGGGAAGGCCATCGAAATCTGGCGACTGTGTACCTCAACCTCGGCTATTGCCTCGCAATGACAAGTGAGTTTGAAGAGGGAGAGCGATACTTGCTGACCGCGATGAAGGGAATCATCGGGAAGGAAGGGATTCGCCCCGAACAGACCGCCCGAGCGATTCAACGCGTCATTGATTGTTACGAAGCCTGGCACAAGGCCGAACCCGATGGCGGCCACGATCGACAGGCGGCCGATTGGCTGGAGAAACTCACCCAGACGACTCAACCAATTGAGAGTGACCCTTGAAGCAGGTCGCGACATGGCGTCGGCATGCGCCCGGACCCCGCGCGGTGGCAGAATAACACGGGTAGCAACGCGCCCGGAGGGATTCGAACCCCCGACCGTCGGATTAGAAATCCGCCGGGAATCCTTATCGACACGCGACTTACGCGAGCGCTTACCCTCTTTCTTACCGGGTTCACCGGAAGCGGCCTCTGAACCTCCTTCTCCTGCGATTGCTGACGAGGACCTCACGCTGATCTGTCGTGCGTGGCCGTCGTTGCCGGAAGCCGTTCGAGCCGGGATCGTCGGCATGGTCCGGGCGTTCAGCGGGACGGACGGTAAGAACACCGCAAACAGGCAGCGAGACGGCGGCAAAGGTTGCTCGGCAGCGGCCGGGGAGCAGGCGTGATGGCGGGCGGGATCTTCTATCCCTGCGCGGAGCCGGGCTGCGGCGTGGCATCGCCGGAGCGGTACTGCGAACGGCACCGCAAGCAGTGCCGGGGCACCACGCAGCGGGGTAGTTCTGCGCGGAGCGGGAGAGCCTTCTGCGGTGAGGCGCTGGACGGCATCACGCGAGTTCACGGCACGCGCGCCAGCGCAGCCCGGCGCGGCTACGGCCGTCGTTGGCAGCGCCTTCGGCTCGTGGTGCTCAAACGCGATCCGGTCTGCCGCGCCTGCGGCCGTGAAGCTTCCACCGATGTCGATCACATCCTCCCCAAGCGCGCGGGTGGGCCGGACACTCTGGAAAATCTCCAAGGCCTCTGCGGGCCCTGCCACAGCCGCAAGACGGCATCGGGCCGGTAGGGCTTCACACGCAACCTGTGCATCCTTTGAATGAAGCAAGCCAACGCGCGAATGAGAACAACGGCGAGTGGCATCGGTGCCGCGCTGGGTTGCTCGCCCGCGCGAGTTTGCTCCCGCACGATGAACTTCACGCATTGCATTCGCGCAGGAAAGCGACACGCAGCGCACGACGATGACAACACGCGCATCAAGACGACCGTCGGCGCATGAGGATGGCACGCACGTACGTCCTCGCCCCCGGAGGGGGGTGTCGAATCTCTAACACTGAACCTCCGTGGACCGTCCCCCCAGCAGCGCATTTTTTTCCGCGAAATTCCCCTGGGGGGGGTCTGATTTTTCTCGCTTCGCGTCGACGCCGAACGTATAATTGTCGCGTTGCTTTTCACGCGCGGCGAATCGGGCCGAAGCACTGCTGCATTCTGTTGAACATTTGTCCGTGACAGCGTGACACGTGACACAACTCCAAGGATGGAGACCATGAAGATCAAGGACCGGATCACGGGACTCAAGCGCATCAAGGCCGCGGACCTGCGGCCGCATCCCCAGAACTGGCGCATCCACACGCAAGCGCAGCGCGAGGCGTTGCAGGGCCTGCTCTGCGAGGTCGGCTACGCCGATGCGCTGATCGCACGGCAGTTGCCCGACAAGAGCTACCAACTCCTCGATGGCCATCTCCGCGCAGAGACGACGCCGCACACGCGCGTGCCGGTGCTGGTCGTGGACCTGGATGATGCCGAAGCCGCGAAGCTGCTGGCCTCGCTCGATTCGCTGGCTTCAATGGCCGGCAGCGACCCGGCGCAGTTGGATGCGCTGCTTGCCGGGTTGAAGACCGACAGCGCAGCCCTGTCGGCAATGTGGGAGGGCATGACGTCGAAGGTGGCCGAGGCGATCGCACCGGCGGAGTTCAAGGAAATCGATGAGACCTTGGAAACCGCTTACTGCTGCCCGAAGTGCGGGTATCGGTGGAGCGGATCGCCGGGCGGGTTGGGTGATGAGGATGGAGATGCGTGATGGCTGCGCGAGTGGGTCAGACCAAGAAGAAGGTGAGCGGGGGTCAGCGCAAGCCACGCGCGTCGAAGGATGGGACGCTAGGCGCGAACGACATCGCGCCTGCGCCGCGAAAGCACGCGTGCCGTGCTGCGCCGTCGAGCACTGCCGAGCCCGCGCGGCGCTCAATCTCCGCGCCGATGGTGAAGCCACCCTACCGCGTGCCGTCGATGGCCGAGATTGCGTCGGTGGCCGACAGCGGCTACCGCGCCTTATCACTCTTCGCCGGCTGCGGCGGCAGTTGCCTCGGCTACCGCATGGCGGGCGTTCGCGTCATCTGGGCCAACGAGTTCATCCCCGCTGCGCGGGAGACCTACGCCGCCAACCATCCCGGCGCGGTGATCGATGCCCGCGACATCCGCACGATCAAGCCGGAGGACGTGCTCGACGCGATCAACCTGCGCGCGGGCGAGTTGGACCTGCTGGATGGCTCGCCGCCGTGTGCCTCGTTCAGCACGGCCGGCAACCGCGCCGAAGACTGGGGCAAGGTCAAGAAGTACAGCGACACCCAGCAGCGCACCGATGACCTTTTCCACGAATACGCGCGCCTGCTCAAAGGGATTCAACCAAAGGTCTTCGTCGCCGAGAACGTCAGCGGGTTGGTCAAGGGCGTCGCCAAGGGCTACTACCTCGAAGTGCTCGCAGCGCTCAAGGCCTGCGGCTATCGCGTGGCGTCCCGCTTGCTCGATGCCCAGTGGCTCGGCGTTCCGCAGGCGCGCCAGCGGCTGATCTTCATCGGTGTGCGGAATGATTTGGGAATGGACCCTGTGTTCCCGAAACCACTGCCCTATCGCTACAGCGTCCGCGAAGCGCTGCCGTGGGTTGTGCGTGGCAAGTATGGAGCGAACTGGCGATCTGCTGATGCGCCCAGCCCGACTGTCTCGGCATCGATGGCCCGCAACCCGGCCAACAACACGCAGGGGCTGGAACTCGTCGAGGCGATGCGCGGTGGGACGCGCCTGATCCACGACACGCGCGGCAACCGGCCGGCGAAGGACTTCACCGATGGGCCCTGCCCGACGATCACCGTCGGCGTCGATGGCTGCAACTCGTATCACTATCAGGTCGTCACGCCGCGCGATGCGGACGAACTCGCCGCGCCGCGCGAAACAAGCAACGCCGCGCCCCAAATCGAGTCCGAGAGCGACATCACCGGTTACGCGGTCGGTCGCGAATGGGATCGCCTTGGCGCGGGCCAGAAGGGCAAGTACCTCAACTTCATTAAGCCACGCATCGACCGGCCGTGCCCGACCGTCACGCAGACCGGCGGCATCACCGGCGCAGCCTCGGTAGTTCATCCGACCGAGCGGCGGAAGTTCAGCATCGCGGAGCTCAAGCGAATCTGCGGCTTCCCGGATGATTTTCAATTGACCGGCAGCTACGCCCAGCAATGGGAGCGGCTCGGGCGGGCTGTGCCGCCGGTGATGATGTCTCACATTGCCCGAGCCGTCAGGGATGGAATCCTATGCAAACTGAAGTAATGCCTACCAGCGAAGCCCCGTGCATGATGACGGCTTCTCCCCATACACCCGAAGCGCCGCCACGCAGCGACATCTCCCTGCCCGAGGCCGTCGATCATGTGATGGCTGATGGCAGGTGGTCGTTCAACGAAGAAGTCGCCCGGGTCTTCGATGACATGCTGGCCCGGTCGATCCCGCAGTACGACGTGATGCGCAAGGCCGTGTTCGATGTCGGTTGCCGCTACGTCCAACCCGGGACGGCCATCGTGGACCTCGGCTGTTCGCGCGGTGAAGCACTCGCACCATTCATCGACCGGTTCGGAGCGCTGAACCGCTTCCTCGGTATTGAGGTCTCGGCCCCGATGCTGTCGGCCTGCCGCCACCGGTTCAAGGGTTACATTGACTGCGGAGTAGTGGACATCCGCGACCTGGACCTACGCAAGAGCTATCCACCCGTCGCGGCGAGCCTGACCCTGTGCGTGCTGACGCTTCAGTTCATTCCCATCGAGCATCGTGCACGGGTGCTGCGCGACATGTACGACCGGACGGTCAAGGGCGGCGCGGTGATCCTCGTCGAGAAGGTGCTGGGCTCATCGGCCGGGGTCGATGGCCTGCTGACTGAGGAGTATTACCGTCTCAAGGCCGCGCACGGGTATTCATGTGAAGAGATTGAGCGGAAGAAGGCAGCGCTGGAGGGGGTTCTGGTGCCGGTGGCTGCCAAGTGGAACGAAGACCTGCTCCACAGCGCGGGCTTCGGTCAGGTGGAGTGCTTCTGGCGATGGATGAACTTCGCGGCGTGGGTGGCGGTGAAGTGAGTGAGTGCGTTCAAGGAGCTCGGCGCACTCGAGCGACTCTGCGCAGTGTCTTTCCGATCCGCCGCGAGGGGACGCACCGCCATCTCGTGGCGCTTAGCGCAGCCGATGGAGCCTGACCATGCGCGGCCGCAAACCCATCCCGACGGCGATCAAGCGGGCGCGCGGCAACCCCGGCAAGCGGCCGTTGAACGACCACGAGCCGCAGCCAGCGCGGGCGATCCCGTCGTGTCCGGAGTTCCTCGATGAAGCGGCGCGGGAGGAGTGGCACCGCGTGACGGTGCTGCTGGACCGCAGCGGTATCTTGAGCGAGATCGACGGAACGCTGCTCGCGGGCTATTGCCAAGCCTACAGCCGGTGGCAGTACGCCGAGCGGCAGTTGCAGAAGTACGGGCCGGTGGTGCTCTCTCCGGACAAGAAGTTCCCGTTGCCCAGTCCTTATCTCGCGATCGCCAACAAGGCACTGGAACAGATGCACAAGTTCTGCGTCGAGTACGGCATGACGCCGAGTAGCCGCAGCCGGGTCACGACCGTCCCGCGGCGGGTGAGCAACCCGGAGGACCCGAAGAATCGGTTCTTTCCGACGTGAGGAGAGCAGCACGCGCATCGAGTAGAATGGGCCAAACCACAAGCGTGCAAGCAGATCGGGGTGACGGAGCAGACGCGACGGGGGGGCGCTGGTACGATGGAGGGAAATGGCTCGGCGGCGTCGTCGGGCGAGATCAAATTGGAAATGTCGGCTAAAGAGAATCGGTATGTCGCAACCATCATTTGCAAAGTTCTGCCGGCCGAGTCTGACGAATGCGCTGCTCGTTCTCATTGTGGTTTCCGGCCGCGCGCCGGACGCATCCGGGCAATGCGGCGGCGAATGGACGCAGCTTGCGCCCGCGACCTCTCCCTCAGCTCGTAGTTTTCACCAAATGGTCTTTGATACAGTCCGTGGAGAGGCCGTGGTCTTTGGTGGAGGCAACGCCGGCAGCATCAACCAGACATGGACTTGGAACGGAAGCAACTGGTCGCAGAAGTCGCCCGCGAGTTCGCCCGGGGCCACAAATGACCACGCAATGGCATTCGACAGCGTTCGCGGCGTTGCCGTTCTCTACAACAATGGACAAACGTGGGAATGGGATGGTTCCAATTGGCTGCAGCGGCTTCCCGCTTCTTCTCCTCCCCCGCGGGATGTTCCAGCGATGACATTCGACAGTGCCCGAGCGGTGACCGTGCTGTTTGGCGGCACCGGCGCGACGCCGCTCGCGGATACCTGGGAATGGAACGGCAGCGATTGGACACAGCGATTCCCCGCGACGGCGCCTTCCGGCCGGGAAGGGACTGCTTTGGCCTTCGACAGCGTCAGGAATGTGTCGGTCTTGTTCGGCGGTGCCGCGGGGGCGAGCCTCAATGCGGAGACCTGGGAATGGGATGGCGTGAACTGGGCTCAAAAATCCGCGTTGGTGTTTCCTTCTGCGCGGCAGAATCATGCGATGGTCTTCGACGCGGTCCGAGCCGTGACCGTCCTTTTCGGCGGCCAGGCGGCGAGCACCAATAACGAAACCTGGGAGTGGAACGGCACAAGCTGGTCCCTTCGATTGCCGCTTGTTGCTCCCTCCCCCCGGTACGCGCCTGGTTTCACGTTCGATAGTGTGCGAAACGTCGCCGTGCTGTTCGGCGGCCAGAACGGAGCCGCGTATCTGGATGATTCATGGCTGTGGACGGGGCCGCTTCCATTCATCACGATGCAGCCGGTCGCGCAATCCGTATCGAATGGTCAATCGGCAAGCTTTTCGGTCGCGGCCTCGGCCGGGGCAAGCCCGACCTTTCGCTGGCGTCGCAACGGGACCGCGCTGAGCGACGGGAACGGGCTGTCAGGCGCGTTGACCACGATGCTTACGATCAGTTCAGCCGGTGCCGCGCACGTAGGGTCTTATGATTGCGTAGTGAGTAATTCGTGCGGCGACGTCACAAGTCGACCGGCGGCACTTACAGTCGGCGGTTCGTGCGGCGCTTGTGGCGCCGGGAGCGCTATGATGATGCCGGTGATGGTGATGGGCCTGTTGAGAATGCACCGTACGCGACACGGGCGTTTCCGAAATTTTCGGACGCCTCACTGACCTTTCCTCCATGATCCAGGCCCGAAACCTAACCCAAAGCCTGGATCAGTTTCTGGGGGAAAGGTCAACGTCGTCCAGTTTGCGAGCGTCCGTTATGATTTCATTTGCCTCATCAACTCTTCCCTGTGCGCGGTAGAAGCGTGCGAGTCTATCAGCGGCTTCGTAACGGCGGACTCGGAATTCTGCCGGCAACTTGGCCTCGCGCATTGCGCCGTGCGGCGGCGCGTGATGTGAGGGGCGACGGAACGGAACTTTGGCGCGGGTCGCGGCGCAATGATACGGCGGTCATATTCCTAAATCGCCGGGGAAATTACGGACAAGTAATCAATACATCCGCCACTTACAGCTTGTTGACGAGTTCTACCGCCTTGAAGCGATTCCTGCTCATGACCTTTCCTCCATGATCCAAGCCCCAATCCCAACTCAGGACCCGGACCGGTTTCTGGGGGGAGGGTCACCGATTCGATCCCCCATAGGGTATGCCCCAATTTACGTCAATAGCCCGGCACTTTGGGGGCCTTGCCTACACTGCGTCTCTTTATCAATCGCTTCCACCATCTGCTTGAACAGAAGCCAATCGCGTAGCATTTCGGGCAGCTCATTCGTGGGAAACCGCTCCAGGACGTAGGCAATTTCTTTGACAAGCCCCATTAAATCATCAAAGGGGTTTTTCGCTTCACTTATAACAATCTGCACGTTTGACCGTCGCCGCAGTCGCCGTGTTGCTGAAGGGCGGCGCAAGCGATCTGCGATCGGATTACTGCAACAGCGCCGCGACGAACAGCGCGACGTCGTCGCCGTTCAGCACGGCGTCCGGTTGGAGGTTCGCGGCGCAAAAGGGGGCGCCGGCAGGGCCGAACGGGAAATGCAGCAACTGATTCACGAAGCCGCTGATGTCGCCACCATTCAGCAACCCGTCGCCGTTGACATCGCCGCTGCCGGCTTCGGCGCAGACGGGAACCTTCGTCTCGGCCGTTTCCATCAGGTATCCGTAATGTGGCGGCTCGACGTCGCCCAGCGGATTGCCGTGGCCGTCCTGCGTCCACTGCTTGGCGTCAAGGAGCGCGCGCCAGGCGCGGCGATAAAGCAACCGCGCGCGCACGCGTACGTCGCCGTCGGTCGGGGGCAGCGTGAAAGTGTACTGCGTTTCGTCCGATTCGAGGGCGGCGATGCGGTTGTCAAAGATGTTTCCGGTTGCGTCGGTGAAGAACGCGGGGAAATTATTCTGCGCATCGTGCGGGACCTTTGCGTAGAGCTTGCCCGGGCGACCGCCGTAATAGCCAAGTGCCGGATTTCCGACACCGCCGAGCGGGTGGACCGTGGTGCCGATTGAGAGCGGCAGCAGATCGGCGATCGGATCGCCGCCGTCGGGCCAGACCTCGACCAGCAGGATCATGTTGCGCGTGGTGACCCCGGTGGGGACGTGGTGGCCCGTGCCGGTATTGGTCAGGGTGACGTTCACCGTCAGGGCGCCGCGGCCGACCGAAGTCGTCATGCCCAGGGAGACCGCATTCTCGAGAAACAGAGGCGTTGTGCCACGGATGTCGTGCGCGCGGATCGTTCCGATTTCGCGTTCCAGCGGCGGCCAGATGACTTCGCAGATCGTTGTGTGCTCGGTGGGCGGCATGTGGCAGGTGATGCAGTTGGCGTACATCGGCGACTGCGGATCGCTGTAGGGCGAATCGGCCCACTCGGTGTAGGTCGGCTCGGAGATGGGGCCGGTGTAGGTGTGGTTCTCATCGGGGTCGCTTCGATCCTGATGGCAGGCGCCGCAGACTTCGGCGGCCAACTGCGGTTGGTAAGACGGCCGCATGAGAGACGGGAGGTTGAAGGTCGCGTCTCCGAGCATCCCGTACATGACTTCATTGGGGAGTTGGCCGGCTGGCCGGGTGAAGACGACCGCACCGGGGAAGATTCCTGGGAAGTCGATTCGCGAGACATCGACGTCTGCGATCTTGTGGCAGACGCTGCACGAGATACCGTGTGCGGCGGCGGGCGAGGGATAGTTGGGATCCTGCGGCCCCTCCATTCGACTGAACGGCATTGGGATCCAGGATTCGGGCTGGTGACAGGAGGCGCACTCGGAGTTGGGATTGGTGGGCGCGTAAATCGAGTCGCGTGTATAGACGAATCCGCCGAGGCCTCCGGGTGTACCCATTCCGTTGTAGATGTCGTGTACCCAGGTGTTCAGCCCGCCGCGCGCCATGGGCGAGTCGGTCCATTCCGCGACCTGATTAGGGTGGCAGACTCCGCAGGCCGAAAACGGCGTAGCAAAGTGGTAGTTCGGGTCGTTTTCCTGCGGGACGGGTTCGAGGAAGATCTGCACGCCCGACGCGGGAGGCATGAGGGTGACGCCGGCGTTAAAGTAGCCCTTGGCGGCGCCGACGACGACGCGCTCGGAACCGGCGCGCGCGGGGAGAGTAAACGATCCATCGGCGTGTGTGAAGGCGTGTGTCGTCGTCGCCTGGAGCGTCACCTTGGCGCCGGCGATGGGCGTGAAGTCGCCCTGACGCAGGACGTAGCCGGAGATTTGATCGGCTCGCGCGGCTGCGCCGAGGGCGGCAATCAGGATCAGGGTCAACGCGGAAAACGCGACGTATTGAGGACGCATGGGACCGCCTCCGACTGTTTAGACAACTACTTGATATAGTTATCAAGAATATACGGGATTCACGCCCTGAAAGTCAACGACTATCAGGCAGGGGGTTCCAGTTCCGCGAATCGGGCCGTGAAATGCCGAAGAACGGGCGGCTCATAGGTCATGCGAAGTCCCCGTAGCGCGTTTCGCTGTGCGGAAACTTCCGCCGCTGCCTCGATGACGTAATCGATGTGGCTCTGCGTATAAACCCGCCGGGGCATCGCAAGGCGGACCAGCTCGAGGCGCGGCCGAACCGCTCCAGTCGAACCCGAGGCGGAGGCTCCCGGCGCGGTGGTGGGCGCGGCACCGAACATCACGGAGCCGATTTCGACCGACCGAATCCCACCGGCGCGGTAAAGCGCGCACACCACCGCCTGGCCCGGAAACTGGTGCGCGGGAATCCGCGGGCACAGCGCTGCGGCATCAATGTAAATCGCGTGCCCCCCCGGTGGCTGAACGATCGGAATGTCGAGCGCGGTCAGTTTCTCGCCGAGGTATTCCACGCTGCGAATTCGATACGCGAGATAGTCCTCCTGCACGACTTCCTCAAAGCCCTGGGCCATGGCCTCCAGGTCGCGCCCGGCCAGGCCGCCGTACGTGATGAACCCCTCGGTGAGAATAAGCAGGTTGCTGGCCGCGTGGAGCAGTTTCTCGTCGCGCAGCAGGAGCAGGCCGCCGATGTTGACGAGGCCGTCCTTCTTGGCGCTGATCGTCGCGCCGTCGGCCAGCGCGAAGACCTCGTGCACGATCTCTCGGATTGAGCGGCCGGCCATGCCCGGCTCTCGCCGCTTGATGAAATAGGCGTTCTCCGAAAAGCGACATGCGTCGAGAAACAGCGGCAGCCCGTGCTCGCGGCACACTGCCTTCACCGCGCGAAGATTTTCGAGGCTGACCGGCTGCCCGCCACCGCTGTTGTTCGTGATCGTGACCATCACCAGGGGGATCTGCTTCGCGCCCACATCCGTGATCAGTCGCCGCAACGCCGTTACGTCCATGTTCCCCTTGAACGGATGCCGGTTGGCCGGATCGGCGGCCTCGGGGATGGGCAGATCGACGGCTCGCGCGCCGGAATGCTCGACGTTCGCGCGCGTCGTGTCGAAATGTGCGTTGTTGGGCACGACCTTTCCCGGCCCGCCCACGAGTTCGAACAGGATGCGTTCGCTCGCCCGCCCCTGATGCGTCGGAAGGATGTGATCGAAGCCGGTCAGCTCGGTGATGCGTTCCTGAAACCGGAAGAAACTCGTCGCGCCGGCGTACGACTCGTCGCCGCGCATGATGCCGGCCCACTGCTCGGAGGACATCGCCCCCGTGCCGCTGTCGGTGAGCAGATCGATAAGCACGTCCTCGGCCGGGACGAGAAAAAGATTGAAATGCGCTTCACGGAGAATGCGCTCCCGCTGCTCGCGCGTGGTCATGCGGATCGGTTCGACCGACTTGATCCGAAACGGCTCGATGATGGTCTTCATGCAGCGCGTCTCAATGGCCTGACCGACTCTTGGACGTCAGCGGATTCGGATACGACTTCCATGCATGTTCCGGCCGGCTTAAGATCTCCTGGAGCACGGCGTTCACCGCATCGGCTTCCTTCTGCTTGCCTTCCGCGGCTGCCTTGGCGATCAGGTGCTCGGCTTGCGGCACGAATTCGACGTAGAACCGCTCGGCCACTTCGAACATCCCGTGCCAGTGCGTGTAGTCCGGCCCCATCATCGAGGCGCCCATTCGCGCGCGCCGGCCTTCATGGTGCCAGAGCAGGTACCACGTCCATTCAATCTCTTCGTCGAAGTCCAGCTTCGTGAGCAGACCCTGCTCGTAGAAGGCCGTGATCACTTTCTTTCCGGCCTTGGCGAACTTCTCATTGAAGAGCACGACGAGGTCGTCGTATTGCTTGTAGAACCCGTTCACATAGTCGGGCGTATGGCAATGCAGGCAGACGTCCTTCATCCGGTTGCGCTTCTGCTCGGCCGTGTCGACGGTCAGTGCCGTGCGCTTCGCCGGGTCGGTCTCCGTCACGATCTTGTGGTCCTTGTCGACGTCCATGACGAGGCTGATCGGCGGGCGATTGGTCCAACTGATGCGCTCGCCGGGATCGTGCGTGATGCGGCCGCCGTTCTTGGTGTTGCCGGACATGTGGCACGTGGCGCAGGTCGGCGCGGCGGAATAGTCCTTGCCGAGAATCCAGGATTCGGAATCGAGATTCATTTGGTCCTTCAGATCGCGGAAGGCGATACCGTGCTTGGATTCCTCGTAGATTTCCTTTTGCGGGTGGTCCGGCCCCATGTGGCACTTGCCGCAGCTTTCCGGCTGCCGCGCCCGCCTTGGGGAGAAATCGTGCCGACTGTGACAGGCCGAGCACGAACCCAGCGAGCCGTCGAGGTTGATGCGCCCGATGCCTGTGTTCGGCCAGGTGTCGGGGTGGTAGCGCGGCTTGCCCTCTTCGTTCCGGACGAGGTTCGCCAGAACAACCGTGTTGGTTGGTTTGCCGTTCGGCCCGGGCATGAGATCGTCCACGGTGACCATGCCGCCGTCTTTGGTCACCAGGCCGACTTTGCCGCCGTGGCACTGTCGGCAGCCGAGTGTGGCACTGGCCATGCCGTTGACCTGGGTGATCTCCATGCCGGGCGTGGGCGAATGGGGATTGAAAAACCCGCGCATGCCTTCAGCCGTTTCGGCGAGAATGTTGTCGAGCGAAGCGAGGATGTTTCCGCCCTTGGAGTGGTGGCTGCGAGCGAACTCCTCGGACTCCTTGACATGGCAACGGGCACAATCGCGAGGTGAGACAACCGTCGCAACGTGGACACCGTAATGATCGAACCCGTCGGCGTCGCCCTTTTCGGCCTGATGACACTCGACACATCCCACGCCCTTGTGTGCGTGGGTGCTGCCCTTCCAGTGTTCAATGATAGCCGGGGACGATTGTGCGTGGCAGTCGACGCAGTTGCGGCTGGACTCGGGCGTGAGCGCGAGAACGGTCGACATCGGCATCTTGTGCGGTGACAGATGCCTGCGTGATTCAGTCTCGGCAACCATGATGAGGGCGGCACACAGCGCGACGCCGAGGACAAATACGATGATGCGCTTCATATTCAGGGACATGGAGGTTCCTCAATTACCTGCGTTCACACCAGCGATTCCCAGACCGTGAAAGTCAGAAAGGTCACAAAAGCAAGGATGCCCACGTAAATGCCCAGGTCCTTCTTCGGGGCGATGCGCTCCAGAAGCGCATCGATCCAGGGCCACAACACGATCATCCCGACGAGCAGACCCGAAAGAATGACGGCCGTATTCAGACCGGTCAGTTTCAGCATCCGGAACTGGAAGAAGAAATACCACTCGGGCTTGATGTGATCGGGCGTCACCAGCGGATTCGCTTTTTCGCCGAGTCCCGAAGGAAAGACGAGTGTCATCAGCGTGAGCAGGAACAACAGCAGCGTGCCGATGAGCAGCTCCGTGATGATGTGGTCGGGAAAGAAGTTGAACGGCTTGTCCTCGCCCTTGCCCTCGATGAAGCGGTCCTGGCGGCTGATACCGTAGACCGTCGTTACGGCAAGGACGACGGACAACGCCACCCAGCCCGCGGGAACTAGCGCCTCCCGATGCGTGAGGTCGAACACGAGCTTACCGATGGCGAGGATGCTCATCGCCAGCCAAAGCAGCAGGCCGTAAGTGTGTCCGCGGAACAGCAGTACGGAGGCGGTCGCCACGAGTACGCCGCTGACCATCCACAAGAGCCTGGCGCTTTCGGCACTAAGGTCGTACGCGACGAGGGTGAGCGGCGCGGCGCGAAAAGCGGCCATGTACAGGCAGGCCAACGCGCCCACGGCGGCCAGGAGGGCCATGAGTTTGACGCCCACCAGGTTCCGCGCAAGCGTGACATGCTCGGTGGAACGCATGCGCGGATCACTGAAAGACAAGTCAGAAACACCGTGCAACCGCAGCACGGCGACGTGCAGCCCGATGAGAATGATCGTGACGACCGGCAGGATGCCCACGTGCAGGTTGTACATGCGCGTGAGCGTGTTCGGGCCGATTTCCTCGCCGCCGCGCATGAACGTCGCGAGGGCCGGGCCGATCAGCGGAACGTTGGCGACCAGTTCGGAAGCGACGGTGATGCCCCAGTAGCTAAGCTGCTCCTGAATGAGCGAATAGCCGGTGAAGCCCAGCGATAGCGTGCAAAGCAGCAGGCCGCAGCCGATGACCCAGTTTATCTGTCGCGGGTGCCGAAACCCACAGGAAAAAAACACGCGGCACATGTGCAGCAGGACGGTGACCACCATCAGGTTCGCGGCCCATTTGTGGATGCTGCGAATGAACCAGCCGTAGGGCACGGCGTACGTGATGGCCTTGACGCTGTCGTAAGCGTGATCGGGTGACGGAACGTAGTAAAACGACAGAAGGATGCCTGTGGTGATTTGAATGAGAAACAAGTAAGCCGGCGTGCCCCCCAGCGCGAACCACCATCGCTTGATGTGCCCGGGAACCGGCTCGTTGGTGACTTCCTGCACCTTGCCCCAGTCGACGGGCAGCAGTTGCCAAAGTCGACCGCCGGCCGCGCGAACGTGCCGCTCCCCTGCAACGGGATCATGCGCCATAGGGCGATTCCTCCGCGACCATCACATAGACCCATCGGGTCTTCGCATCGACGCGCACGTCGTATTCGATGAGATTCTTCTTCTCCTGCGCCGGCGGGCCGGACACGGCGACGCCGTTCTTGTCGAAGATCCCTTCGTGGCAGGGGCAACGAAAGCGATCGGCGCCGGCCTCCCAGTGCACTTTGCAACCCAGGTGGGGGCACTTGGTGGACAACGCGCGAAAATCCTTCACCGGTTCGTCCGGATTCTCGGTGATCCGCGCGACGATGATTTCCTGCCCGCGGGAATCGCGCACTGTGCGCGTCATGCCCACCGGGAGATCATCCAGCGTGCCGATGAACATCTCGCGCCGACGTCCTTCGCGTCGCAGCGGCACGAGGTATTGGAAGAAATGCAACGCCCCCGCGCCGTAGCCGGCAATCACCCCGACTCCCATCAGGAGCCACGAGATCAATCCCCGTCGCGTCGTGCCTTCGCAGATTTCGGTCTCGTACGCCATGCCGACTCTCCTGGTCATGCAGTGCAACTGGGCAAAATAATCCGTTGCCAAGCCGCCGACTTGGGCCGCCGCGGACGATAAGTCATCCCCTTGCAGATTGTCCACAAGAAAACTGTCGCCATGGCAGCAGTCACTGCGCTATTTCGCACTTGAAAGGTACGAGATTGCTCACGCAGACTCATTCTGCCCCTTTCAGCATCTCGCGAACATGCGACGCATAGGTCGCATCCTGATGGGCAGCGGCTTCCAGCAATTTGCGCGCCGCGTCCAACCGACCAAGTGCCAGATACACGCGCCCCAGATTGAACCGCGCCGCCGCGAACACGGGGCGCAGCTGGATCGCACGGTTGAGATGGTGCTCCGCCCCAGCAAGGTCGCCGGCTTCCGCAAGCAGCAGTCCCAGGTTGTTGTGCGCGTCCGCATCGGATGGTGCGTACTCAATCGCCCGGCGGTAAGCGCCCACCGCCTCGCGCTTTCGGCCGAGCGTTGCGAGTATCACGCCGTAGTTGTATTGGGATTGGGCGTTCCATGGGTAGACCTGAACCGCCCGCGCAAGATGCGACGCCGCTTCGGTCAACCGCCCCTGCTCCGCCAGCGCCTGGCCCGACGAACCGTGCAGGTCCGCCAAGCGGCGCTGCTGCTCGACCGGATGAAACAACCCCCACCGTTCGCAAGCCTCGAAATGACCGATGGCGGCCAGGAGCGACGTGGATGGCATTGCTCCGTACGCGACCGCGCGGTCCTGAACAACCGACTCGAAGAGACGATTGCCCTGAAATGCGTGATAGCGAATGAACCCGCTATGCACTGACAGGGCCAAGAGCATGGTGCTGACGGCCGCAAACACCCGGCCGCCGGTCGTCAGCTTGCCGTGGGCCTTGATCTGCCAGCGGTTCAATCGCAGATCGCGCCGGCGGAAGGCTCGGCCGACGAGAACGGTCCAGTAAGCCAGGACGCAGCCGGTGGCCAGCGTGAGGAGGAACGGCACGAGGTCATACAGCCCTCGGAAGATGAGGAGTGCTAGTAATATGACACTCGCCATCACGAGTTCCTCGACCCACGTGAAATCGTACGGTGGTCGCGCGACGCGCGCCGCGCCGCCGATCGTCAGAATCGCCGGTTTGGCCAATCCGTACGCAATGCGGCCCTCGGGGCAGGCGGCGATGCAGTCGAGGTCCTTCAGGCAGGCTGGATCGGTGACGCGGCCGAACGCGGCCAGCTCGCGATGAACCAGCACATGCGACTGACACACGGCGGTGCATTGGCCGCACTGCGAACAGTCACCGCGAGCGGTGATTCGGCCCGGGGCAAACCGATCGGCGATGCGAAAGATGGCACCGTAGGGGCAGGCATAGATGCAGAAGCCGCGTGAACCGAGCATGTAGACGATCACGAACCCGCACACAAGGAACGTCAGGAGCGTGACGCCGGGGCCGGGGAGATTTCGCCAGAAGTCGGAGGTCAGGAAGGAGGCCCAGCCTTGTTCATCGGTGCGAAGGTGCAGGGCGGGCATCGGTCGCCGTTCGAGCCAGCGCTGGACCTGGGGCCAGGCGAACATATACAGCATCGCGGCGAGCGGTACCCACTTCAGCAGGCGCGATCGAATCGGCTTGGGACAAATGCGAACCTTCGACAGCAACCAGGCGGCGAGGTCTTCCAGCGCGAGGATGTGGCAGCCCCAGGAGCAGAAGAACCGCCCGAAGAAAACTGTCGCGATCATGACAACGGCCATGAAGACGAAACCCGCGGTCACGATCCCCAGTTCGAGCGTATACATGACCTCGTTGAGTTCAAGCGGGGCGAGAGTGCGGCCGGCCAGTTTCCAGTGAATCAGGTGCAAAAGGAAGAGGAGATAGACTGCCGCGAGACAGATCGCGCGCCGGCGGGAGTAATCGCGCCGGCGGGGCGCGGCGGCGTGACGGCGGGTCGCAACAGACTTCTTGACCATGATATCAAGTATATCGGCCGGCGCTCTGCGACGCCAGTTCGGATGGCCAACCTCGATCCGGCAGGATTGGCGCCATGGTCATCGGCCGGAACTCCACGGAGACGATGCAACCGAAATCCACGGCCATACGAGGTGGCTTGATCGGCGCAACCATCTTGTGCGTTGAAGGTTAAGTGAAGCCTCGCAGGCGAATACGTGCTGACTGAAAAATAGTTGACAAGTCCGCGAAGCGGAAGTATTGTTGACATAGAAGTAAAGATATCAAGTATAGGCCCGCCGACCGCCAAGTTTCGGCAGCGATCGGCCGAACTCGGAGTCAGCACGTGACGTCCCTCCAATCGCCCCATGTCATCCAACCCGGCCAGATGTTGCCTGACGTTTTGCGCGCCTACCCCCATTTAAGGCCCGTGTTCGATCAATACAGCCTGCGAGGCTGCGGCGGCGCGAACGGACCGGCTGAGTCGATTGCCTATTTCGCCCAGGCGCACGGCGTGAATATCGAGCAGCTCCTTCACGAACTGAATCGCGGCCTCCGAGATCCGTCCTCGATCCCTGCCGGCGGCCAGACCAATGATGACTCGCTTGACCACCTGGCCGACACCATCTACCGGCGCTTCTTCAAAGCGGGCGTCGCGGTCATCCTGTCCGCCGGTGCCGTGTGGGGTGCTGTCCTGCTCCTGCGCATCGGCCTGGGCCGATCATTCACCGCGATCTCGATCCACGATATCAACGCGCACGGGCATGCGCAGATCTTTGGCTGGGTCGGTCTGTTCGTGATGGGCTTCGCCTATCAGGCGTTCCCGCGCATGCGGCACACCAGCCTGTGGCGGCCGGACCTTGCCAACTTCAGCTTTTATCTGATGGTCTTCGGGGTCATGGCGCGCGCGGTCGGTGAGCCGCTTCATGAATGGCCCCTTATGCGTGAACTGGCGGTCTCCGCGAGCTTCGCCGAAATCGCCGCCATCGCGATGTTCATCACCGTTCTGCTGCGCACCTTTCAACGGAGCCGCAAGCCATATGCCACACACGACGCCTACATCCTCGCCGCGCTGGCCTTCTTTTTCGTTCAGGCGATTTACGACCTCGCCCTCATGTACGCCACCACGACCGCGCCGAGTCGTGCCGAGCTTTTGCGCATTATTGCGACCTACCAGGCGCCCCTTCGCGATCTGCAGATCCACGGCTTTGCACTGCTGATCATCCTCGGCGTCGGCGTTCGAATGTTCCCCGCTCTCTTCGGATTCGCTGCCCCAAGTCGGGCGCTGGTTCGCAGCGCGCTGTGCGTCCTCATCGCCGCCGTACTCGGCGAAGCCGGCTGCTTCCTGCTTATGCGACGATCCGGGAACTACGCGTGGGCCATGCCGATGTATGCCTCAATGCTGGCCCTCGCCGGCGCCAGCATCGCGCTCACCTTCCGATGGGGACTGCTGGCTCATCCGGCCGCGCCCGATCGCAGTTCAAAATTCGTCCGCGCAGCCGTCGCCTGGCTGCATACCTCCATGATCCTTCTCATTCTCGCCCCGCTTTACATGCGAACCGTCCTGCCGGGCACGCAGAACCTGTCCGACAGCGGGCAGCACGCCGCCGCGATCGGTTTCTCCCACGCCTATTACGGCGCGGTTCGCCATGCCATCACCGTTGGATTCATCAGCCTGGTGATTCTCGGCATGGCTGCCAAGGTCGTGCCGACCCTGAACGGCATCGATATTCGACGTCTATCGTCATTGTGGGTCCCGTTCGCACTCATCAACGTCGGTTGTTTCATGCGGGTTGCGTTTCAGATCGCAACCGATTTCGGAGAATGGGCATTTCCCGTCGCCGGGATCAGCGGCTTGCTGGAAGTATCGGGCATCGCCGTCTGGGGCCTGCATCTGTGGCGGATCATGAACGGCTGGAAGCCGGCCGAGCAGGATTCCGCCGAGCGTCCGCGTTGGATTACGGCCGACGACAAGATCGGCCAGATTGTGGAGTGGTATCCCCAGACGCTTCCGCTTTTGATCGGAAGGGGATTCGCTCCCCTGGCCAATCCGGTGATGCGAAGAACAATGGCGAAGGCTGTATCCGTCCGCATGGCGGCCGCGCACCACCAGTTGGATCTGGAAGACCTGCTGGTGGAATTGAACACTGCCGTCGGCGCGGGTGCGAGTGCGGCTGCGAGTTCCTCGCGCGCGGTGTCCTTACCGGTGCTGCAACATGCCTGATGCATCGCGCACAACTCGAATCGACGATCTGGCTGATGTTTACGATCGACTGATCGACTGGCCCCGCCGGCTGGCGCGAGAGGCGCCGTTTTTCCGCTCCTGGTTTGAGTCGATCGGCGCGCGGCGCGTACTGGATTTGGGCTGTGGGACGGGTCATCACGCGGCGATGTTTCATTCGTGGGGCATGGAGGTCGTGGGGGCGGACGTAAGCGCCACCATGCTGGCGCGGTGCCGGCAACATCATGGCGAAGGCGAGCGACTGCGCTGGGTGGAGCGATCGTTCTTGCAGCCGCTTCAAGTCGAAAAACCGTTCGATGCGGTCGTGTGCGTAGGCAATTCGCTGGCGCTGGTCGAAGACGGCGAGGCGTTGACCTACGCTTTGGGATCGATGGCAACCGCGATGCGGCCGGGCGGGCTGGGGATAATTCAGGTGCTGAATCTGCGGTCACTGGTGCGCGGACCGATCCACTGGCAAAAGGTGCTTTGCAGCGGGCACTCGGGCGCCCCCACGATCTTGCTGAAAGGCGTTCACCGTTGCGGTGATCGCGGCTACGTGAGCGTCGTGGAATTGACGATGGGCGCCGATGGCCTGACAAAGCGTACACACTCGGCGGATTTCCTGGACGTTTCACAGGCGAAGGTGACCGGAGCCATTCGGGCGCTCGGCGGCGAGGTCGCTGGCGTGTGGGGCGGCTACGGGCAGGAGCCGTTTGAGGAGGCCGTCAGTTCGGACCTCGTATTCGTGTGGCGAAGGTGACAGGCCACGTGCCGGGCCTGCACGGGCTGGCTTGACACGGGCGCGCCGACGGCGACACTAAAGGCGACTTGATCGTCAAGAGGTAATGAATGCTTTCGATGACCGCCCAGTATGCCCTTCGCGCGTTCGTGTTTATCGCGAAACACGGTGCCGAGCACCCGGTGCTGGCGAAGGACATCGCGGCCCGCACCGGCGTGCCGCTGCATTACCTCTCGCGAATACTCCGTGATGCGGTCCGGGCCGGGCTGCTCGATTCGGCACGGGGCGTCGGCGGCGGGTTCCGCCTCACCCGACCGGCCCATCGGATCAAACTCATGGACGTTCTTTCAGCGTTTGATGACGTGCTGGATCGTTCGCGCTGCCCGTTCGGCCAGCCAAGATGCAACGACCAGATGCCATGCGGCTTTCATGAGTTCTGGAAGCCCATTTCGGTTGCTTACCGCACGATGCTGGAGAAGACGACCCTGGGCGAGATTGACGAGGCGGGCTTGAGCGGTGGCCGGCGGCGGCTGACCCCGTAATTTTTTTTTCAGACGTAATAGTTGACAAGGCGATCAAGTAATCATAAATTGGGCCTGACGGAGGACGACCGACCATGTTGACCTTCACCACGCGAAGCAGGTTCTTTCCGGCCATCTGGGCCGCCACGATCCTCGGCATGTTTTCCTACTGCGCCTCGCAGGTCGTTCGCGCGCCCAGACCGGTCGACGTGACAGCGAGCGTCAACCCGACGGACCGGCCGAGCGCCGCAAACGAGTCGCGCAGCGCGGCGTCCGATCCATCGCCCGGTGCGAACGCCACTCCTGACACCACGGCGCTCTCACCTGAAGCGGCGCGGGGGATGGCGCTGTTTGCCAAGCACTGCGTGATTTGTCATGGCGAGGCCGGCGACGGCATGGGCAAATTCGCGTACCTCATGAATCCGCGGCCAAGAAACCTCAAGCTCGGCAAGTTCAAGCTCACAACGACGCAGAACCTGATCCCGTCCGATCAGGATCTGCTTCGTACCATCGTACGCGGCATGCCCGGATCTGCCATGCCGCCGTGGGGGCATCTGCCCAGCGCCGACCTGAAGGCCCTGGTGGCCTACGTGCGGCACATTCATGTCACGGGGGTTCACGCGGAATTGGACGCGGGCGTGGCGGACGGCTCGCTCGAAAAAGACGAAGTGCAGGATCTGCTGGTGCAGCGCACGCAGCCTGGTCCGGCGGTCGTCATCCCGCCGGAACCGGCCTTTGATGACCTTCGCTGGTTCAACGGTCGCCGCGTCTACCTCGAAGCATGCGCCTCGTGTCATGGCGCCGACGGACGACCACTCCCCGAAGCGGTGAAATTCGATGACGAAGGCTACCCGGCGCCGCCCCGGTCGTTTGTTGACGGGATCTTCAAGGGCAGCATGGAAGGGCCGGACTTGTACTGCCGGATCGTGAAGGGGATGCGCGGCACGCCGATGCCGGCGTCGGAGGGCAATTTCACTGACGAAGAGGTTTGGGATCTCATTCACTACGTTCAGTCGCTGGCGCGCGAAGGTTCGCAGGGCCGCGCCCAGCTTCGCCAAAGCACCATCACCGCGCCGCGCGTGTCCGGTCCGTTGCCCGCGAGCCCGAAGGATGCCGGATGGAACCAGGCGCGCCCGGTGTACGTCGGCCTGACGCCGTTGTGGTGGACCGAGGCGCGGGTCGAGGGGCTGGTTGTGCAGGCCCTGCACAACGACGAAGAGCTGGCGCTGCGCCTGACCTGGCTGGATCCGACGCCTGATGCCCGGGCCGTGAAGACCGAGGAGTTCCGTGACGCCGTTGCGATTCAGTTCTCGATGTCCAGTGATCCCCCTTTCTACATGGGCGATGCCACGCAGCATGGCGGCGTGAACATCTGGATGTGGAAGGCCGATCGCGAGAAGAACATCGCCGAGGGCTATCAGGACGTGGATGCTGCGTTCCCGCAGCGCGCCGTCGACATGTACGACGAGTGCCCCATTCGTGCCAAGGATATGTCGCTCGTGGACTGGCCGCACGGGAGCATCACCGAACACAATCCGACGTACATTACGGCATGGGGCGCGGGGAATCTCGTGTCCGACCCGACGCTGAAGACACCCGTGGAATGCCTCGTGGCGCGCGGCCCGGGGACGCTGGCGGGCAAGCCGGCCAACGTGCAGGCGGTGCAGGGCCAGGCGTTGTACGAGCGCGGCGTGTGGATGGTGCAGTTACGGCGCACGCTGGAGCTGCCCTGCAACCACGGCGACGCCGCGGAGCCGGATGAGCGCGTCTTCCGCGCCGGCGATTATCTGCCGGTTTCGTTCGCCATCTGGGACGGCAACGCCGGCGACCGCGACGGCAAGAAGAACATCAGCATCTGGCAGCGACTGGTCATTGAATGACGAGAGGCCGGAGTCGCTCCAAGGCCCGATCAGGGAGTATTCAGCATGGCTTCCGAAAAAAAGAGCAAACCGTCTCGACGCGAGTTCATTCAGGGCGGCGTTGTTCTGGCGGCCGGTTCCTCCGGGATCCTCGGATGGCCGCTCGAACTGCTGGCGGCGCGACCCGACGTGGGCAATCCGCTGGCGGCTTATCCGGCGCGCGATTGGGAAAAAATCTATCGTGACCAGTACGCCTACGATGGGAAGTTCAGTTGGGTCTGTTCGCCCAATGATACGCACGCCTGCCGCGTCCTGGCCTACACGCGGAACGGCATCATCATCCGCATGGGGTCCCAATACGACGCCGAAAAATACGCCGATCTCTACGGCAACAAGGCGACCGCTAACTGGAACCCTCGGCAGTGTGCCAAGGGTTACACGTTCCATCGGCTTGTCTACGGGCCATACCGCCTCAAGCACCCGATCATCCGGCAGGGTTGGAAACAGTGGGCCGATGAGGGCTTTCCACCGCTGACCCACGAGAATAAGACAAAATACAAGTTTGACAGCCGCGGGACGGACGTTCACGTCAAGATCGACTGGGACAGCGCGCTGAAGTACATCGCCAAAGGCTACGTCGCCATCGCCCGGCGCTACAGCGGCGACGAAGGCGCGAAGCGCCTGCGCGAGCAGGGCTACCCCGAAGAAATGATCGAGGCGATGGACGGCGCCGGCACGCGCACCTTCAAAATGCGCGGCGGCATGGGCCTGCTCGGAGTCCTCGGCAAGTACGGCATGTATCGACTTAACAACTCCATGGCCCTGCTCGACGCGGCGGTTCGCAAAGTCGGCCCGGACAAGGCGAAGGCCGGGCGAAACTGGAGCAACTACACCTGGCACGGCGACCAGACGCCGGGGCAGCCCTGGGTGCATGGCCTGCAGAATTCGGACTGCGATTTCAACGATCTACGATTCAGCAAGCTCATCATCATGGACGGCAAGAACCTGGTGGAGAACAAGCTGCCGGATTCGCACTGGTTCATCGAGTGCATGGAGCGCGGCGGGCGCATCGTCGTCATCGCACCGGAGTACGGTGCCCCCAGCACCAAGGCCGATTACTGGATTCCCATCCGCCCGGCGACCGACGCGGCCCTGTGGCTCGGCGTTACCCGGCTGATGATCGACAGCGGCTGGTACGACGAGACGTTCGTCAAGACGTTCACCGATTTTCCGCTTCTGGTGCGGACGGACAACCTCAAGCGCTTGCACGCCGATGAAGTGTTCCTTGGTTACAAGAGCGGGCTATCGAAAGACGGCCCGAGCATGCGCGTGCAGGGCCTGACGGCCGAGCAGCACGAGAAGCTCGGTGACCGCGTGGTATGGGATGCGAAATCGGACAAACCGGTTGCCATCACGCGCGACGATGTGGGCGGGCGCCTTCGCGAACGTGGCATCGACCCGGCGCTGAAGGGAACCTGGAAAATCAAGTTGGCCGACGGCAGCGAAGTGGAAGTCATGACGCTGTGGTCGATGTACCTGATCCACCTGAAAGACTATGACCTGGAGAGCGTCGCCGAGATCACACACTCACCGAAAGAGCAGGTTGAACAACTGGCGCGCGATATCTGGGATGTGACGCGGGCCGGCGGACCGGTCGCCATTCACCAGGGCGAGGGCATCAACCACTGGTTCCACGCGACCGAGGCCAACCGCGCCGCGCTGCTGCCGATGCTGCTGACCGGAAACATCGGCAAGCCCGGCGCGGGCGTGCATGGCTGGGCCGGCAACTACAAGGCGGCGCTGTTTCAGGGCAGCGCCATCACTGGGCCGGGCTTCAAGGGTTGGGTGGCCGAGGATCCCTTTGAACCGCTGCTCGATGAGAAGGCCTCGGGCAAGAGCGTTCACGCCCACGCCTACGCCAGGGACGAGGAACCTGCCTATTGGAACCACGGCGACCGCCCGCTGATCGTTGACACGCCGCGCGATGGTCGCAAGGTCTTCACCGGCAAGACGCACATGCCGACGCCGACCAAGGCGCTTCAGTTCACCAACGTGAACCTGTTCAACAACGCCAAGCATGCCTATGACATGTTCAAGAACGTGAATCCGAACATCGAGATGATCATCTCGCAGGACATCGTGATGACCTCGTCGGTGCAGTATGCGGATTTCGGGCTGCCGGCCAACAGCTGGGTCGAGTTTGAAGACCTCGAGGTGACGGCGTCCTGCTCCAACCCGTTCCTTCAGATCTGGAAAGGCGGTATCAAGCCGGTCTTCGACTCAAGAGACGATTTGTGGATTCTGGCGAATGTCGCCAAGGCCGTGGGCGAGGAATTGGGCGGCGAGTGGAAGCAGCGATTTTACAACTATTTCAAGTTCGAGCATGAAAAGAAGCGACGCGTCTATCTCCAGCGCCTGCTCGACACCTGCACGACAACCATAGGCTATAAGCTCGACGACATCATGGCCGGCAAGTACGGCCCGCCGGGCGCGGCGCTGATGCTGTTTCGCACCTACCCGCGCATCCCGTTCTATGAGCAGGTGCATTACGACGAGCCGTTCCACACCGACACGGGCCGGTTGCACGCCTACGCCGACATCCCCGAGGCCATCGAGTACGGCGAGAACTTCATTGTTCACCGCGAGGGCACCGAGGCGACGCCATACCTACCGAACGTGATCGTGTCGAGCAACCCGTACGTTCGGCCCGACGACTACGGCATCGGCCCAGAGGCCGAGCACTGGGACGAACGGACGATTCGCAACATCAAGATGTCGTGGAAGCAGGCGCGCCTGACGCGGAACTTCCTTTGGGAGAGGGGCTATCGGTTCTACGCACTGACTCCCAAGACGCGGCACCGCGTGCACTCGTCGTGGAGCAACGTCGACTGGCACAACATTTACGACAGCAATTTCGGCGATCCACACCGGACGGACAAACGCTCTCCGTATGTCGGCGATCACCAGATGCACATCAACCCGCAGGCCGCCAGGGACCTCGGCATCAACAACGGCGACTACGTGTACGTCGATGCGAACCCGGCGGATCGTCCGTACGTCGGCGCGAAGCCTAACGATCCGTTCTACAAGGTCGCGCGGCTCATGCTGCGAGCCGTGTACAACCCGGCGTACCCGTACAGCTGCATCATGATCAAGCATGCGCCGTACATCGCCACGGAGAAGAGCGTCAAGGCCCACGAGTCGCGGCCTGACGGGCGGGCGCTGTGCGAAGATGGATATCAGGCCAACCTTCGCTACGGCTCGCAGCAGAGCCTGACGCGAAACTGGCACATGCCCATGCACCAGACCGACAATCTGTTTCACAAGGCCAAGGCGTTCATGGGGTTCATCTTCGGCGGCGAGGCCGACAACCATGCCATCAACACCGTACCCAAAGAGACGCTTGTTCGCATCGTGAAAGCAGAAGACGGCGGGCTGGGCGGGAAGGGCATCTGGCTGCCGGCGACATCTGGCATGTCGCCCGGCGATGAGAGTGAAGTCATGAAGCGCTACCTCGCCGGCGGATTCATCGGCGGTGACGAGTCGGCCGCACCGGCGGTCGAATTTGAGGAGTTTTGATCATGCCCTATGACGATCCCGACCCGACCGACCCCATGACGCTGACCGGCGTGGAGCTGGCATGCGACGACCCCGGCGCCGTTCGCGACATGGCTGCGTGCTTTATCGAGGAGTATCTGCGGCTGGGTTTGAGCGCCGAGGCGATCGCAGCGGTTTTCGAAGGCGGCGAGTACGCGGGTCCGACGCTGGCTCGCCGGCAATTGGGGTCGGAGGCGATCGCCGAATTGATTGCCGAGCACGTGGCGATACGCGGCCCGCGGGGCGCGCGCGTTCACGTGGATCAACGGCCGCACGGCACCTACGGCCTGCCCGTACTGGAGCGATAGGAGGCGATCATGAATACGGTCTACAACTGGCAACTCGGTCGACCGATGGGCTATCCCTATCCGCAGGCCGCGCCCAAAGAGCAGTTTGCCTTTGTTATCAACATCAACCGCTGCATCGGCTGCCAGACCTGCACCATGGCCTGCAAGAGCACCTGGACCTTCTCCAAGGGGCAGGAGCACATGTGGTGGACCAACGTTGAGACCAAGCCTTACGGAGGCTATCCGCAGCACTGGGATGTCAAGACACTTGACTTACTCGGTCAGGCCAATCCCCGGGGCATGGCGTGGAATGGCCAACCGGCCGCCGACCCGCGCGCTCCCTACGGCGCGCTTCAACACAAGTCCATCTTTGAAGCGCCCGAAGTCGTCGCGCGCGGCGGTCAGCCCAATCTCGTGCTTGGTTATCTTCCCGCCGAGGAGGAATGGACTGCGCCAAACATTCACGAAGATACGCCTCCCGGCGGCCTCAACAAGCCGATGGACTTCGGACGGGGTGAAGACGCGACCGGCGACAGGAAACACAAGGCGTGGTTTTTCTACCTCGCGCGATTGTGCAACCATTGCAGCTACCCGGCTTGCCTGGCTGCCTGCCCGCGCAACGCCATTTACAAACGCCCCGAAGATGGAATCGTGCTGATCGACCAGCAGGAATGCCGCGGCTACCGCAAGTGCGTCGAAGCCTGCCCCTACAAGAAATCCCTCTACCGCGGAACGACGCGGACCAGCGAAAAGTGCATCGCGTGTTACCCGCGCGTGGAAGGCAGCGACCCCGAATCCGACGGCGTCCCGATGGAAACGCGATGCATGGCCGCGTGCATCGGTCAGGTCCGCATGCAGGGACTGGTCAAAGTGAACGAGGACAGCACCTGGGTTGAAGACCGCCAAAACCCGCTGTACTATCTCGTGCATGTCGCCAAAGTGGCGCTCCCGCTGTATCCGCAGTTCGGCACCGAGCCGAATGGTTACTACATCCCGCCGCGCTGGGTTCCGACGAAATACCTCGAACAGATGTTTGGTCCTGGCGTGCAGCAGGCCGTCGAGCGGTATCGCGCGCCGGATCGCGAGCTGCTGGCCGTGCTGCAACTGTTCCGGCGGTCCAATCGCATCATTTTCCGCTACGAGATGAGGGAAGGCCCAAAGGTCTGGGAGACCGCAGTCGCCGGGCGCAAGTTCGAAATGTTCAACGACACGGTAATTGCATTCGATCGCAAGAACCGGGAGATCTTCCGCACCCAGGTCGAGGAGCCGATCCATGTCCGATCTGAACGCCACGCCAACTCGATCTGACGCTTCGGACTGGGTCGCGGCCGCCACGCTTGCACGACTCCTCGCCGCTTGTTTTTGTGCGCCGCAAACGGCCGCGCGCCTCGCGCGCGGTGCGTCCACTCTCCGGCGCGAGGCGCTAGCGGCTGCCGAGCGGCTGGGATTTGCCGCCGACCGCATTCGCGCGTTGTGCGAGGAGGCCAAGTCGTTGGAAGACGATGAGCGTGCCTTCGATCGCGTGATCGGTCATACGGTACGAAGTGAATGCACGCCGTACGAATTGGAGTATCGTGCTGCGGAGATCTTCCAGGCGAGCCAGACGCTCGCCGACCTCGCGGGGTTCTATCGTGCCTTCGGTTTCGAAATCGCCGGGCCGATGTCCGAGCGGCCTGATCACGTGACCGCCCAATGGGAGTTCGTGGCGATCCTCTGCATGAAGGCCGCTTTCGCTCCGCGAGACGCCGACCGCGATTGCTGCGTCGACGCGCTGCGGAGTTTCTTGGCCGACCACGCGGCGACCTGGATGCCGGCTTTTCACTCGCGCTTGCGGAAGGCGGATGCGTGCAGCTTCCTCGCGCGAGCGGCAGATCTGGGCGACGATCTCCTCCGTAGCTTCTGTGCGCGGCTCGATGTGTCCATCGGGCCGTCCTGGCTGGAATTTCGGCCCGCCAGCGAGGAAGACGATGCGACCATCAGCTGTGGCGCGCCGGGCGCGGTGGAGCTGGGGCCGAATCTCGCGGCGGCGATGGAAGCGAGGGCATGAAACGTGGAACTCGTCCTGCACCCAGGCCTCGTTGAACGCACCGTTTTCGAAGCCGCCCGGCGCGACGGTACACTGCGTGCCCACTATGAGCGGCAGTTTGCCCAGTGCTACGGACACGCGAGCAGCGCCCAGCGCGAACGTGCATTTGCAGAATTGCATCGGCGTTGGTTTACCGAACTTGGGCTGGATCAGTTGCTTGTCGGCTTTGTGCGGGGTTTCCCGCATGTGCATGAACAAGTCTGCCGGCTTGTCGTCGCCCGGGCGCCAGCGCCCCGCGCCCAAACTTCGGAACTTTACGGCGCGCCCGGCCGTTTCACCATTGTTCTTACGATCGCTCCGACTCTCATGCTCGACCGATCCGCCTTCGACTACTGGGCCGGCCACGAATTGCTCCGAATCGACGACATGCTTAACCCGGCCTTCGGCCATCGCCCCGGCGAACAACCCGTCGGCCACACCTCTGCGGCTCAAGCGCTGATGACCGATCGGTTTGCTCTCCTCTGGGCCATTAGCATCGATGCCCGCCTCGAGCGCCGCGGGGCGCTTCCGAGAACGGTACGCCAGGTTCGCACCGGGGAGCTGGCAAGAGCCTTTGCACTGAATGATCCGGGCGCCATCTCCACCGCATTGGACGACCTTTGGCACGACTGGGCCGGCTCTCCGCCCACGCATTCCCAACTCATTCACCTCGCGCGGACCGGCTTGGCTGTTTCCGATCAGTCGGCCGTCCAGTCGAGCGTCGTTGCCCGTCCGCCGGCCGGCGCGCTCTGCCCACTTTGCCGGTTCCCGACGTTTGACTGGACAGACTCCTCGCCGGAATTAGAGGGGCTGAATGGCGTTATCTGCGTCGACTTTCCGGACTGGTCGCCGCACGAACCGATCTGCAGCCGTTGTGCGGAAGTCTACCGAGCCGGTGCGCGGCGCCGGCAGAATACATCGACACGTGTCAGCTCGCCGCTTGCGGCAGCCGGCAATCCAAGGAGCGACTGAATGCCTCCCTTCGTAGACAGTTTCGGCGATCAGTTTGGTGCGGTTCTTATCAACTCGTTCGGCACCATCCTCGCGGGTTTTTTTGGCGGCATCCTCAACGCGTTCATCAACGGTGTCCTCGCGCCGCTCTTCAAAGCCATCGTAGAGGGACTCGGCATCCCCATGTAATGATTGGAGCTGGCCGGCGCCGATCGTTCCGGCGGCCGGACGACGCGCGGGAGAAACACGCCGTGTCAATTAACGAGGGGATTCCTCGATGACGCGATTTGCCTTGGCCGTTGCGGCGACGATGCCGGTGCTTGCGATCCGGAGCTGGGCACCGGCCCAGCCGCCATCGACGCAACCCGCTGATGCGCCGACGGCGACGACCGCGCCCGCATCCCCGAGCGCCCCGTTGCCCGCTCCGCGCTACATGGCCCTACGATACGACGACGATTTCTCCTACCTCGACGGCCCCGAGGGAAGTTATCAAAAAGACCCCTTCGATCCCATCAAGAACATTCATCTCGGTGACGACTGGCGGCTCCGCATCGGCGGCGACGTGCGCCTGCGGCTCGAAGCCGAGACCAATCGTTCATTCGGCGCGCGCAACCCCGCGCAGGATACCTACTTCCTCCATCGCTATTACCTGCACGCCGACTTGAAGTACCGAAAACTCTTCCGCCTGTTCATCGAAGGGGTCGACGCCCGCACCGAGGACCGCGATCTCCCGGCCATTCCGAACTCGGAAAACCACTTCGACATCCATCAGCTCTTCGCCGATCTCCGGCTGCTCGGCGAAGACGGACCGCTGACGCTGCGGGTCGGCCGACAGGAGCTTCTTTACGGCAAGCAACGGCTCATCAGCCCGCTCGACTGGGCCAACGGCCGCCGCCGCTTTGACGGCGCCAAGCTCATGTATCAGAGCGCCAAGCTCGACGTGGATGCATTCTGGACAAAGCCTATTGTCTTTCGACCCGATCCCTCTCGCGGCACCTGGGACCCGCCCATCGACGAAGGCCTGGACCGCAAGCCCGACCATTGGCGCGAGGAGCAGCAGTTCTATGGGATCTACTCCACGTACAAGGGCATTCTGAACCATGTCGTCGACCTCTATTTCCTCGGCCTGAACGATCACGGCGTGCTGGTTAACGCCAACGGGCAGCGGGGCGACCTGTCGGTCTACACACTCGGCAGCCGATTCGGCGGAACCACCGGCAATTTCGATTACGACGTGGAGGGCGCCGGGCAATGGGGCGTCTGGAACGGCGACGAATTGCACGCGTGGATGGTCGGAAGCGAAGCCGGCTACACCTTCAAGCAAGCCGCCATGACGCCGCGCGTCGGCCTCGGCTTCGACTACGCCACCGGCGACGACACCCCGCGCGACAACGCCCACGAAACCTTCAACCAGCTTTTCCCCCTTGGCCACGCATGGTTGGGCTACATGGACCTCGTCGCGCGGCAGAACGTCATCGCGCCAAACGTCAATTTCTCATTCAAGCCGCGACGCGACATCAACGTGCAACTCATCTGGTACCACTTCTGGCTCGACTCGAACCTAGACGCCCTTTACAACGCCGGCGGCGCGCCCATCCGAAGAAACGTCTCCGGCTCTTCCGGGAACAGCGTCGGCGACGAACTCGACCTCCGCATCACCTGGAACGTCGACGTGCATTCAACGGTCATGCTCGGCTGGTCGCATCTCTGGCCTGACAACTTCATCAACTCGTCCGGCCGAAGCCGCGATGCCGATTTTCTCTACCTCCAATACGAGTTTAAATTCTGAATCGGTGCCCATGTGACGACTCTCTCGCTATTGGTCTCGCAACCCGATCCGACGAACGCCTTCACGGGACGGTCGGCGGACAGTCGTTTCATTGCAACGCCCGCCTCGCTCGATCTCTCCCCAAGTCGCCTCCTCGTCGATGCCCATGGCCGCGTCATCGATCACCTGCGGCTCTCGCTCACTTCGGCATGCAATCTCCACTGCCTCTATTGCCGACCGCAAGCCGCGGCGCTTCGCGGCCCGCGCGATCTCTCCGATAACCAGCGCCTCGACCTCATCCGATTCCTGCACGACTCGTACGGCCTCTCGCAGTTGCGCCTTACCGGCGGCGAGCCGCTTCTCCACCACTCGCTTGTCGCGCTGATCGACCGAATCCGCAACGCCGTTTCGGCTCTTGCCATCGCGATGACAACAAACGGAGTGCGACTGAATGCGATGGCCCCCGCCTTGCGACATGCTGGCCTGGATCGGCTGAACATCTCGCTCGACACCGTCGACCCGGCGACGTATCGCGCGCTGACCGGTGGCGAGCTTGCCCAGGTGTTCGATGGGATCGACGCCGCCATGGCCGCCGGGTTTCCGCCGCCGCGCTTGAATGCGGTCGTCCTGGCCGGAATCAACGACCACCAATTGCCGGTCATGATCCGCTGGGCAATGCAACGCGGCCTGGAGATCCGTCTGCTCGAGGCGATGCCCATCGGCCCCGCCGCATCATTCAATCGTGAGCATTTTGTCCCGGCCCGGCGATTTCAAGACATGATTCGATCCCATTTCGAATTGACGCCGATTCCCCGCCAACCCGGCGAAACCGCCATGCGATTCACCGCTCTGGCCGGAGGCCTTCGCGGCACGATCGGTATCATCGCCCCCCTCTCCGAATCATTCTGCGGACAGTGCCGCCGCATTCGCATTACTGCCGACGGCAGACTCTTTCCCTGCCTGCTCGATTCCCGCTTCGTCGAACTCGCCGCCTGTTGGAACCAGGCAGGCTTCCTGCCCGACGAAGCCCACGACCGCCTCGCGCACGTCGTCGCCGGCAAACGCGCCACCGGCCCCCTGCAGCAAAACGCCCCGATGGTCGCGCTGGGAGGCTGATCCATGCTAAGGGGCGAGCAACTTCGTGATACGGCTGACCAACGCCGCCATTCTGATCGGCGGCGCGAGTCGGCGCATGGGCCGGCCCAAGGCGACGATCGTTCACGAAGGCCGCCGATTGATCGATCGTGCGATTGAACTCGCCGCGACATTTGCCGACGGGGTTTTCCTCGTCGCGCGCATGCCAGACGGCATGACGCTCGAATCGGTTCGCACCACGAGTCGACTCTCTATCTCGCATCCTTCGGATGACCCGACGGCCACCGGTCCGCCCCCGAATCCAAGGCGGTAGAGTTCTTTGCCGAAGAGCACTTCATCGCCCATCGACGCCAGCTAGGCGGTTACTTCTTTGGCTTTGGACTTTGCCTCGTCGCCATAGATGCGAGGTATGGCGGTCATGTAAATGCGCTTGGTGCCCTTGAGGTAATTGGCATCGTGAACCTTCACGAAAGAGGATTCATTTTCGCTGGAAAGTGTGAGTCCAGTCGTGCGGTGGGCTTCATCGCAGATGACCAGATCGAATGCTTGCAATCCTGCCTGCTGTGTCTTTGCGACGGCTTCGAGAGATTGATAGGTGCTGAAGACGACAACTAGGCCGAGCTAATCCGAGGATTTCTGCGCAAGCTTGGTGAGCGCGTCGTAATTGGCGACGAGCTGCCTGTCGTTAGCCGCGGCGGAATACGGCAATTCGTAGAAATGATTTCTACGGAGTCTTCCGTGGCTCTCTCTTTGCGCTTTTCGATGCTGACGTCGGAATAGACGGCCAGGCCTTGCAGCGGCAGTTCTGTCTGGACGGAGAAGTCTTCAAAGAGCCTCCGCCGCTGGCCAATGCCTTTGCCGGTGATGGTGAGCATGGCTCGATTCTTACCTAAGCAACATGTGGAAAAAGGCCGGACTCCTTGCCCCCACCGCGATGGACCCGTGCAAAATGACAGCCTGTGACATCTAAAAGGACTAGCGTCAAGGCCGAGGAATGGGGGGGGGGAAGTTCCAGGTCGCCGTTGCACTACGTTACTTTGAATCAGAAAGTAGCATGCCTAAAAGGATTATCTGGCCGATCGCATTGCCAAGTTTCGTATTCCACCAATTCAGCCGCGCGGCTCAGGGCGAACCCGAAATTCGACCGTTCCGCGGTTCGACCTAATGACAAAAAGTGGGGGCAGGAGTTTTCGGAGCCGGTAAAGTAGCTGCGTGAAGGCTATTTGAGTGATTGGGTGCCCCCCCAACCGTTCGGAAAGGCGGGCGCGAAGTTCGCCGCGTGGCTTTACCACAACGTCGGACCCTGCTTCGGACTCACCCCAAGTTCGGTCCGCGAGGATCTCCATGAGAGCGCTCAGCGACGGCGTGAGTATGCATAGGGATGTACGGGTGACTAGAAGTGCGCCATTGCTGAATTCGATTTCGACCGTATCACTCGTCGCGGATCGCTGCGGCGATGGGCTGGTCGTCTCTGGAGGCGTAGCGAGTTCGTCGAGTGCCAGTTCGATGTCGTCGAGGGCCCGCTCGATGTGCTCCAGATGATGACGAGCAGTGGCGAGTCGCTTGGTAGTATTGAATTGGTTGGGGCGCATGTCGTTCTACTCTCGATCGGCTTGATTCCTGGTCGCGTGACGAACTGCATAGACTTGCCAAAATGCGGCCAACGTTCCGTATCGCTCGTGCATTTCACAATAGAGCCTCGCAACGGTTGCGAGTGTAGACGGTGTAGCGTGGGCCATGACATGCCGGGCCCACTCCTGGGCCTCCACCGGAGCATCGCGCCACGCGAGTGCGTCGAGCAGGTTGTCGATATCGGGGTCAGAGTACATGATGACCTGCGGCGAGGGCTGCACATGCGAGAGTCGCCACAGCTGTCGCGATCGCAACGGCGATCACGAGGAGCATCGCCCGCACTCCAAGAGCCCGCCGCGAAGCGCGGGGCTGCGAAGGCGGATGCAGGCGATGCCAGGTAACTGCGATGATTTCGTTGCGGTCGTCGTACTGAACTTCGCGCACGTATTGACGGAAAGGCGTGGCATGGATCTCGCGTCGCATCGGAGTGTCCTCCTGGTTTAAACCCGTTGCCGACAACCAGTTGCCGGTCGACATAATCGTTTCTAGGCGCGTCGCAGCGAGAATCAACCCGGTGATGCAGGCTTTGTCTACATCCGTCTATTGATTGATGCTCGATCGACTGTCGATTGACACGTTCAACAGTCGATTGGGGTCCGACCGAGCCTCGATCGAGCGGCTGACTTTACAAAGGCCCTGCCATCGCTAGAATTTGTTCATGGGTTGGGTTGAGAGGAAGCAAGCACTTCAAAGGGTCAATCTATGGACGAGCCTGATCCCGAGAATAAGTCCCCCTGCTCGGCGTTGCCTGCTTGGCTTATCTGCCCGACTTCTAATGAGACGTCTCTTTGGATTGCTGATCTCAAGCGTAGGATGAAGGCCCACAAGAACCAGCACAAGCTACTTACGGAATACGGAAGACTTATCGAAAATAGCCCCTCGGATTACCGTTTTGTGAAAGTAGCCGATCTTCTCAAAGAGACCAAATTGAACGTAGATGAATTGAATAGTGCTCGCGCACTACTTAACGAGAAATCGTACGGGCTGGTTAACGATGCGCAGCAATCTGGCTCGCCGGACAGCGCAACTAAGGAAGCCGTACTATGCAAGCCATGGATAGCACTGCTGCTGTATACAACCAATGCTGGGCAGGATTACTTTGTATGCTCAAGAGAAGCCAACGAGAAGGCTCAGCAACTTCCCCGTGGTTTATTGGACTATTTGTTTCCCCACAGTGCAAGTCATGACCAACCTTCTTCGCCTCCCTCAAACCCCAAAGTGGATGAAGACCCCTTGCGTGCTTTGGCTGATAGATTTCTGTCGTCTGTAAGCAAGCTTGAGTGCGATGACATGGCACTCCGAGTGCGCGTGCGCGACCGCATTCTGGAGTCTACCACTGACGCATTGGGAGAAATTCGCGAGGTCAGGTTGAAGAAGCAAAATTTGGGATTGCAGGAATACCAGAACAAAGTTAAATCCCTCCTCGATTCACAGTGCATTCTCGCAGTCTGCGGCAAGAAAGGTCTGGCGGACGAATCCAGCCGATTGAAGTACTTCGAGATGTTTTATGAGTTTGCCGAGAAGCGCAAGCCCATGACAGGCACCGCACCTATCACGGTTTGCAGAATCTTCATCGAGGATGAAGAAAATCGGGGTGAGATAGAAGCGACGATTGGCGAACACCGTGATCGCCATGCAAGTGGTGTCGCTGCAATAACAGTGAAGCTAGCTGGGCTAACCGCCCTGCCGAAAGCCGACCGTGAGATTGCTGCCTCGTTGAGAACTGGTTCGGGATTTCTTCTATTTGTGAAACAACACCCCAATCGAACGGTAGCTCTCATCCATGAAGGCGCAGCCGGAGAACTGGTGTTCACAGAACTCCGCGCACCTCCGAGCGTGTACGAGCTGATGTCACTGTGGCGGTCGTTGTGCGAACAGTCCGATGAATACTTGGGCCAAGACTCATTTGTCGCCCTCAAAGGTGGGCAAGTAGGGCCCACCAAGAAGCAGCTTGACGAGTTCCTTGTCCGTGTCTTTGGAGGCTTCTGAAGTATGCTCCATCTCAAGGAATGAGCCGATTTTTGGCGTCACCTCTTGTGAATCGGCCGATATTTTCGATCGCAGCCTCGCGGAGCCGATTTAATGATACATCGGTTTTAAAACCGATGTGAGGACACAAGACCGCGTTGCCGAGGGATTGGAGTGGGTGGACCGTGCTAGTAAGCGGCTCGGTGTCAAACACATCGATGCCCGCGCCGGCGATTCGGTGCTTCCGAAGCGCCTCGACCAAGGCGGTCGTGTCGACGATCGCCGCCCGGGCAACGTTGATCAATACAGCCGACGGCTTCATTGCCGCGAATTTTGCTGCATCAATGTAACGGTGGGTCTCCGCCGACGCCGGGAGGTGAAGCACAACAACGTCCGCCTCTCGAAGTAGAGCTTGAATGTCATTAACGTATTGCCCGCCAGCTGCGACAAAAGCCTCACGTGCCGTCCGGCTCCATCCCAGGATCCTGCATCCGAAGGCCACAAAGCGTTTTGCCGATTCACAGCCTATCAGCCCGGTGCCAACGATGCCGACGGTCTTTCCGTGGAGTTCTATGCCGGGCGCTACGGCGCGGTCCCAGCAACCCGCGCGAGCATCCTTGTCGGCTTGGACGAGTTTCCTAAGCACTGCAATAGTCAGGCCAACCGCAAGCTCGGCAACGGCCGTCTTGGAGTAGTCTGGAACGAAGTAAACGGCAGTGCCTCGATCACGGCACATCGCTTGGTCAACACCGTCGATGCCGGTAAAGGCGCAACTGACCAGCCGCGCGTTTGGCCAAGGCTCGAGCGTAGCTTTATTAACAGTGTGCTCCTTTGCAATGAGCACTTCGACTTGCGCTCGAATCTCATCACCAGCAGGTTCGTCGCTGAAGAGCGGCTTGTAAGGGCAACCAAACCGCGCCAAAAGAGCGACGGCGATGTCCTTCGTGAATCCCAAGTCGCGCGGAATCCAGACATATTTGTCAGAATCCATTATGTGCCTTTCGTGATCACTAATGCCTATACAAGGCATTATTGGCGATCCGGTCCCTGCATCCTATCACTCGTCGCCCGTCCATGAATGCGATTTCGTGAATCAGGATACCATGGCGCATCGGCACAGGCCGCAAATTCGCCAATATCACATTTGGGGTGCACGAAATCCCATTGCTCTTGTGGAAACGCGACCAAGAGAACTTGGATATCACAGCCACTCCGCAGACATAACAGCCGTTTCCAGTATTTGCTCATTCCATGGACTATCAGGAACCGCTCCCTTCATTAACGCGGATACTTGCCGGCTCCCTGCAACCAATCGCCATGAAATGTATGATGCCTGCATGAGCGGCCTATTCGACGGCACTCCGCTTGAGCGACCCGTGACCTGCGAACATTGCGGCGCGGCAATGGCCGAGTGTCGTTGCTCGCGCGGCGAGGATGGTCGCGTTGTGCTGCCCAAGGACCAGCCGGTACGCGTTTCGCGAAAGCGAATCAGCGGCGGGCGATTCGTGACGACGATCACCGGGCTTGTCCTTGGCGACGAGAACAAGGCGGCGATGCTGAAGCGGTTCAAGGCCTCGCTCGGCACCGGCGGCACAATTCAGGATGCTTGCATCGAACTTCAGGGTGACCACCGCGACAAGCTTGTCGATCTCCTCCGACAAGAAGGCTACCGAGCCAAGCCATCCGGCGGATAGCCCGATGTCCGGTCAATCCGGAGATCGTGTCTGAGAACGACTCTGACATCGGCGTGCTCGTTGGCGATGACGGGAAAGTCTGCTATTGCAACAAGCACAACCGGGGACAGGCCTATTCCTGGGCCGACGTCCGACGCGCCCTCGAGGGCAAACGACATAATGCGCGCCGCGCATCCTTCCCAACTGACACGCTTCCCCAGTGGCAAGACGTTCCAGCCTCAGCAGTCGGGGGGAGGCCAACGCGCGTGTTTGTAGTCACCGGCGACCGTGACTGTGACAAAACCCCCGCAACTCCACGGGATTCTTAGGTTCTGTCACCTGTCACGCGGTGGAGCGGCCCCAAAGAGCCTGTTTCGGCAGCGGCGAAGGCGGGGTTTGGACTCGCAGGCGGGCCGCATCGTATCGTCGAGTTAGACGGCTTACGAAGTCCGGCGGAAGGCCGTAAGCCGGTCAATAGTAGAAACAGTGAGGCAAGCAAGTAATGGCACGAATCTTCAAACAGAGTTGGTCCAAGCGTTTGACCGACGGCACTGTCCGCCGGGGGCAGGCCAAAAAATGGTACATTGAGTACCGCGATGGCGACGGCATTCTCCGCAAGGCCGTCGGCTTTGCGGACAAAGTCGCTACCCGACAACTCGCCGCTGAACTGGAGCGCAAGGCCGATCGGCAACAGTCCGGCCTGCGTGATCGCTTCGAAGATCACCGCAAGCGCCCGCTGGCCGAGCATCTTGTGGATTGGCAGAACGACTTGCTCAACCGCGGCCGAACACAAGCACACGCAGAACTGGCTTTGTACCGCGCCCGTGCGATCATCCAATCATGCCGATTTGTCTTCTGGACGGACGTCACTGCGAGTCGTGTCCAGACCGAGCTTGCTAATCTCATTGAGAAAGGTCGCAGCACCAAGACAGTGAACTACTATCTGCAATCGGTCCGGCAATTCTTTCGCTGGCTGGTGCAAGACGGCCGGGCACCGGACAGTCCCCTTGCGAGCTTACGCGCCCAAACCGTCACCGACGAACGAGAGCGCCGAGCGCTAGACGCCGAAGAACTCCGCTGGCTCGTCGACGCGGCCGAGCACGGCCCGGAGTGGCGGGGCATATCCGGCGTGGATCGCGCCAAGGTTTATCTAACGGCCGTGCAAACGGGCCTCCGGGCATCCGAACTGCGAAGCCTTACACCGACGAGTTTCGATCTGAATAGCAGTCCGCCAACGGTGACGGTTCAAGCAAAGCATTCGAAACGGCGGCGACTGGATGTCCTTCCAATCCCTTGGTCGCTCGCGGAGGAACTGGCTAAGTATTTCAGGAGAAAGCTCCCAACTGCTTTGGCGTTCTCGGTGCCGCCGTCCTGCGACACGGCAGACATGTTTCGATTTGACTTGGCCGCTGCTCGAAAGGCGTGGATCGATGCCGCCCCGACCGATGAGGATCGGGTAGAGCGGGAGATGTCCTACTTCCTAAAGCCGATTGATGCATCTGACCGGACTGTCGATTTCCATAGTTTGCGGCACACCTTCATTTCAAACCTCGCGCGCGGCGGAGTTCACCCCAAGATCGCGCAGCAACTCGCGCGGCATTCGACGATTACGCTGACGATGGATCGGTACTCCCACACGGTCATGGGCGACCTGACGGATGCGCTCACGGTCCTTCCGGATATGGCAAGCCGTCCGGCAAAGGAATGCGAACAGCGAGCGACCGGCTCTTGCGGTCCGACGGTATCTTCCGACGATCGCGGCGCGGGCGCAATTGTGCAACACGCCGCGACAAGTCGTCGGTTGCTCACGGCACCGACGCGTGCTGGAGGAGCATCGGCGCTTACCCCTTTTCTTACCGGAGCGGCTGCCGTGAAGAGTCGCGACATGACGGCGGCATTCGCTGCTGCCCGGCCTGGCGCTGGAATAACACGGGTTGCAACGCGCCCGGAGGGATTCGAACCCCCGACCGTCGGATTAGAAATCCGATGCTCTATCCAACTGAGCTACGGGCGCATCCATCCCATCATATCCGCTGGATCGGCCTCCGAACACGAGGCGCGAGCGTCTTTGCCCGGTCGGGCAGGCCCACCATGGGTAACTGTGACGGCGGCCGCGGGCAAGCGGGTGGCGTTCGTCAGGCGACTACGCAGGCCGGTCACCCGCGACCAGCGAATCGCTGTCGCCGCCGCTGCCGGCCGGGGGTTGCGGCCTTGCGGGCGGGGTCGCGTTATAATACCAGCGGCAAGCCAACCAAACAGGAAAAGACATCCATCAGTCTGAAGGAGACACAACCATGAGTACGCGCAAGGAGTTGGGCCGGGCCGTCGGGTCGGGCATCTCGGGGCATGCGTTCGGCGATGTTTCGGCATGGATCGTTCGCTCGCGTGCGGTTCGGCGCGTGTGCGTCGTTGCAGCCGTTGCCGGCCTGGCGTTCGCGGCGTTCTCGACACCTGTGGCGTATGCCGGACCGGATGAGAAGCCGGGGAGCCTGACGGAATTGCAGTCCCAATTGCGAAAAGAGTATCGCAGCGGGAATTATGAGGCGGCGCTGAAGACCGCCGAGAAGATTCAGTCGATGCAGCCGGGCGAGGTGTACGCGATGTACAACGTGGCGTGCATGAACTGCCTGACAGGCAAGCACGACGAGGCGTACAAGTGGCTGGAGAAAGCGATCGACGCGGGCTATCGCGACGCCGACGGGTTGATCGAGGATTCGGATTTTCGCACGATTCGAGGTGAAGACCGCTTTCGCGATCTCGTGCGGCGCATTCGAGCCGCAACTCCGGAGGCGAAGCAAGGCAGCGGCGTCGCGGATGCGCGCAAGAAGGACCCGCCCGCGCCGGTGAAGAAGGCCAGCGACCGTCAGCCCGAGGAAGAAGACGAGGGCGACAAGCCCAAGAAGGACGCGAAACCCAAGAAGGTTGTCAAGAAACTGTCGCCGCAGGAGGCGAGTGAGAAGATCAACGAACTGACGCAGGAGTTGATCGAGGTCTCCAGCGAGGGAGAAAAGGAAAAAGCGCTGAAGCTGGCGACCGAGGCGTACGAGATCGCCAAGGCGTCGGAAGTGGGGGGGTTGATTTCTCTCACGTCGTACAACATGGCGTGCATGCATTCATTGAAGAAAAACACGGACGAGGCGTTCAAGTACCTGGAGGAGGCCATTGGCGCCGGTGGATTCGGGCGCGACATGAAGGAGCAGATGGAGGGCGACAGCGATCTGGATCACATCCGCAAGGACGCGCGCTACAAGAAACTGCTGGAGAAGGCCAAGAACGCGCAGCCACCTGCGGCGGCGCGCGGCGGTCGGCGCGGCGCAGCCGATAAGAAGGTCGGCTTCCGCTACGAAGTGACGACGCCCAAGGGATTGAACAAGAGCAAGGCGGCGCCGCTGGTCGTGGCACTGCACGGGTTCGGCAGTTCAGCAGCGGAGGAGAAGGACACATGGCGCGAAGCGGCGGCGAGCGCCGGCGCGATCCTGCTGACGCCGCAGGGGACGAACCAGCGCGGCTCGTCGTACAACTGGGGCGACAACCTCGACGAGATCGAGGAGAACATCATGTCGGCGATCGACGACGTGATGGACAAGCAGAAAATCGACAAGAAGAAGATTGTCATCGTTGGGTTCTCGCAGGGGGGCTGGGCTGCTTATTCGTTGGCCCTTCGCAACCCCGACACGTTCTGCGGCGTCATTCCGGTTTGCGGATTGTGCAAGGAGTCCGAGTCGGCCTTTGATGACGACGCCGTGAAGAACCTTCGCGTGTGCATTCTGTACGGCTCCGACGACGAGGACGAGATCCTCGATTCCAACAAGAAGGCAGCCGAGAAGTTCAAGCAGAGCGGGGCGAAAGTCTCGATCAAGGCCTACGACGGCGGCCATGCGTATCCCTCCGACACCGACGAGGCCTTGGCTGACGCGCTGAAGTTTGTTTTGAACAACTGACGGCAGCCCAGCCATTTTCCATTCCGGTCACCGGCGCACGCGACCGCCATCGCGAGCGCTGCCGGTGCGCCCGCATGACGGTTGGCGGCTACAATGCGCGCCAATCGGGGCGAGGGTTCATGGACACCGACGCATTGTTTGATGATCTGACCGAGCCGCAGCGACAGGCCGTCGCGCACACCGACGGGCCGTTGCTCGTGCTGGCGGGGGCCGGGTCGGGCAAGACGCGCGTGATCACGCGGCGTGCGGCGTACATCGCGGCGACGGTCGCCTCGCCGGATCAGATTCTCGCGATCACGTTCACGAACAAGGCCGCGGGCGAGATGCGCGATCGCATCGCAAACCTGGGCGCGCTGGGCGACGGGCCTTACGCGCGGATGTGGGTCTGCACGTTTCACAGCCTCTGCGCACGGCTGCTGCGGCTGTACGCCGATGCGGCGGGGGTGTCGCGTTCGTTCACGATTCTGGATGACGGCGACCGGGCGAAACTTGTTCGAGAGGCCATCGAGGCGAGCGAGTTGCGCGTGGAGAACTGGACGCCGTCGTCCGTCGAGCACGCGATCAGCGACGCGAAGAACAATCTTCTGACGCCGCAGGCCTATGCCGACCAATCGATGGATTTTCACGGTCGGACGGTGGCGCGCATCTATGAGAACTACCAGGCGCTGCTGGCCCGCAATCAGGCGGTGGACTTCGATGATCTGCTGATGCTCACGGCGCGCTTGCTTACCGAACAGGACGATGTTCGCGCGACCCTGTCGGATCGTTTTCGTTATTTGCTGATCGACGAGTATCAGGACACGAACCACGCGCAATACGTCATCGCCAGTCGCCTCGCCGCAGCCCGGCGGAACATCTGCGCCACGGGCGACCCCGACCAGTCGATCTATGCGTGGCGCGGCGCGAACATCCAGAATATTCTCGATTTCGAGGAGGAATATCCCGACGCGACGGTGATTCGGCTGGAGCAGAACTTTCGGTCGACCGCGGCGATTCTCGCGGCGGCGTCGGCCGTCATCGCCTGCAACCAGCGGCGCAAGGACAAAGCGCTCTGGACCGAGCAGGAGAGCGGCCCGGCCGTGCGCGTTTGGCGCTGCGAGGACGAGCGAGCGGAGGCGCAGCGCATCGCAGAAGACATCGCCTGGCACCTGCGCGAGGGTCGGACCGGCGGCGATGTCGCCGTGTTCTACCGCGTCAACGCGATGAGCCGCGCGATTGAGGATGCATTGCGCACGGCGGGTATTCCGTATCAGATCGCGCGCGGCGTGGAGTTCTACAATCGCAAGGAGATTCGGGATGTGCTGGCGTATCTGCGCGCGATCGTGAACCCGGCCGATCAGCCGGCGTTGTTTCGCGCGATGAGTAACCCTTCGCGCGGGATCGGCGCGGCCACGCAGGCCAAGATTCGCGCGCTGGCCGACCAGCATGGAATCACCGTAAGTGACGCGCTGGAGCAGCTCGCGGCCGGAGGCGGTGCGTTGGGGAAGAAGCTGAAAGCTTTTGCGAGCTTGATGCGACACTTGCGTGCGATGCCGTCGCAGCCCGTTCGACCGATCGTGGAAGCTGTGTTGAGCGAGGCGGGATTTGATCCGTCGGCTGGCGGCGGGCAGCGGTCGCTGGGAGGTGACACGTCGGGGTGGCTGGAGAGCGACGCGGTGGAGAACGTGCGCGAGTTGGTGACAGCCGCGCGGCAGTTTGATCAGGACAACCCCGAGGGCACGCTGACCGACTGGCTGCAACAGATCAGCCTCGTGTCGGATACGGACGCGCTGGACGAGCAGGGCGGCGCGGTGACGCTGATGACGCTGCACACGGCGAAGGGGCTGGAATTTCCGCTGGTGTACATCGCCGGACTGGAGGAGAACCTGCTGCCGCATCGCCGGGCACTGCGCGAGGGCGAGGACGACATCGAGGAGGAGCGGCGACTGTTCTTCGTGGGCATGACGAGGGCGATGGACTCCCTGACGATCACGCACGCGAAGTATCGCATGACCCGCGGCATCACGGAGCGCTCGGCGGCGTCGCGGTTCTTGAGTGAGTTGCCGGAGGGCGGCGTGGAACAGGAGTCGTTCGAGATCGAGCGCGATCGGGCGCGCGGCCATCTCGGTGAGTTCAACGAGGGCGACGAAGCGTTTGACGCGTCGGGCTATCATCCGGGTCAGCGCGTTCGGCACGACGAGTACGGCGAGGGGACGGTGCTGAACGTGGAGACGCGCGGGCGAGCGCCGTACGTGCGCATTCATTTCGACTGCGGCGAGCGCAGCTTCGCGCTGGAGCATGTATCGTTATACATCATGGATGGGGAGTGTTAGACTGCACGGCCGCGAAGAGTGGAGAATGTAGAATGAAGTATGGAGAAAGGGTGCTGAAACGTGTGCAGAGTGCGCGCCGCGATTTGGGCACGACTGTTTCTCCATTCTTGATACTGCATTCTACATTCGCCACCGAAGGTGGCGCGCCATGAACCACGTCGCCGTTATTCTCGCCGGCGGCTCGGGACGTCGCTTGTGGCCGTTGAGCCGGGCGGATCGCCCCAAGCAATTGCTACGCATCGTTGAGGGGCAGAGCCTGCTCCGCCATGCTTACGACCGCTTGCGCCTGCGGCTCGCACCTTCGAACATCTTTGTCGTCGCGCTGGAGCGGCACCTCGACGCGATCGCCGCGCAACTCGAGGGCATCCCGCGCGAGAATCTCATCGGGGAACCGGTCGGCCGCGACACGGCCAACGCGATTGCCCTGGCGGCGGCGATTCTGAACGAGCGCCGGCCCGGCTGCACGATGGGCGTCTTCACGGCCGATCACATCATTCGACCGATCCAGACGTTCAGCGAAATCGTTGCGAGGGGTTACGAGACGGCCGAAGCCCACGCTGACGCCCTCGTCACGTTCGGCATTCGCCCGACCGAGCCGAGCACGCAGATGGGTTACATCGAGCGCGGCGAGCCGATCTCGCCCGGCGTGTTCTCGGTCAAATCGTTTCGCGAGAAGCCCGACGCCGCGACGGCGAAGCAATATGTCGCGGGCGGCGTGCATGATTGGAACAGCGGAATGTTCGTGTGGCGACTGCCGACGATCGTGGCGGCGCTGCAGCGTCACCTGCCGCAGGCGTGGGAGACGCTGGTGCGGGTGGCGCCGCAGTGGGGCAGCTCAACGGGCACGCGCGCCGCGGCGGCGGTGTACCCGACACTGACAAAAACAAGCATTGACTACGCCGTGATGGAGAAGGCGGCGAAGGTGCTTGTGGTCGAGATGCCGCTGGAATGGCACGATCTGGGTCATTGGACGAGCCTGCCGATCGTAGTCGGCGGCGACGGCGCGGGGAACACAGTGTCGGCATCGCGGGTGGCGGCCCTGGCGGCGAAGGGCAACATCGTCGTTAGCGAAGAGGATCATCTGATCGCGGCGATCGGCGTCAGCGATCTGGTGATCGTTCACAGCGCCGATGCGACGCTTATCTGTCACAAGAGCCAGCTTGATCGACTCAAGGAACTCCTCGATGGCATCGGTGGGGAGTACGGCACGCGCTACGATTGACCACAAACTCGGCGGGGAAATCGTTCAGCAATCGAAGCGTCAACAAGTCGAAGCGCCAATAAGTCGGAGCAATGAAGGCGAGCGAAGCCGACGGATTGGAATCCGTCGGCGTGTGATCGCACGGATTCCTGATCGCCTCCCAATCCCGGCGCAGAGCGTTACAATATCGCGCATGCAGCGCATCCTCGGAATCGACTACGGCACCGCGCGAATCGGCATCGCAGCCGCCGATCTCGAAACAAAGGTGGCCGTGCCGCTGACGGCGCTCGCCGGCCGCAACGACGTGACGCGGGATGCCCGAGCCGTCGCGGACGCCGGCGCGGAGCAGGGGGCGGCGGCGTTTGTCGTCGGCCTGCCGTTGAACATGGACGACACCGATTCGCAGCAGACGGCGCTGACCCGCCGGTTCGCCGGCGAGTTGGCGCGGCTATCTACGAAACCAGTCTATTTTCAGGACGAACGTCTCTCGTCCATGGCCGCGGCCGATGCCCTGCACGATGTTCACGGCGGCCGGCGAAGCGGTCAGCGCCGCGCGAAGCAGAGCGGCCGGCTCGACGCCGTCGCGGCGCAGCGCATCCTGCAGGCCTACCTGGACAGCCCTGAATCCGTGTTGCCGGGCCGATAACGCGCGGCGGTGCGATGTTCGACGCGCCGCCGAGCGGTTACTATTAGAAGGAGCGTGAGCGAACCGATCATCCGCGGACGCCGAGCGGGGCCGGTCAAGGAGACGCAGCATGGCAAAGGCAGGTTCGACGTTGTTCGGCAAACCGCGTCACGAGGGCGTGCGCGTCGTCGTGACCGGGCAGGTCGGCGTGGACAAGAAGCAATTCCTCGAAGAGGTCGTGCGCATCGCCGCGGAGCGCGGGCACGATATCAAGCTGCTCAACGTCGGCGACATGATGTATGCCGAGGCGCCCGACGTGGTGCGCGGCCGCATCCTCGATTTGCCCCGGACGCGACTGAACAGCCTTCGCCGGGCGGCGTTCAAGGACATCCTCGCGACGGCCGAGAAGTCGCCGAATGTCATCATCAACACCCACGCGACATTTCGCTGGAAGCATGGCCTGTTCGAGGCGTTTGATTTCGACCAGATGACGGCGCTGGACGCCGATCTGTACATCACGCTGGTGGACAACGTTGACGCGATTCACGAGCGGCTGCTGCGCGATCACGATCTGACGCACACGCTCAAAGACATCATGGTCTGGCGCGAGGAGGAGATTCTCGCGACGGAAATTCTCTCGCACGCCATCGGCGGCCACGGGCGCTACTACGTCCTCGCTCGCGGACAGGAAGGCGCGACGGCCAAATCGCTCGTGCGGCTCATGTTCGAGAAGGACCGCAAGCGCATCTATCCCAGCTTCCCCATGTCGCACGTGATGGACATGCCCGATGTACTGGCGGAGATCGACGGCTTCCGCGACGCGCTGGCGGAGCACTTCATCTGCTTCGATCCGGGCGACCTGGACGAAAAGCGCCTGCTCTTTGAGGCGGCCGAGGCGACCAAACGCGGCGAACAGACGTTCAAACTGGCGGTCAATCGCCGCGACCTGGTCTTCAACGTGACCGATGTCACCAGCGTGGCCCGCGACATCGACGGGCAGATTTACGCGCGCGACTTCAAGCTGATCGATCAGTCCGACATGATCGTGAGCTACATCCCCGAGCTGAAGGGCGGCATCCCCGGCCTGTCCAGCGGCGTCGAGCGCGAGTTGCAGCATGCGTTCGAGGGCACGAAGGAAGTCTTCGTCATCTGGCGGCCGAAGAAAGAGCCGTCGCCCTTTGTGACCGAGACGGCCACGAAAGTCTTCACGTCGGTCGAGGAACTGTTCCAGTATTTCCAGTCGCGCGGCTACATCGGCGATTATCAACTCAACCTGCTTCGCACCGGCGCGCCGAAGGAACGCGGCCGGTTCGGGTGATTCCTGCGAATTGACTTGTATGGGCGACCGTGGCTAAGCTCCGACGGTGCGTGAGGACGCTGAAATGTCGGTCGAAGAGATTCTGCAACAGGCGAAGTCCTTGTCGCCGGATGACCAGTCTCGCCTGGTGTCCGAGTTGGCTCGCGCCGTCCTGGCCCGGCGACTGCGACAGACGACTCAATCCGCCTCTCGCCCGCTCCCGGTCACAGACCAAGAACTGAATCGACTCATTCATGAGGCGCGTGGCGAGGTGATCCGTGCGCCTCGTGATTGACGTCAATGTCTGGGTCCGTGCAACCTTGGGCAGTTCGCAGATTGCCGCGGTCCTGTCGCGTAATCTTCTGAATTTGGGAAGCATGCGAGCAAAGCAGTCAATACCGCTCCCCCGTCGGCGTGATGCGCGGCAGCGGCGTGCCGGGCATGCAGGTCGGCGGCACGTCCGAAGCGCGGCCGATGCCCATCTGCTCGCGCAGCGCCGCCAGCTTGGCGATCTCTTCCGGCGGCAACGCGCGCGTCTGCCCGAGTTGATGCGCCATGAATAGCACGTGCGAGCCGTGCTCGAGTTTCTCCAGCTTGAAGAACGCGTCGGCGGCTGACTTGCCCACGGTGATCGACCCGTGCCGATCGAGCACGAGCGCGTCATAGCGCCGGATCAATTCGCGCACGACCGTCGCGCCTTCGACCGTTGCGGGCGTCGCGTAAGCCGTGACCGGTACCTGGCCGAACGCGAGGATCACTTCCGGCAGGGCGCAGGGGTCGATGGTCAGCCCGGCGACGGTGAAGGCAATCGTCGTTGGCGGGTGCGCGTGAATGGCCGCGCCGATGTCCGGCCGCTCGGCGTACGCCGCGAGGTGCATCCATCGCTCGCTCGATGGCTTGCCGCGCCCGAGGATCGGCCGACCGGCTCCATCAATGAGTACGAAGTCGCCCGGATCGATCATGCCGAGGCACGAGCCGCTGGGCGAGACAAGAAAGCGATCGGGCCCCGCGCGTGCGGAGACGTTGCCATCCGTGCCGGCGACGAGGCCGCGGTCATAGACGCGCCGGGCGATGTCGGCCAGTTCCCGTCGCAGTTGCCATTCGCTGATCATTCGCTGCTCGCGCGGCGCCCTGGGGACGTTTCAAGTTGCAAGAAGGTAACAGATCGCGCGGGGCCCGTCCAAGTCGCGGCTCAATCCCGCCGGAGCGATGCAAGCAACGGCGCGCGGGTCGCCGCGCCGGCCGCCCAGGTGCTGGCAATCATCCCCACGCCGGCGCAGAGCACCAGTGTCAGCAACAACTGATTCCACGGTGCATGGGCTGCCTGCTGCGCCGTCGTCGCGAGTTGCGGCCCGACCGCCACGGCCGATGCTGCGATGCCGATGAGCAATCCCGCAGCCAGCAGGGCGGCATTCTCCACCAGCACAAGGAGCCGCAGTTTCGCGCGACTCATGCCGACGGCGCGCAGCAGCGCCAATTCGCGGCGGCGCTCCAGCACGCTGCGCAGCATGACCGCCGCGAGGCCGATAGTGCCCAGCACCAGGCCAAGCCCGCCGAGCGACTGGAATGTTGACAAATAGGTGTTTTCGATGGCCAGGTAGGCCGCCAGCCGCGCGGCCGTATGCGCTGCATCGAAGCCGAGGTACGACAAGTCGTGCTCCAGAGCCGACTCCACCTGTTCGGCGCGCTCCGGCGGCACGTCGATCAGAAAGAACGAGTAACCCGCGATGGAGGGATACAGCCGCTTGAAGTGCGACTCGGCGATGATCAACTCACCCTGCAACACGCTGCCGGCCAATGTGGCGACCAGGCGCAATTTCACGGGCAGGCCGCGCTCGTCGATCGCGGGCCAGTCGCTTCCGATCGACAGCTTGAGCAGCCACATGGTGGTGTTGGCGTCGGCGATGACGGGAATCGCGCCGTCGTCGAACGTGCGATGGAGCAGCTTCCACGGATTGAGGCGCTCGGCGGGCGAGGCGTCGACATGCGAGGCGAACGAAAACCCGCCGCGGCCGATCATGGCATCGGTCGCCCCGAGAATTCTCGGCCGGCTCACGCGGTACAGGTTCTCGCAACTGGCGTCTTCACCGGGTTGCACGCGAAACGAGTGGATTGAGGAGCCGCGAAGCAGTTGGGTCGTCTCCGGCGCGAGTCCGATCGCGGCGCGACTGCGCGGGTTGCCGAGATCCTCGGCAATGGGCGCGATGGACTGTGCCATCAGAGAGAAGCCGCCCAGGCCGCCGGACCGCGCGAAGTCTGATTGGGCCACGTCGCGGCGATAGAGGCCGACGGAGATGACAACGAATGTCGCGCAGGCGATCAGCCCGCCGGCAAGCAGGCTCCGGCCCGGATGCCGCCGCGCGTTGCGAACGCCCAACCGAAGCAGGGCATCGGGGCCGGGTGCGATGGGGCGGCGAGAGTCGGCCCGCATCCACGCGCGCAAGCCCGCCAACCCGGCGATCAGCACGAGCGCGCCGGCGCTGAAGAACGCGGCCGGCGCAGCCGTTGAGCTGCCTCGCGCACCGATCATCGCAACGAGGCACGCCGCAGCCGCGCACAGCGCCGCAATGCGCGCCGACCACGGCGACGCCGCGCCGCGTGCCGCGGATGGGGATTCCATCTCGCCGGCCATCAGCGATCGAGCCGTGCGCCGCGCGAGGCCGCGGATGCTCCACGCTATCATCGCGACAGCGGAAACGAGTCCGGCGACCGGGCCGATCAACAAGGCGAATCCATCGCAGTGAAGTGACAGAAATGTGCCGCTCCCCGGCAGCGCCCACCACGTCTGCAGACCGTTCAGCATGAGCCACGCGTAGCCGAGCGCCGCAGCCGTGCCCCCCGCCACGCCAAGCAACGCGAGCAGAGACCCCTCCATCAGCAGCAAGCGCGACACAGCGCGCACGTCGAATCCCAGCGCCAGGAGAAGGCCGACCTCGCCCGCGCGCCGCTCGACGCCGAGCCGAAAGACGAGTACGACGAGCATGAACGCAGCGGCGATCAGGAACATGCTGAAACCCAGGAACAACATGCCGAAGTCGGTGCTGCCGGCGGCCGCGCTCTCCACTCGACCGCGCAGGTCTTCGACGCGCAGGCCCATCTCGGCCGGATCGATGCGACGAAGCAATTCACGCTCAAACTGCGCAGCCAGCGACGCCGGGTCAGCTGTCGGTTGCGGGGTTGCGTTTGCGGCTTGGGTTGATGGGTCGCCCGGATGAGAGACCGTCGGATACAAGTGAATTGATGTGAGCGTGCCGAACTGCGAGTCGGCCTCGGCCCAGAGCCGCCGCCCCGTGGCCAGTGCGACAAATGCCTTTGGCGTGGCGCGGTGCTTGTCCCAATAGTCTTCGTCCTTTTGGCGAATGCGCTTCATGTCCATCGGGAAGGGTGCATCCCATTCCGACAGACGATTGGTCGTCGTGATGCCTTCGTATGTCGGCGTCAGCCCTGGGTCGGCCGCCGCACCGGTCATTTGGACGATGCCGCGCAGCGTCAGCGTCGTGGTCGATTCCTCCAGCTTTCCGAACGGTCGGCTCACGAAGTATCGCAATCGAAGCACGTCGCCGACTCTTGCTTTCAGGTCATCTGCCGCCCACGAATTAATATAGAGGTCGCCATCGCCGATCGGCAGCGCGGGCTTGCCATCCGTCAACGTCAATCCGCGCACCGACTCCATCGCCGTCGCGACGGAGTAGGGAATACCCTTCGCCTGGTCCATCCGCGAAAGGTCGTTTATGAGATAGGTCAGGACCGGCTCCGCCGCCAGTCCCATTGACCCTGCCGCGACGCGTGCCGCACGCTCGACCGGCGGCTCCAGCAGGATGCGGCGCGTTTCGAGGGCGATGTATCCGCGCTGCACGCTGGCCCGAAGCGAGAGATCGTAGTCCGCAAGCGTCGCGGCGCGCCGCAAGCTCGTCGCGATGGCAGGCCCCGCGCCGGGTTGGGAAGCGTCGGCGGCGAAGTGCAGAATCGAATTGACGCGGCCATCCTGCCGCAGCCGCTTCTGCAATTCAGCGAGATCAACAAACGCGTTGAGTGGAGTCTGGGTTCCGGGAGACAGCGCAAGCCCACCCAGCGTCGCGTCGGCCGCGAGAATGTTCGACACGCGCAACCGAAACTGCATCGCCAGGTCGTCGCGCCGACCCAGGAGACTCTCCGCGGGGACCACTTGCGCCTTGGCGACGGCAATGATGACTTCATCGCCTGTCTTCGCGCCGAGCCGCCGCGCCAGCTCGGCATTGAGCACCACGCCGTCTCCGCGCGCAGGCGCCGCGACAGGCCCTGCTTCGTTCGCGGGCAGTCCGATGACCGTGACGCGATTCTCCCGCGCGCGCGAGTCCGCGTGCGTGAGCTGTGCCGAAATCAGAATGCCCGGCCGCGCGCCCGGCGCGGAGGCGCGAACCAATTCAGCAAGGTGTTGTGTAAAGAATCGTGGGGCAATCACCGCGCAATCAACGCCGGCCAGGCGCTGCAACGCCTGCGCCTGCAAACTGCCGCGCATCGAATCACCGACCAGCAACGCCCCGGTCAGCACGGCCGACCCGACAAGGACCGACAGCACGACGGCCGCATGGCTGCGCGCGTGGTAGGCCAGACTATTGCGAATGAGGCGGCTGCTCGTCACACGAGGCTCCTAGGCCAGTGGCATCAGTCGCCCGCCGACCAGCTCGAATCGCCGCTTGAATTGATCCGCCAGGGCGCGGCTGTGCGTCACGGCCACCAGCGCCGTGCGCTGCTCCGCGGCGACTTCGAGAAGCAACCGCGCGACGCCATCGGCCGAAGCACGATCGAGGTTGCCAGTCGGTTCGTCGGCCAGGAGCAGACGCGGCTGGTTGATGAGCGCGCGGGCGATCGCGGTGCGCTGTCGCTCGCCGCCGGAGAGTTCCGCCGGCCGGTGGTCCATGCGATCGTTCAGGCCGACGCGCGCGAGCAATTGCTCGGCACGCGCCAATGCAGAGCCGGACGATGTTCCGTGGTTGGAAGAGTCATGGGGCGATCCGGCCAGCGCCGGCACGACGACGTTCTCCAGCGCCGTGCAATAGGGCAGCAGCAAGTGATCCTGAAACACGAATCCGATATGACGGTTGCGAAATGCGGCAAGCTGTTTCTCCGGGAGTTCAAACGGGTCTTCGCCGGCCAAAAGGAGTTTGCCGCGGCTGGGTGACTCGAGTGTGCCGAAGATCGCCAGCAACGTGCTCTTGCCCGAGCCGCTCGGCCCCATGATCGCGACGGTGTCGCCGGGATGGAGTTCGAGCGAGCACTCGTCCAGGATGTGCAACGAACCGCGCGAGGTTTCGTACTCCTTGCCGATGGCCGTCGCGGAAAGGATCGGGACGTGACCCGATGCGCCGGGCGCGCTTGAATTCACCGTGGTCGTCCCGTGTGGCGTCCCGTCCGTCATGGCATCCACCCGTGGCCTCTATTCGACCGATCGACCCGCTTCGCGGGCGCACTGCTCAACGACGCGCCACGCTGACTGGGCCATGATTGTATCAGAATAGCGCGACCGCACCGCCTCGTGTCCGGCTCGGCCCAATCGTTCCACCTCGCCCGGCGCGTCCATCAGGCCCGCCAGCTTTGCGGCAAGATCCGTTGAATCGAGCGGGCGACACAGCATGCCGCCGCCCGTGTCGCCGACCAGCTCCGGGAAACTCCCATGCGCCGGCTGTACGACCGGCACGCCCTGCGCCATCGCCTCCAGCACCGACAGACCTTTTGCCTCCCGGTACGTCGTCGGGACCGACAGCACGGTGCAGGCGCGCAGGAGGTCGGCCTTGCCGGTGCGATCGACTTCGCCGCGGTAGTCGATCCGGTCTTCGAGGCCGTCGCGCCGCCATTGATTTCTCAATTTGTCAAGATACGGGCGTTCGGGGCGGCCGAGGTAGCCGCCGATGATCAACCGCACGTCGCGCCGCTCGGCACGCAGGCGGCCGAACGCGTCGACCAACAGGTGCAGGCCCTTTTCTGGGCAGATGCGCGCGAGGTAGCCGATTGTGAACGTCGCCGGCGTCGGCCGCGGACCGACCGACCCGAGGTCGTCCGTGTGCACGCCGAGCGGAACGTGGTGAATCCGCGCGGGGTCGATGGCGAATTCGCGCGCCGCGTAGTCGCCGTAATAGCGCGTGACCGCGATGAACGCGTCCACGTCGCGTTGCCGCGTGCGGATCAATTCGAGCACGCGCGTCCGCTGCGCCGCGGGCAGCTTGTCGATGAAGATGTCCTCGCCGGTCAGCGTGCAGACCACGCCGACGCCCAGCCGTCGCTTGATCTCGCGCGCCAGGCCGACGAAGAACGCATCGGGCAGGTGAACCACGTCCGGCTTGAACTCACCGACCGCTTCGATCAACTCATCCAGTTCCGCGGAGAGCGGCCCGCGCTCGCCCTCCAGCACGGCTGCGGTCAGGTCTCCCGCCGCCGCGCCGGATGTCTCGCCGGCCCAACGCATCACGGCGCGCAGCAGCGCCGGAGCGTCGAGCATCCGTCGCAAGAACGCCGGAACGCGTCGAAACAACGGCGACTTGTGCTGAAGGTAAACGTTAATGCCGCCGTACAGCACGCGCGACTGGCTCACGTCGCGCTCGTCGGTGCGGATCGGCGTGAACACCGGAACGAGCAGCACCTTGCGCCCCTGGCGGATCAACGCGGCCGCCAGCGTGTTATCGCGCATGCAACTGCCGCAGAGCATGCCTCCGGCGCCGGCGGTGAGGTAGGCCAGTCTCATTCAGATGCTGCCGCGATGTGGCACAAAAAAAGCGGGCCGCCCGGATCCGGACAGCCCGCGCGCAATTCAAGTTACTCCCAACGGCCGGCCAACGCCAAGCCGGCTGGGTGTCCGTCGCAGGTGGAGTCTAGCGTCGGCGGCGAAGCACGAGACCGCCCAGCATCAGCAGGGCTGCTGTCGCCGGCTCGGGCACGAACGTTGTGTTGACGACGCAGACGTAGTCAAACACGATCGGCTCGTCGGGCTGCGCCGGGTTGCCAAGCGCGCCGATGCCGGCCCAGTTCTGGGCGATGCGCGATGTGCCGAAGTCGATCTGCCCCGATGAACTGCTCGGCATGACGACGGGCGAGACCAGCCCGAACATGCTCAAGTCGTTCGCAAAGGTGATGGAGTAGTCTTCGGCGGTGCTGAACTCGCCGGTGCCGGCGTTGAACGTTCCCGACGAGGTGCCGGGCACGATGCTGACGGTGATCGCGCCGGTCTGAATGCCGCCGGGCAGTTCAATCGAGTCAATGTGCTGAAGGTAGCTCTCGAACTGCGCCGTGCCGTTCACGTCGTCGTAGCTCAACGTGAAATCGGTATTCGAAATCTGCCCGCTGCGCGGTCCGCCGTATTCGGCCGGAAAGTTCAGCGTGAAGAAGTTCGGCTGGCTTGGATCATGAACCGCCGAGAGGGCGATCATTCCGGCCTGCGCGGCCGATGCCAGAGTTACGACGCAAAGGGCCGCCGCCAGGACTTTCATCTTCGACATGCAGGATGCTCCTTTCTGAAAACGACTCGCGCAAGCGTGTGGGGTCGGTAAAGGGGGGACTATAGCCGATTCCCGCTCCTTTGAAAAGCAACGCAAACCCCTCGCCGGCTTCACGATTTCCGCACCGGCAGCCAGCAAAAAGGCCGGCCCTATCATCTCTATGGGCCGGTCCGTCCGCCGCCTTGGATTGGGTCGCCGAAGCAGAGAATGTCTCCATCCTCCGTTCCAATTACGAGACAGCCGCCGCCGATGGCGGGGGATGCGGTCATTGGCGAACCGGCTTCATAACGCCAACGCTCTTCGCCGCTGCGAAGGTCTAGGCCGTACAGGTTGCCGTCCGACGAGCCGACCCAGACGCGTTCGCTCGCGACGACGGGGGACGAATCAACCCGGCCGCGCGTGCGGAACTGCCAACGAGGCTTGCCGGTCTTGCGATCCAGCGCGTGAACGAATTTGTCGCGGCTGCCGATGATGACGAGCTCATCGGTCACGGCGGCCGAGGCGTAGAACGGAAAGTCGCGGTCCTTGTTGGTGAAAGTCCAGCGGCGCTCGCCGCGATTCAGATCAATTGCCAGTACCTCATTGCCGAATGTTCCAACGTAGACGGTGTTGTCCACGATCGCAGCGGAACAACCGGACACACTTCGCAAGTCCGCGGTGTCGAGCGGTTTGCCGTCGGAGAGCTGCAGGGTGTGCAATTTCTGATCGCATCCCGCGACGATCGCCTTTCCGTCGGTCACACCGACGGTGCCGTGTACGCGGCCGTCGGTAAGGTGCTTCCAGAGAAGCGAGCCGTCGGCGAGTTTGAGGCAGTACACGTTGCCGTCGTAGGAGCCGAAGACAACGCGGTCTCCGGCACACGTCGGCGAACTGATGTTCTCAGCTTCCGCGCGGAACGACCATCGCCGCGTACCGTCGGCTTTGTTGAGCGCGTGAAAGCCGCCGTCCTCGTCACCGTACAGCACGAGGTCGCCGCAGACCGCGGGCGAAGATTGAATCGTCGGCGGGATGGCCTGACTGGTGGAGGCCGGCCCACTCGTGGTGCGCGCGGGCGGAGTCTTTGCAGCCCAGATGACGCTGCCGTCGGCGAGTTTCAAGGCATAGAGCGTGCCGTTGTCGCAGCCGACGTAGACGACGCCTCCGACGATGGCGGCGCTGGAGCCGACGGGTTCTCCGGCGGAGAACTTCCATCGCAAAGAGGGCTTGTCCGACAGGGTTGATGTTGCGACGCCGCTGAGGCGATCGTTCCCGCGAAACGAGGGCCAGTCGGACGGCCCGATCAATGCCGCAACCAGCCAAGCAAAGGTCAATGCCGAATGCATGCAACAATTTCCCAGAAATCAGAGCCGGGCCGTGTCGGCCCGGTGAACGCGCGCCATCGCGCAATCAACCGGCTCGGCATGAGCCGGCTCCGGAAGATCGCCTCAACTCGGTTTGAACCGTAGCACCATCGCCGCGCCGCCGGCCGCGAGAAGAATGCCGACATAAAAAAGCGGACTGGGCGCATTCTGCGGCTTGTGCAGGATCATGCCGACGAATGTTGCCACAATCGGCGCGCCGGCAAAGACCAGCGGCGGAACCGTCAACGGCGTGCCGCCCGTGCGCAACGCATAGATCACACACAGCGCCCCCAGCGCGCCCAGTACCCCCGCAAGCGTCGAAATCGTCATGCCCTTGCCGGAGAACGCCATCGGTTCGGCCTTGCCGACCGTCAGCGCCAAGCCTGGTATGACGACGGCCACGAGGCAGTATGCGAGACCCACGAACAGGAACGCTCGGATCGGCCCCTTCGGCTCGAAGCCCATCTGGCCGCTGTGAATGGTCGGCACGTAGGCACCCCACGACAACACCGCGCCGATGACGAACCAAAGATAAGGTTTCATGCAGACTGCCTCATTCGTGTCACTTTGCTAGTTTCGCGCGGACGCTCGCCGGGATCGCCACCGACCGAAACGCCCCGCCGGGAAGCAATTCGCAGCAGACGGCCTTGGTCCGCCCGCGCGCCAGCCGTTGCCCGGCTTTGCTGAACAACACTTCGTACGTCATTGACTTGTCGGTCAGGTCGGTGAGGGTCATCGCGAGGTCGATTTCGTCCTCGAAGCGCAGCGGGCCGAAGTATTCGCAACTGGTCATGACCCGCGGCCAACTGATCGTCGCGCCGTCCACGTCCTGAATCACGCTCATTCCGCGCGACCGGAAGAAGGCGTGCTCGACTTCCTCCATCCAGCGGTAGTAATTGGAAAAGTGCATGACGCCGGCGACGTCCGTCTCGGCGAAGGTCACGCGGCGCGTCATGGAAAACTCAACGGGCATCGGCTGCCTTCAGGAAGAACTTGTTGACCGTCGCGGCCGCCGGCGCGGGCGTCATCAACGAAACGACGACGAGCGCCACCGTCGCGAATACCACCATCGGCGCCGCCGGCACGAGGCCCCAGACTTCGGGATCGATGCGCGACGCGAAGCCCTGTTCCAGCCCGATTCGCACATAGAAGAATACGCCGCTGCCGACGCCCGCGATCACCGAAGCGTAGGCACCCCATTTCGTCAGCCGCCGCCAGTAGAGCGCCGCGCACACAAGCGGGAACAGCGCCGAGAAACCGCTGAAACACCACACCGCGAGGTTGAAGATCGGGCGCGTCTCGCGCAGCAAAAGCGTCAGCAGCCAACTCACCAGCACCACGGCAATGACGAAGACCCGGCCGGTGACGAGGCGCTGCCGGTCGGTCATGGAATCCTTCCGAGCGTAATGGTCAACGATGTCATGCGTGAACATTGACCCAAGGCTCAAAAACTGCGCATCCATGCCGCCGAGAATCGCCGCCAGAACACCGGCAGCCAGCAACCCGCTCACCCAGGGATTGCTCAACATCTGCACCATGAACGCGAGCACCGTGTTCGGATTCGGCACGGGTCCACCGGGGACAAGCGGCCCTTCGGGCGTAAAGGGCACGACCGGTTTGCCTCCGATCATGGCCGACGACGCCCAGACACCGATGGCCACGCATGGCGCCCAGATCGCCATGATGAGCAAGGGGTGCAGCGTCACCGTCAATCGAAACGCCTTGGCGGATCGCGCCGTAAGCCAGAGCTGAAACAGATGCGGGAACATCGCGACGCTCAACGGAATGAACCCGTAGCTCAAGAACTCCAGCTCCGTCATGCGCTTGGGTTTGTGCGGGCGAAGCGTGGGTGTGGGCTTTGCATCAGGCTCAACCGAGGAGCGGCCGTCAGGGAGCGCGTTCGATGCCTGGGCATTGACAGTGGGTTGCGTCGAGGCGCGCCACTGCGCCATTTTCTCCTGATAGATGCGCTCGTGTTCCGGCGTGACCTCGCGCGTCAGCTTGCTGGGGTTGTATTCCTGCACCATGCGCGTGGCTTCCTTCGCGCCGCCGAGCCGGTCGGCGATGGCCCAGAACGTCACGACGCCGACCACGAGGAAGATCAACGTCTGCAGCGCGTTGGCCCAGGCCGTGGCTCGCGCGCCGCCCAGCCAGACGTAGAGCCACACCACGCCGGTGCTCAACAGCGTGCCAAGCCAGAAGGGCACGCCGCCCTGCGTGGAGGCGAAGAACGACGGAAACGCGCCGCGCGTCGCCACCTGGATCATGTTTCCTGAACCGATGATGCCAATGATGATGTACGGCATCTGGAGCAACACGAGAATGGGGAACAACAGCACACCGATGTTGCTTGATTGCAGGCGGTCGCGGAAGAACTGGATCTGCGTCTGGTAGCCGTACCGCTTGCCCAGGCCCCACAGCCGCACGCCGATCAGAAAAAAGCATGCCGCGTGGACGATGCCGGACCACGACGCCATCTTGCCATAGACGCCGATGCCCGATGCCCAGGCTTCGCCGCTGCTGCCCTGTATTGCGAACGCGGTCATGGTCGTGCCGAAGACGGACAGCACGAGCAGCACGGGCCCGACGCCGCGCGACGCGATGAAATAATCGACTGCGGTGCCCTTGAAAAGCGAATTGCTGGCGAGGCCCAGGACGATCAGCGCCGCCAGGTACGCGACGATGATCCAGAGCTGAATCATGCCGGGTGTGAACTCTCCGGCAGCGGCAAGCAGCGCGGGCATCAGTGGCCTCCCCGGCCGCCGGGGGGCGCCGTCCATGCGTCGGAATCCGCCACTTCGGCGTCAGCGGGCCAGCAGTATTTGCAGGCAAGCCCCCAGACGAGCGATGCGGCGAGCGAGAGCGCCACGTGGTAGGCGAGGCTGACCGGCAGGAACCCCATGACCAGCGTCGTGTGATCGGCGCGCCACCAGTAGTCCTGATGGAGGAGGATGAGCAGCAAGACCATGAAATAGACAAAAAGCTTCATTTAACGGGGGCCTCTTCGTCCAGGGCGATCGAATCCGGCAACTTCAGATGCCGCGCCATGGTATCAAACAACTCGCCGAGGTCGTCGTCAAATACGTCCCCGATCAACACGCGCGTCACGGCGTCCTTCAGATGCGGATACTGTCGCACGAACCCGCCGAGGCTGAACGTCGGATCGTAGTAGGCATACACCAGCATGCGCACGCGGTGCATGCCCTCGGCGAGCTTCCTGCCGAAACGCCCCAGGTTTGCCGCCGAGGTGTCGCCCGACGTCAGGGCCGCATCGACCGCATCGGCCGCGTAGTCGCCGCTCTTCAGGGCCAGCATGACGCCCGACGAGTAAAGGGGATCGAGGAACCCGAAAGCATCGCCGACCAGCAGCCAGCCGTCGCCGGCCGCGCGCCGCGAGCGGTACGAAAAATCGGCGGTCGTATAAATTTGTTTGACGCGCTCGGCGTTCACCAGCCGTCGCGCCAGGCCGGGCGTATTGGCGATCTCCTCATCGAGGATCGCGCCCGGGTCGTCGCCGCGCCCGTTGTACAGGTAATTCGGCGGCGCCACGACGCCGATGCTCGTAAGGTCGTCTTCGAGCGGGATGAACCAGAACCAGCCCTGCCGCCCGGGCAGCGCGATCACAAGCGTCGCGCCGGCGTTGCGTCCTTCGTCGCGCTGCGCGCCCTTCCAGTAGCTGTAGATCGCCGCGTTCTTGAGCTTCTCGTCGCCGTAGCGCAGGTTGAGCTGGCGCGAAATGAGACCGCTCTGTCCGGTCGCATCGACGACCACCGGCGCGAGCAGCTCGCGCTCCTCGCCCGCGATCACCACGCGCACGCCGACCGCGCGATCGCCCTCGAACATCACCTCGCGCACGTTGGCCCGCTCGATCACGTCCACACCGCAGGCTCGCGCATTGTCCAGCATCATCTGATCGAACCGCGCCCGCGACACCTGCCACGTTGTCGACCACGGATTGGGATCGCGATCGGAGAAAAAGAACGGTGCCGAGTCCTTCCCCGTCGCCGAGACAAACTGCACGCTCTCTTTGCGCACGAAGTCCGACTGCTTCATCGTCTCGAGCACGCCGAGCTTCTCGAACACGAACCACGTATTGGGCATCAGCGACTCGCCGATGTGATGCCGTGGAAACTTCGACCGTTCCAGCAGCAGCACTTGGCGGCCGCGCTTCGCCAGCAGCGTCGCCGTCGTCGCGCCCGAAGGCCCGCCGCCGACCACGATCACTTCGGGATGAGTTGAGGAGCTTGCCATCGTGCGAGTCGTCGGGAAAACCGGCCGAGTTCAGGCCGGAACAAGGCGGGTCAGTCGCCGGTCGTGCCGCTGACCACTTCGAGCAGTTCAATCGCCGGCTGGGTATCGTAGTGGATCACCGCCAATCGGCCATACGTCGCCGCGAGGCCGGGCTTGAAATGCTTTGTGAACGGAGCGGCCGGGGCGAACCGCAGGTAGGCCCGCGGCTCGACGCGCCGCAGCACATTGTGGCGGATCAGGATCTCGCCGAGCGGGGCGGCCTGGTCGAGGATTTCGCGCTTCACATCGGCGGCGATTCGTCGCAGGTCAATCCGCACGATGCCGAACTCCACCGCGCCGGTCTTGTCCTTCGGGCGAAGCAGAATCATCCGTCGATACGAATCCCCGTCGCGCCGCGAAGTTAACACCGAGAGGGTGACGGGACGGCCGCAATGCCGCTCCAGCCTCGTCGTCATGTGCTCGGAATGTACGAGCAACTGGCGGAAGGGATCGGGCACCATCGCGTCGGAGACGATCGACGCGGCGGCATCGAGCGAAGCGATATCAACGAGCCCCTCGCACAGCGCGCGAAGCATCCCGCGAAGTTTGGCGTCTCCGGTCAATTGGTTTGGCATACCCACTTCCATCAGGTGTATCGGACTCCGTGGAAGTGCTTTTCGAAGAAATTCGGAAGCAGCGCGTCCACCTGAAGCAGGCCGGCCCGAGTCAGGCGGATTTCCCCGTTGTGACGCTGGGCGGCACCATCTTTTTGAAGCCGATCAAATGTATCCGCAAAGTCACGTGCGATGTCCGCGCCGAACTTCCGGCGGAAATACTCCATCGCGATGCGGCCGGTCTTCAATTGCAGGATCAACTCGCGGATCAGTCGCTGGTTCGGCGTCATCGGCAGGGCACGCGCCACCGGAAGCTCGCCGCGATGAATCGCCGCGAGGTAGTCATCCCACTGGTCGGCGTTTTGAAAATGCACCCCCGCGAACTGCGAGAACGACGCCACTCCCGTGCCGATCATGTCGGCCCCGTGCCACAGCGAATCGCGATAGACGAATCCCGCGTGGCGATCCTTGCGAACGAGCGTGTAGCCGCTGGAGATTTCGTAACCCGCCGACTCAAACGCGCGAAACGCCTCGTCCACCCAGCGGCGCTTCGTTGCCCAGTCGGCCACAAGCGGCGCCGTTCCGCCGGCCTTTGCCTCGCGTGAAAAGACCGCGTTGTGCGGCAATTCCATCTGGTAAATCGTCACGCTGTCCGGGGCGAGCGACACAGCCTTCTCGACCGTGTCGCGCCACGTCGCATCGGTGTCGCCCACCATGCCGGCAATCAGGTCAATGTTGATCTGCGGGAAACCCACACCCCGCGCCCAGTCGTACGCCCGGAAAATCTCCGGCGACTTGTGCGCGCGGCCGTTCGCTTCCAGCACGGCATCGTCAAAGTGCTCCACGCCGAGGCTCAATCGCGTCACGCCCAGCGCGCGGATGGTGCGCAGCTTGCTCTCTTTCAGCGTGCCCGGTTCGCATTCGAACGTCACCTCGCGCGCGGCGCTCCAGTCCCAGTGCTCGCGGATGCGATCGACCAGCCGGTTGAGCTGCTCGTTGCTCAAGAACGACGGCGTGCCGCCCCCAAAATAGACAAATTCAAAGTTTCGACCCGCCAGCCCGCCGCGCCCGGCGTACAGCCCCACCTCTCGTGCCAGTGCGTCGGCATACGTCTCCACCTCGTCGGCGTTCTTGTCAGTGTACACCCGGAAATAGCAGAACTTGCACCGCTTGCGACAGAAGGGAATGTGCAGGTACAGCCCCAGCGGAGGAGGCTCGGCGACCGGCCGGTCCAGCGCCGCCAGGGCCGCCGGGACGTGCTCGACCGACCACGCCGAAAACGGCGGGTAGTTCGCGACGAAGTAGCTGCCCACCTCGGTCGGCGCCGGTTCGCCCGGTTGCGATGCCTGCGGGAGTTCGATCATGGGCAGATTCCTGGGCGGTTGGATCGGCGGGGCTGCGTACTCGCTAAGTGTAGTCGCCGCATCGGCCCGCTTCAAAACGCCGCCTCACGCGGTATCATGGCGCGACCGGGCGCAGTGCATCGCCCGAATTGCGAGGCGCAATCCATGACAACGAGCATTCGTCTTTCAACGCGGCGTGGAGTAATCGCTTTCACGCTCCTGATGCTGGGCGCGGGCGTCGTAGGCTGTGATAAGCAACCGGCGGCTTCGTCGAACACCGCCGCCGCTCCGGCCGATGCCGCCGCACCCACCCCCGGCCACGCGCCGACGGCCAACCGCGAGACGCTTCTGGCCAAGCTCGCCAGCGCCGACGCCTTCGACGGCAAGACCGACAAAGTCGTTTCGAAGTGCGCCGGTTGCGCCCTTGGCATGGACGGCTCGGAGAAGTACACCGTGCAGTTCGAAGGTTATTCGCTCCACTTGTGTAACGACGCCTGCCGCAAGCAGTTCGCCTCCGACACAGTCAACGCGGTGCTGGCGATGCGCGTCCCCGGCGCGAAACCCTAGGGCCGCGGCATGGCTTGGTTCATTCTCATCGTCGCGGGATTGCTGGAGATCGGTTGGGCCGTCGGCCTGAAATATACAAAAGGCTTCACCGTTCTCTGGCCCAGCGTCTGGACCCTCGCCGCGATGATCGCCAGCATGGGCCTGCTCGCCATCGCCGCCAAATCACTCCCCATCGGAACGGCCTACGCCGTCTGGACCGGCATCGGCGCGGTCGGGGCGGCCGTGCTGGGCATGGTCCTGCTGGGCGAATCGCGCGACGCCGCGCGGATCGTCTGGCTGACCGTCATCATCGTGGGAATCATCGGCCTGAAGTTCTCAACCCGCGCGTCGTGAGTCGACGCGCTCACTCGAGTCGAATCCGCGCAGGGGGGGCGGACGGATTGTTCGCGAGGTCTTCGAGCCGCGCGAGCTGCGAGCGCAGCGCTTCGGCCTGCGGGCTGCCGGGGAATTGCGCGATCACCTGCCGAGCAAGGTCGGCTGCCTGGATGTAGCGGCCGTGCCGCGCGAGGTCCATGATTTTCGCTTCGAGTTGCTGGCGCACTTCGATTTCGGCATTGGCTTCGAGCGTCGGCAGTTGCAGGCGCAGGGCCTCGGCGTCGGCGGATTGCGGGAAGCGCTCGATGAAGGTCTTCGCCGCGGCGAGGGCTTCCTCCCATCGGCGGCGCGAGACATACCGCTGCACTTCGGCCGCCATGCGCCGCTGCTGCTCGCCCTGCGCGAGGTTATGCTCACGTTCGATGCGCAAGAGAAGCTGCCGCGCCTCGTTCGAGTCGGGGTGCCGCTGCTGAAGCTGCTGGGCCACGTCGCGGGCGCGCTGCCACGCGGAGATGTTGATGAGATCGTTGACCTGCTTCGTGGCTGTTACGACATCGCTGGATTCAAATTGTTCGCGTGCGGTCTCGACCTCGGCGGGCAATGCCGTCGCCTCGGCACGATTCGAGAACCGCCGGGCCAGGTCCTCCGCCACGCGCCGCGCCGCGCTGAAGTCGTGCGCCGCCAGCGCCGATTGCATCATCTCGCGGCCTTGTCGCCACTGTTCCTCGTCGTATCGCGACTTCTTCTCGCGCCGCTGATCGTCGGACAACAGGGTGTAGTCGCGAATGTCGTGCAGAGCCTGCACGATCTCGCGCCACGGAATCTCCGCCGCCGGTCGGTCGCGCGGCGGATCGGGCATTGGATCGCGTCGCACGTCGGCGGATGCATCGAGCTGCATGCCGAAGACCGTGTCCATCTTGGCGGCCTCGTTGACAGCGTCGCGCTGCGTGCGCTGCCCCAATTCGTATTGATACCGTTCGACTCGCACCAGCCCGTCGCGCAACTCGCGCAGCAACGCGACCACCGTCGACATCGCCGCAAGCACACCGCCCGCCAGCACGCCGACGGCCAGCCACAGGACGAATTCCGCCACGTGCGCTGACGTGAGCGGCGACGGGGCAAGGACGTGCGCCACAAGCCGGAGCATTCCGCCTCCGACGCAAAGCACGATCACTACGGCCGCTGACCACATGAGCACGTCGGTCAGCGATCGTGGCGAGCGCGGGGCGGTTGGCGTTGATTCGGGTTGATCGGCCATCGTCGTTGCGTCTGGGCTGATGGTTGCGGTGTGTTTCAACGAGCAACGCGGGCAGCACGGCAGCGGGTCAGGAGTGATAACCGGGAACGATCCGCGGGGAAGCGGCCCGTGCGCTGCTGCATCATCATTCTAATCGTATGCGTGCCGGTCCGCTCGGATCAACCTGCGGCAGCGGCCCACCAGGAGCGGTTTGATTGCTGGCTGGGTGGATGGGGCTATAATCGCCCCGCTCCGACGCGGAGGATCGCGACCGGGGCGGTTGGCGCGGTCTCCCCCGCGCGAACCGGGTGAGTCTCTCGGGAGTAGGTGCGATGCGGTCAAGTGGACTGACCAACTGGGTGCTTCCGATCTGGGTCGGCGCGGTCGTGACATTGAACGGCTGCGGGTATTCGACCGACCGGACGGCGGTAATTCGCACGCAGAATGCCAACGGCGACAAGATTCGCACGGTGGCGGTGGATGTGTTTGAAAGCCGCGAGTTTCGTCGCGGATTGGAATTGCAGTTGACGGAAGCGCTGGCCAAGCGAATCGAGGCGGAGACGCCGTTCAAGCTGGCAAAGAAGGACCGGGCCGATACGCTCCTGACCGGCGAAGTGCGCGAAGTGCGGCAATCGACGATTGGACGCGATTTTCAATCGGTCAAGCCGCGCGAGACGGCGGCGACGTACGTCGTGAGTTTTCAGTGGAAGGACTTGCGCACCGGCGAGGTGCTGGTGGATCGCCCGAATTTCGTGCAGACGGTGGATTACATCCGCCCGCTGAATGAGGACTTTTACCACGCCAGCCAGCGCGCCATGGACCGGCTCGCCGAGCGGATGATCGAGCAGATGGACACGGCAGATTGGTGAGAATCCTGCGGGCTATAATCCGCAAACGGTCGGGCGGGCCAAGCCCGCGCGGGATTAGTGGACCAACAGGTTACGACGGCAAGTTGCGAATTCGGCGAGTCTAAGCAGCGCGGTGCACCAGGCCGATGGGAACAGACAGGAATCACATGTCGGACGACGGACAGGAACCTGAAGACGGAGGACAGCGGCCTCGCAAGGGCGGCCGGGGCGGTGGTCCGCCGATGCCGCCGCGCATGCGCATGACGCGCGGCGCGATGAGCTGGGTGGGGTTCCTGCTGATCGGCCTGATGATCGCGCTGGTGGTCTCGCGGAGCTACACGCCGCCGGAGTCGGTGACGATCGACAAGTTCTGGAAGATGGCCCGCGACGGGCTGTTCACGCAGATCACCCTTAGCGATGACTACATCCTCGCCGAGCCGCGCGAGTCGGCGCAGGGCGTTCCGCGGTCGCGCGGCGTTCAGAAGCGTTACAAAGTTACGATGCGCGTCGACAACGTCGACGAACTCGCGGAAAAGCTGCGCAAGGCGTGCCCCGACACGGTCATCCAATACGAGCAGAGCACCCAGCCGCTGATCAACACGCTGTTGTCGATCATCCCGTGGCTGCTCATTTTCGGATTCATCTGGTTCTTCGTTTTCCGCCAGTTGAGATCTTCCGCCGGCGGGGCGGGGATGTTGGGCAGCTTTGGTCGTTCGCGCCATCGCGTGAGCAACAAGGAGCTGACCAACATCACGTTCAAGGACGTGGCGGGCGTCGAAGAGGCGAAGGAAGAAGTCGCCGAGATCATTGAGTTCCTGAAGAACCCCAAGAAGTTCCAGCGGCTGGGCGGGCGCATCCCGCGCGGCGTGTTGCTGGTGGGCGAGCCGGGCTGCGGCAAGACGCTGTTGGCCAAGGCGATCGCCGGTGAGGCCGATGTGCCGTTCTTCTCGATCAGCGGCGCGGATTTTGTTGAGATGTTCGTCGGCGTCGGCGCGTCGCGCGTGCGCGACTTGTTCAAGAGCGCGAAGGAAAATGCGCCGTGCATCATCTTCCTCGATGAAATCGACGCGGTCGGTCGACGCCGCGGTGCGGCCTTCGGCGGCGGCGGGCACGACGAACGCGAGCAGACGCTCAATGCCATCCTCGTTGAGATGGACGGGTTCGATACCTCGGACCAGGTCATCGTGATCGCTGCGACGAACCGCGACGACATCCTTGATCCCGCGCTGACGCGGCCGGGCCGGTTTGACCGGCGCGTGTACGTACCCTTGCCCGACATCAAGGGGCGTCTGGAGATTCTGAAGGTCCATGCCAAGAAGGTGAAACTCGCGCCGAGCGTCGACCTCATGCGCATCGCGCGCGGCACGCCGATGTTCAACGGCGCGGAGCTTGCGGCCACGATCAACGAGGCGGCCATCCTCGCGACCATGCAGAACAAAGACATGATCGAGATGGAGGACCTTGAGGAGGCGCGCGACAAGGTGCGCTACGGCCGCTCCAACAAGAGCCGGCAGATTGAGGAGAAGGAGCGCGAGAACACGGCCTATCACGAGGCGGGCCATGCTGTGTTGCAGGTGCTGCTGAAGGGCGAGGCCGATCCGCTGCACAAGGTGACGATCATTCCGCGCGGCCGGGCGCTGGGCGCGACGATGAGCCTGCCGGAGAAGGATCGCTACGGTTACGCCCGGCGTTGGCTGACGGCGACGTTGCGCGTGCTGTGCGGCGGTCGCATCGCGGAGCAGCGGCACAGCGGTGACGTGAGCAGCGGCGCGGCGATGGACATCGAGCAGGTGACGCACCTGTCGCGCGCGATGGTGCTCGAGTGGGGCATGAGCGACAAGCTGGGATTCGTGAAGTACTCGCCGGATAACGCGCGCGAGATGCTCGTGCCCGAGCGGAACTACTCCGACGAGACGGCCGGCGTGATCGACGTGGAGATTCGCCGCTTGTCGGAAGAAGCATTCCGCGATGCCGAGCGCATGATCAATGAGAATTGGGACAAGGTTGTGCGCGTGTCCGAGGCCCTGTTGAAATACGAGACACTCGACGCGGAAGAAGTTGAAGCGCTGTGCCGCGGCGAGTCGCTGAATCGCCCGAGCTTGAGCGACCTGCTCGCCGACGAAGGGCGAACGCCGCGCTCGGCGCGACCGGTGCCCCCGACCCGGCCAAGCACGCTGCCCGACACGCTTCCCGGCGGCTCGCTGCCGCAGCCGGGCATGGGTTGATCGGCGCGACCTTATCATGGCCAACGCCAACGTACAGATCGTCGGTCCGGCCGAGCTGCCGCTGATCACCGAGCTATACAACGAGATTTTTCGTCCGCCGAAGGATGTGGAGTTCTTCCGCCGGCGCTTCCTTGGGCGCTACAACGCGCTGATGCTTGTCGCGAGCGTCGAGGAGCGGCAGGTCGGATTCGCCACGGGATTCGAATTGAAGCCTTCGGTCTTTTTTGCATGGCTGGCGGGCGTGCATCCTGATTTTCGGCGCATGGGCATCGGCGCGCAATTGCAGGAGGCCCAGTTCGCCTGGGCGCGCGAACACGGCTATCAGTTCATTCGCATGGAATGCCATAACGGCCATCGTCCCGTGCTGCACATGGCGATCACGATGGGGTTCAACATCGTCGGCGTGCGGTGGGACCCGGACCGCGGCGACAATCTCATCATTTTCGAAAAGTCGGTAACAGAGTAACGGCGGCATCGTCGCACCTCCTGCGGCGGCCCACGATTGAGCGAATGCCTGCGTTTTGCTCTGCTGCAGGCAATGGGCTTCCAGTGCCTTCTGATGCCGCGTCTGACCACCGGATGAATTGCCGTTAGAATCACTCGGAGATCGTTAACCTCCCCAGGAGAATCGCCCATGTCGCCCAAAGACATTGTTCTGAACCAGTATGCATCGGCCCAATGGCTCTACGAAAAGGCCGTGACGGAGTTGAGTGAAGCCGATTGTCGCTTTCAGCCGTTCGACGGCGCGTGCCACGTCAACTGGATCCTTGCGCATCTGGCGGTATCCGAGGATGGCATGATCGCGCAGATCACCGGGCAGCCGAAGCGCTATAGCGAGCAACTGCACAAGGCCTACAGCGGCGGCAGCGTCTGTCGCGCCGACGACGGCATGACCCGCGCCGAAGCGTGGAAGATGTACACCGACAGCGCGAAGCTGACGGTGGAGTTCGTGAAGAGTTTCCCCGAGTCGCGCTACGACGAGCCCGCCCCGGAGAGCATGCGGCAGATGTTCCCCACGATCGGCGCGGTGGTTGGGTTGCTTAGTGCGCACCCGTACTGGCACTTCGGCCAGGTGACGTACAATCGGCGGGCGATGAATAAGCCGATGATCTTTGGCGGCTGATCTGGTCACGAGTCCGCGATCAATGCGAGCCGCGACCGATAGATGGCGCCAAGCAACGCTTTGACGGCGCGATTCCTTCCCAACGCTGCGATCGATCCTGCGTCCAGTTCAACGACGGCGAACTTTGAAATGACGATCATCCGCAACATCGGGCAGTTGGTCGCGATCCCGCCCGGGCCGGTCGCCGGCGATGCATTGTCCTCGCCGCCGGTGATCGAGAATGCCGCTTTGGTGATCGAAGGCGATCGCATTGCGTGGTTCGGGGCGGAACAGGATGCGCCGGCCGAGGCGCGTCGTTTGAAGAATTCGCCCTCGCCCCAGCCCTTTCCCCTGGAGGGAGAGGGAGTGATCGATGCGAGCGGTGGGATCGTCGTGCCGGGGTTGATCGACTGTCACACGCACGTCGTGTTCGCCGGGTCGCGCGAGGGGGAGTTTGTTCAGAAGATTCGCGGGACGAGCTACCTGGAGATTCTCGAATCAGGCGGCGGGATTCGCAGCACGATGCGCGCCGTGCGCGCCGCGAGCGAAGACGAACTGGTGTCGCAGTCGCTGCCGCGCGTGCGGCGGATGCTGTCGGCCGGCGTGACGACAATCGAAGCGAAGAGCGGCTACGGGCTGGATGCGGCCAGCGAATTGAAGATGCTTCGGGCAATTCGGCGCGTCGGTGAATTGACCGGCGTCGAGATGGTGGGCACGTTTTTGGGCGCGCACGCGACGCCGCCGGAGTTCGCCGGGCAGAACGACGCGTACATCGATGCGATGACTGCGCCGGAACTGCTCTCGGCGATTCGCGATGAAAAGCTGGCCGAGTTCGCGGATGTCTTCTGCGAAAAGGGCGCGTTCACGCCGGAGCAATCGCGGCGGTTTCTCGTGCATGGCGCTGCCGCAGGGCTGATCCCAAAGGTTCACGCCGAGCAGTTGTCGGCCAGCGGCGCGACGCGCCTTGCGGTTGAGTTGAACGCCGCCAGTGCCGATCACCTTGAATTCGTAACCGATGACGACCTCGCGGCGTTGAAGGGCGGGCACACGATTCCTGTGCTGCTGCCGGGCTGTTCGTTCTTCCTCAACAGCCCGCCCGCGCCCGCGCGAAAGTTAATCGCCGCCGGGCTGCCGGTCGCGCTGGCGACCGATTGCAACCCCGGCTCGTGCATGATCGAGTCGCTGCCGCTGGTCATGTCCATCGCCGCGACGCTCCTGCGCATGACGCCGATGGAAACACTGGTCGCCGCCACCGCCAATGCGGCAGCGGCGCTGCGCCGCGCCGACCGACTCGGCGCAATCGCCGTCGGGCATCAGGCCGATCTGCTGATCGTCGACGCAGCGAGCGTCGATCAATGGGTGTATCGTGTGGCCGTGCCGGCTGTGCGCACCGTCATCAAGGCGGGGCGAGTGGTGCATGAATCGAGATAACGGATCGGCGTCCTGGAAGCTCCCGTCAGTTACGATGCTGATCGATCAGCGCCAACCCGGAATCGCCGATCGCATATGCGACCGGCTTTCTGCAATGGACGCGACTCGAAATGGAGTAAGTCGGCTCATGGCCGGAATTCTTCGCACTCGCTTTTTGTTGTGGCTCCCATTGCTTGCCGCCTGTGGCTGCGGGCCGGAGGCGTACATGGCGAAGATCGACCGGATGCCGCCGGAGCAGCGGCCGCCGGATTGGGACCAGACGCGGCAGCTGATGGCACGGCGTGCCCCGGCCGTCGGCGAAATGGCGCCGGACTTCACGCTTCCGCTCATGGACGGCTCGAAGTCAGTTCGTCGGAGCGAGATTCAGGGCGGGCGGCCGATGATGCTGGTCTTCGGGAGCTTTACCTGACCGCCTTTCCGGCGCCAGTCTGGCGCCATTGAGCGAATGCATTCGGCGTACAGGGATCGTGTATCATTTCTTTTTGTCTATGTGCGCGAAGCGCACCCGGTGGATGGTTGGCAGGTGGACAGCAACGTGAGCGAGGGTGTGTTGTTCGAAAAGCCGCGCACAGAAGATCGCCGCCGCGAGATCGCGCGGGCTTGCTGCGAGAAGCTGAATCTGACGATGCCGTGCGCGGTGGATGGGTTGAACAACGCGATAGATGATCTGTACGCTGCGTGGCCGGAGCGGATTTTTGTCATCGCCGCCGACGGGCGAGTTGCGTACGCCGGTGAGCAAGGGCCGTGGGGCTTCAAGCCGGATGAAGCGGAGAAGGCGTTGCGGCGGTTGATCGACAGGCGGTGAATCGCGCGGTTCACGGGATCGCCCCGCTGTCATACACTACGCGGGCCGCGGCAGATCATGCGGCAAACGGAGTGCATGACCCATGCCCGCATTGATCGAATGCGTTCCCAACTTCAGCGAAGGCCGCGATGAGGCGGTGATTCGCCAGATCACGGATGCCATCGAATCGGTCGAGGGCGTCCGGTTGCTCGATGTCGACCCGGGCAAGGCGACCAATCGTACCGTGGTGACGTTCGTCGGTGAGCCGTGCGCCGTTTGTGAGGCGGCGTTTCGCGGGGCAAAGCGCGCGGCCGAGCTGATCGACATGAGCCGCCACAAGGGCGAGCACCCGCGCTTCGGCGCGACCGACGTCTGCCCGCTGATCCCCATCAGCGGCATCAGCATGGAAGAGACGGTCAAATACGCCCACGGCCTGGCGAAGCGCATCGGCGATGAACTGAAAATCCCCACCTTCTGCTACGAATACGCCGCAACCTCGCCGCAGCGGAAGAACCTCGCCGACGTGCGCGCGGGCGAATACGAAGGACTGCGAGACAAACTGACGCGGCCGGAGTGGAAGCCCGACTTCGGCCCCGCGACGTTCAACGCGCAAACGGGGGCCATCGCCGTGGGAGCGCGCGATTTTCTGATCGCGTACAACGTGAATTTGAACACCACGAGCGTGCGGCGGGCCAACGCGATCGCGTACGACATCCGCGAGAAGGGCCGCGTGAAAACTGACGACGGCACGCCGACCGGCAAGCCGGTGCTCGATGCGAACGGGCAGAAGGTATGGGAGCCGGGGTCGCTGAAGTGCGTGAAGGCGATCGGGTGGTACATCGAGGAGTACGGCGTCGCGCAGATTTCCATCAATCTGACGAACATCAATGTGACGCCGCTGCACGTTGCGTTCGACGAATGCTGCCGGCGGGCTGAATCGCGCGGGGTGCGCGTGACGGGCAGCGAGATCGTGGGCATGGTGCCGTTGTCGGCGATGCTCGAGGCCGGGCGATATTTCCTGCGCAAACAGCAACGCTCGACGGGCGTGAGCGATCGGGAATTGATCAAGATCGCCGTGCGCAGCCTGGGTTTGAACGATTTGACTCCGTTCAAACCCGAAGAAAAGGTCATTGAATTCGCCATCGCGGACAAGGCTTCAAAGCGCCTGGTGGATCGGACGGTGAAGGACTTCGTTGAGGAGACGGCGAGCGAGTCGCCCGCGCCGGGCGGCGGTAGCGTGTCGGCCCTGCTGGGCGCGCTGGGCGCGGCGCTGGCGACGATGGTGGCGAATCTGTCGAGCCACAAGCGCGGGTGGGATGCGCGCTGGGAGGAGTTTTCGCTGTGGGCCGAGCGCGGCAAGGTGCTTCACGATCGGCTGCTCGCGCTGGTGGATGAAGACACAGCGGCGTTCAACGCGCTGATGGCGGCTTTCGGATTGCCCAGGGGCAGTGATTCGGAAAAGTCGGCGCGCACCGCAGCGATTGAAGCGGCGACGTTGCGAGCCATCGAAGCGCCGCTTGCGGTGATGGAGGCGGCGCTGGAGAGTTTTGAGGTGATTGACGCCATGGCACGCGACGGCATGGAAGCCAGCGCGTCGGACGTGGGCGTGGCGGCGTTGTGTGCGCGGTCGGCGGTGATCGGCGCGCACCTGAATGTGAAGATCAACGCGAAGGGACTGAAGGATCGCGCGGGTGCGGAGGCGATTCTCAAGAAGGCGGCGGGGTTGGAGTCGGAGGCGGTCGCGCGCGAAACCGCCGTGCTGGGCGTGATCGGTCCGAAGGTGCAATGAGCCGCCACTTGTCAGAGCCGAGGCGTGTCGCCCCGGATTCGTCGCGCAGTTATTTCGAGACTTGCAGACCCACATCGGATGATTTGCCGTGAAAGAAACCAACATAAAGGAATTCCTCGACCAACTCGCATCCCGCTCCGCCACGCCCGGCGGGGGCAGCGCCAGCGCGCTGGTCGGTGCGGCGGCCGGGGCGCTGTGCGGCATGGTGGGGCGACTGAATGATAAGAAGGACGGCTCGCCGGGTGTGTTGCACGACACAGTGTCCGAGGCCGACGCGCTGCGCGGGCGATTGCTGTCGCTGATGGATGAAGACATTATGGCGTTCAATGCGCTGGCCGCGTCATGGAAGCTGCCGGACGACGCGGCGCACGCTGGTCAGAAGCAGGCCGCAGTGCTCGAGGCGACGCGCGCGCCGTTGGCCATCATGCAGGCGTCGCTGGATGTGATGCGTTTGGCGGCGCGGGGGCTGGCGCAGTCAAAGAAGAACTGCCTGTCGGACGCGGGCGTGGCCGCGCTCTTCGCGCATGCGGCGCTGGAGGGTGTAAGGCTGAATGTGATGATCAACCTGCCGGGCATTCGCGACGAACGAACGCGCGAAGAGCTGGCGAATCGCGCGAAATCGGTGCGCGATGATGGACTTCGACTTCGCAGGGAAATTGAGACATTGATTGAGAAGAATTACGGCGGGTGAGTTTTTTGGGGGGGTCGCGATCGCGCAGAATTGGGGAATGGTTCACAATGCGGATGGTTCCCCACTCGATGCCCGGACGATCGTGCGTCGAGGACGCACCCTGCGACCGACCACTGGCCACTGGCAACCGGCCACTTCCTGCCGATACAATCCCATCGCCTCGCGGAGGACGTGCGCATCCATCTCTCCTCGCGACGAAAGGGACAGGCAACATGGAACGGAGTTCGACAGGGGGCGTTTGGGGCATCGGTCGGCAAGGCATCGTGCGACAATCGCGCCGGGTGACGACGGTCATGATGGTCTGCATGGCGGTTACGGCGCTGGTCGGCGGCGCGTGCGAAGTCAACGTGACGCCGCCGCTTGAAGCGGTGCTGGCAGGGACGTGGCTGCTGACCGGCGAACAGATATCGACGTTTCTTGACAAGGCGCTGGTGTTCAACGCAAGCGGTCGCCTGACACAAGTCACGACGCGCTCAACGAACATCTTCGGGTCCGAGCAGCGCGTTGTGGAACGCGACCTGAACCTGGCGACGGTCGTGACCGGCAACACGGTGCGCGTCGTGCTGACCGGCGATCTCGTGTTTGAGGGCACGTTCAACGACAACCTGACCGAGGCTGTCGGCAAGCTTCAGACCGAAACGACGTGGTTTAACACGACGGTTATCACCGATCAGGGACCGGGAAAGATTGTGAAGCAGTAGAGGACGCACGGGTACCGAGGCGTCACGGCGCGACCATGAAAGCGAGCTTTCGACTGCTGGCCGGTGCCGACCTGTTGCTGCTCTGTCTGACGGCGGCCTTGGGGACGACCGTGACGGGCACGCAGAACTTCGCGCGGCACTTCATGCTGGGCATTCTCGCGGCCTTGTTCACGTGCTTTGTCCATGTGCTCGTGTTCGTTTACTTCATGGTGCAGGACAAGATTGTGAAGCAGTCGATCCTGCACCACGGGCTGGATGTCTCTTTCGCGGCGATCGTCGATCGACTCAAGGCCCGGGCGCTGAAACTGTCGATGCTCGGTATTGCGTCGATGATCCTGACCACGGCTCTGGGGGCAGCCGACGGCGCGGCGACGGCTTCCGGGGCGCATTTCTACGCGGCGCTGGGGGCAGTTGTTCTCAATGCGATTCTGTTCGCGCGGCACGACGGCGTCATTCGAGAGAACGGCGCGGTGCTCACGCAAGCATTCGGCGCGGCGTGACCGGTGCATCGCCGGCGTGATTCGGCCTGTGTCGTTTGACGCCGCGATTCGTCGCTCCATAGAATGAGAACGTGAAGCGCCTCGCAGCCTTTCCAAGTCTCTCTTTCCGCCGCCACGGCGCGCTGCGCCGGCGATTCATCACGCATTCATTCTGTCCGGGCTTCCTGGTCCTCATTGCGCCGGTTCTCGCGCTTGCTTTCGCGTCAGCCCCTGTGCTTGCGAGTCAATCGGAAGAACCCGCCGCCAAATCTCTGCGCGATGCGCGCGATGCGGCGCTGGCCGGCGAATATGAGAAGGCCGTCGATGCGTACGAGTCTGCGGCGAAGGATTCATCGCTTGCCATCGCAGCGGCGTGCGGCCGGGCCGAAGTGGACCTGCTGGTTGGCGACTATCGTGCGGGGATCACGCACTTGGAGTCAGTTCGATCTGCTGGAGAGCGCTCGGCCGATTGGAACGCGGCAATAGCGGCACTGCGGGCGGAAGTCGGCGAGTACGACGCGGCCATTCAACACAATCGGGCGGCGCTGGAGCGCGCGCGCGGCCACTTCCGCGCCCGGCTGCAACTGGGGCAGCTCCTGGAGTTGACCGGGGACATCGCTGGCGCGGTTGAGACATACAAGTGGTTCAACGAGCGGATGACCTCGGGCACGCTGCCGGATCGCGCGGAAGACATGACCGACTTGGGCCGCGGGTTTCTGCGCTACAGCGTGCTGGCGCGCAACCCCGATGTCGTACGGCGGACGAAGCATGTTTTGACGGAGGTCTATCAGGAGGCGTACGAGTTCGTCGACGCGGCGTATTGGCCGGCGCGACTGGCGGGCGCGGAACTGCTGCTGGAGAAACACAATTCGAAGGAAGCGGTGGCGGATTTTCAGCGCGTGTTGGAGCAGAACACGAGCGTCGCGGCGGCGCACGTCGGCCTGGGCTGGGCGGCGCTGGAGGATTGGAATTTTGAAGAGTGTGAGAAGCGCGCAGCCGAGGCGATGAAGGCCTGTCCGCCGCATGTCGGTGCGAGGGTGCTCCTGGCGAGCACGCGCATGATCGAGCGGCGGTATGACGACGCGGCCCGGCTCGCGACCGAAGCGCTGGAGACTAATCCGAATTCCGTGGAGGCGCTGTCGGTGCTGGCAGCGGCCCGGCTGCGAGCGGGGGAGGAGCCGGCCTATCGCGAGGCGGTCGCGCGCGTGGAAAAGATCAACCCTCGGTGCGCGCTGCTGCATCACACGCTGGCGAAATGGTTGTCGGCCGGGCGTCAGTTCACCGATGCCGAGGCGCATTTCAAGAAGGCGATTGACTTCTCGCCGACGTGGTCCGAGCCGCGGGCCGACCTGGGCCAGTTGTACATGGAGACCGGCGAGGAGGCCCTCGCGCGGCGCACGCTGGAGCAGGCCTTCGGGCTGGACAGCTTCAACGCGCACACGCACAACCTGCTGCAACTGCTCGATCAGATCGACCACTTCGCCCGGCTGGAGACGGATCACTTCGCCGTCAAGTTCGACGAATCGCGCGACGGGCCGATCGCGCCGTACTTCGGCGAAGCGCTGGAGCGCGTGCATCGGGACATCTGCGAACGGTTCAGCACCACGCCCGATAAACAGACGATTATCGAAATCTTCCCCGATCACATGGGCTTCTCGGTGCGCATCACGGGGCGGCCGTTCATCGCGACGGTCGGCGCTTGCACCGGGCGGGTCATCGCGATGCAGGCGCCGCGCGGCACGCCGCCGTTCGGGCACTACAACTGGGCGACCGTTTTACGGCACGAGTTCACGCACACCGTCACTCTCGCGGCGACCGAGAACCGCATTCCGCACTGGATGACGGAGGGTCTGGCGGTGCATGAAGAACCGCAGCCGCGGACGTGGCGCACCAAGCAGTTGCTTAGCGATGCGGTGCGGCACGATCGGCTCTTCACGCTGAAGACGATTGACTGGGGATTCATGCGGCCGCGCCGCGCCGACGACCGCGAGCTGGCCTACGCGCAAAGCGAGTGGATGGTGGAGTACATCATCGAGCGCTGGGGCGAGCCGAAGATTCACGAAATGCTCAAGGGATTCAAAGATCGGCAGACGCAGGCCGAGGTGTTCGAGAAGGTGCTGGGTGCAAACGAGGACGAATTCTCACGGGCGTTTTCGACGTACGCATCGAAAGAGGTGAACACATGGGGGCTGCCGGATGTACAGGTGGAAGACTCGGAGAAGCTGGCGAAGCAGCTTGAGGCCCGCGAGGACGATGCCGGGCTGCTTGCTCGCTACGCCGAGTCGCTGTTGATGGACGGCGACGTGAAGAAGGCGGAGGAGATCGCAAACCGAGCGTTGAAGCGCGACGCCAAACAGACCAGGGCGCTGGAAGTGCTCGGGCACATTCTGGTTGGACGCATGGAAGCGGAGCGGGACGAAGCAAAGCGTGCGGGACTGGTGGACGATGCCGAACCGATCATTCGGCGGCTGCTCGAAGTCGATGCGAAGAATGCAGACGGAATAAAATATCTGGGGTATATTGAGCAGGCACGGTTGAACTGGCCCGCGGCGATCGCGTTGCTCTCGCGATATAAGAAGATGCTGCCGGACGATCCGGCATCGTTTCGACGATTGGCCGGGATTTACCTCGTGCAGGGCCGCGAGGACGAGGCGCTCGTCGAGTTGGAGGAGCTGGCGCGGCGCGTCGAGGATGAGCCGGCTGTTCCGCGCCGAATCGGGGAGATTGTGTTGAAGCGCGGCAAAGCGCCGGAGGCGGCGAAGTGGTTTCGCCAGGCTATTGAGATCGACCCGTACGATCGGCCAAGTCACAACGGGCTGGGCGAAGCCTATTTGAAATCAAGCGACTTCATGAACGCCCGACGTTCGTTTGATACAGCTTGTCGTCTGAAGCCGGATGAGCCGGACGGTTGGCTGGGATTGGCGCGAGTGGCCGAGGCGACCGGCGACGCCGAGCAGGCGAGCAAGTATAAGGAAAGAGCGAAGTCACTGGGCGGCGGATGAAGAAGCCAGCAAACCCAGGGTGGGCATTGCCCGCCATGCCGTGACGCGAAGGGTGCAACCAACATGACGCTATCGGAAGCGCAGCAACTGATTGAACGCATGTACTCGGCGAAGGACCGCAAGCGCGGAGCCGCCGGGACGTTTTTGTGGCTGATGGAGGAGGTCGGCGAGTTGGCGGCCGCCATCGGCGAGGGTCAGCCGCACCACGAGAAGGAGGCCGAGTTTGCCGACGTGCTGGCGTGGCTGGTGACGCTGGCGAACGTCGAGGGCGTGGATCTCACGCGCGCGATGGAGAAGTACCGCAACGGCTGCCCGGGCTGCGGCGAAATGGTCTGCCGGTGCGACGAGAAGAGGTAGCGATTCTAATTGAGTCAAATGTCATGAATTGCCATCCGACCCAACCGCGCCTCCGATCCGCAGGGAGCCAGGGCTTCCTCGCCAGGGTCCGCGCGGCCGCGATGGGTTGGGGCTGCCTGATCGCGCTGGCGGGCGGCGTGGTTCGAGGGCAACCCGCGACCGCGCCGGCACCCACGGCGACGGATCAGATCGAGGGCCGCATTCACCGAGTCGGGTTGTTTGCCGGCGGCATGCCGCTGGTTCGCAGCGGCAACTGGTCGTTCATCGAAGTGGCACTGCGTTTTCGCGGTGATCGGCCGTTCGAGGGCGAGCTGCGCGTGAGCCAGTCCGACCGCGACGGCGATATTGCCACATCGGTGACACCCGTGGCACTGGCTCCCGGCGCCGAATGGCGGTCTTACCAGGTTTACTACGTTCCGAACGAGGTCAGCGGCGCGCTGGGGCCGCCCACGGTTCGGCTGTACGGCGCCGATGGCCGCCGCGCTTCGCTCGTGGACGAAACGGGCAACATTGTGACGGAATTGACGAGCCTGCCGGTTCTGGACTTTCCGGCGGATGAGTTCCTCGTGCTCGATTTGTCGTCCCCGCGCCGACTGGCGCACGTGGCGTGGCTGGATGCCAAGCGCCGGCAACAGTTGAACTGGTTGAACGCGCGGCACGCACGCGCGCTCCCGCCGCGCGAGTTGCCCAGCCGGTGGCAGGGGTTGGACGCGGTCGATGCCATCGTGTGGAACGACGCCGATCCGACCGGTCTTTCGCCGCAGCAGATCGCGGCGCTGGTGGACTGGGTGCGCGAGGGCGGTCGCCTGTTGTTGACGGGCGGGCGGAACTGGCAGGCGCTGGCAAGCTCACCGCTGGCCGACGCGCTGCCGGTGACCTTGATCGGCGTTGAGGAGCGGACCGAAGCGCTGGAGTTTCTGGACATTGTTGAGAACGAGGAATACGCGTCCCGGCTGACGCGCCGTTACGCGCGGAACCCGATCACGCGTTGTCGAATGGAGCCGCGACCGGGGTCGATCCCCGTGCCGCCGCGATGCCCGAATCCACCGATTGTGTATCGGCGGTTTCATGGTCGCGGCGTGGTGACATTTGTCGGGGCGTCCCTCCAGGAGTTGCTGCCGGTGCCGACCCGGATGCGCAACATGCTGGGTGAAGAAGAGCCTGATCTGGATGAAACCGAAGACGCGTTCCTGAACACGGCGTGCGAGAGGGTCGTCGCCCGGCGGCTGCTCGCGCTGCCGTTTGTGTACGAGGACAAGGACACCGGGATCAGCGCGAGGATGTTTGGTCGGCTGGACCTGTACAGCGTATTGCGACAGACGATCTCGTTCGAGAGTGTCGGCGCGACGTTTGTCATCGTCGCGATTGTCTTCGGGCTGGCCTACTGGTTCGTCGCGACGATCGGCAGTCACAATTACCTCAAGCGGCGGGGCTGGTCGCACCTGTCCTGGTCGGCCTTCGCCGTGGTCAGCGTCGTCAGCAGCGTGGTCGGCATGATGATGGTCTGGGGGCTTCGCGGCGTGACGACGCGCCTGTGGCAGACGAGTGTTGTGGACGCATCGGCCGGCAGCGCCGAGGGCCATGCCGTGAGCCTGTTCGGCGTGCGCACGCCGGATCACGCTCGGTTGGATCTGCACTTGCCGACGGGTGACGCCAGTTCGGGCGAATCACGAGGTGGTTCGCTGCGCGTCGTGCCGGAAAGCGATTCGATTCAGGGAACGTCGTCGAAGTTTGCCGCGCCGGAAGCCTACCGGGCGCGCCTCGGTGGCGAATGGCTGGAAGACGTGCCGATTCGCGCCACGCTCAAAGAGTTCACCGGGAGCTGGCACGGGCCGATCGGGGGGCTCCTGGATGGCAAACTTGTTTCGCATCGCAACGTCGGCAGCGACCGCGCGCAGATTCCATTCGAGTTTGGTGAGGGCAGCTTCCTGCGCAACGGGCTGCCGGTCGCTCTTGAATCGTGCTACCTTTTTGAGACGGACGAACTCGTCGCCGGCGAGGGGCGCAACGTCCTGGCGCGATGCTTCCCACTCGGCGATCTCGACGCCGGTCAGGAGTTGAGCGCCGTCCAGCTGCGCGATCGGCTGTACATGCTGGCGGATCCCGAAAAGCCGGGCGATCCGCCGGCCCGGCGGCCGCGCCTGCCGCTGCTTTCCGACCAATTGCTTCGCTGGGGCGCGGCACTGATTCCGATGTCGTCCAACCCGAATGAGCCCCGCGTCCCATTGGCCGACTCGGAGTACAATTCCGTGCTGCTGCTGTCATTCAGCGACCTGGTTCGCGCGGATTCAAACGGCCGGTCGGCGGTGCGGCGGACCCACGGCCGGTCGCTGGACTGCTCGCGCCTGCTGACGCCGACAACGGCGCTGCTGATCGGGTACTCCAAGGAGCCGGGGCCGGCGGTGTTGGAAGTGAATCGCGTCGCGTTGAAGCCGAACAAGGCGCGGACGATTTATCGATTTGTCATTCCGGTGGAGCGCCCGTGGGGGCGGGCGGAGGGCCGCGAGCCGTGATCATTCAGACGATCAACCTGACCAAGCGCTACGGCAAACTGGTGGCGCTCAACGGCCTGCACCTCAACATCGAAGAGGGCGAGTGCTTCGGTTACATCGGTCCGAACGGCGCCGGCAAGACCACGACGATTCGCATCCTCTCGACGCTGCTCCAGCCGACCTGGGGTGAGGCGAAAGTCTGTGGCTACACCGTGGGGTACGAGTCTCGGCGGATTCGCCCGCTGATCGGTTATGTGCCGGATTTTTTCGGTGCGTACGAAGACATGGCCGTGCTGGAGTATCTGGAGTTCTTCGCGGCGGCGTACGGCATCCACGGCGATCAACGCAAGCGAGTCGTTGGCGATGTGCTGGAGTTGACCGATCTGACGGAGAAGCGCGAGGCGCTGGTCGATTCGTTGTCGCGCGGCATGAAGCAGCGGTTGAGCGTGGCGCGCGTGCTGCTGCACGACCCGCGGGTGCTGTTTCTGGATGAGCCGGCGAGCGGGCTGGACCCGCGCGCGCGGATTGAGATGCGCGAGCTGCTGAAAGAGCTTCGCCGCATGGGCAAGACGATCATCATCAGTTCACACATCCTGCACGAGCTGGCGGAGATGTGTACGACCGTCGGCATCATCGAGCGCGGCGAGTTGCTCTTTCACGGGCCGATTGACGAAATCGTGCGTAAGACGCGCACGGGGACGCGCGTGGAAGTGCGCGTGGCGAGCGGGCAGGAAAAGGCGCAGCAGGTGTTGAGCAAGCTGCCGCACGTGGCGGGCGTCGAGCAGGACGACGGACGGTTGATCGTGGACCTGGCTTCGGAGACGCAGGACTTCTCGTTCCTGGCGGAGGCGCTGGTTCAGGCGAAGCTGCCGTTGCGCGGGATTCAGGAAGAGCCGGTGAATCTGGAGACCGCGTTCATGCGATTCACCAAGGGGAAGGTGCAATGAGAAACGCCCAAACGTCGAAGCGTCATTGCGAAACGGATGCACCGAGGCACGAAGGCTCGAGGGCACAAAGGTGCGTTCCGCCGCGCTGGGTGGCATGGCCGCGGCCCCTGGTGGCGGTATTGGTGTGCTTCTTATTGGTCGCTTCGACGGCCCGCGCGCAGGAGACGCGCCAGCCCGAGGAATCCGCACCGGCCGACTCGCGCGGTGGTAGCGCCAAGAGTGAAGCCGACATCATGCGGCCGACGGAGCTGGGGCTGCGTTTCACGCCGAAGATGGCGCAGGCGATGAGCCACAAGTTCGTGGAGCAGATGACCAAGCGCTACGAGCTGGACGAGAAGCAGGCCGGCGCAATTCAATCGATCATGGTTCGGCAGTTCATGACCTTTGCCCACGAGAACGAAAAGTCCGGGCGCGACATGATTGAATTGATGTTCGCGACGATGATCGAGCACGACGGGCGCATGCCGAAGGAAGAGGCCATGGAATTCGCGCGCATGTCCGAGCCGTTGAGCGCGAACCTCAAGAAGCTCTTCACCAACGGCGCGGCGGAGATCGGGCAAGAGATGTCGATGACGCAGCGGCTGAAGTTCACCGGCGACGTGACCGCGGCCGCCGCTGGGCTGACGATCTTCGAGACGCGCATGAAGCGGTGGCGCGACGGGAAAGTCAGTGAGGGGGCGAATCCGTTTTTCGATCCGCCCGGCGTTGACCCGAACGATGAGAAAGCCGAGCCGCCGCCGGAGGACCCGTCGGAGCCGAAAGAGCGGCGCGATGCCCGGCAAAGCGTCGAGCGCTGGATCGACTGGCAGATCAGCCCGGACAACAACTGGGAGGGCTACATCAAGGCGGCAACGGAGTACTACAAGCTGAACGAAAAGCAGGTCACGTCGGCGCAGGCGATCCTGAAAGACTGCCAGGAGCAGGCAAAGAAGATCAAGTCGCCGCAGTGGCGCAGTCAGATCATCGAGAACCGCATCACGCAACGGTTGAGCCAGCGCAACGCCGATGTGGGTGACGGTCCGTGGATGTTCTCGCTGGAGGAGGAATACCGCCGGCTGCTCAAGCCCATTGAAGACCTCTCGCGGGATTTCAAACGGCGCATCGATTCGCTGCCGGACAGCGCCCAGCGGGCCGCGGCGCGCGAATCGGTCCGGCGCAAGCTCGAAGACAAGGGCATTAAGCACGTTCCGAGTTGAGTAGTGGCCAGTGGTCAGTGGCCAGTGTGCAGTGGGCAGTGATTGATGATGAGCGTCAAAGGGTTTTTCATTTAGCCGGCGAGTTTACTCGCCGCGGTTCGAAACGGAGCGACTCATCTGAACGCATTCCTGCGAGACTTGGGCATCTGGTTCTGGCGGCTCATGCCGGCCAACCCGATTCTCGTGCGCGTGGTCAGCGCAGGCGGCCGGCGGATTCAGCATCTGTGGATCCGCGCGGCGTACGTCGCAATTCTCGCGTTCGCCGTTGTCATCGGCGTCGTCGTCATCCGCAGCCAGGGTCAATCCAGCCTCTCGGAGCTGGCCAAGAATGCCTCGCAGGTTTTTCGCGTTCTGTCGATCATCCAGCTTCTCATGGTCTGCATCATTGCGCCGGTCTTCGCGTCGGCCGCCATCACGCAGGAGAAAAACTCCCAGACGTTCAATATCCTTCTGTCGACGCCGCTGACCAACGGGCAGATCGTCCTCGGGTCGTTGCTGTCGCGCCTGTATTTCGTCGTGAACCTGCTTCTCGCGGGCGTGCCGCTCTTCTGCATCATGATGGTGTACGGCGGCGTCACCGGCCGCGAGATCATTCTGTCCAGCGCGCTGGCCGCGACGACCGCGCTGCTGACGGGCTCCATTGCCATCGCCATCAGCGTTATCAAGATCGGCACGGGGCGGACGATCTTCTCGTTCTATCTCGCCATCGCCACGTACCTGATCGTCATGATCTTTCTTGCAGAGGTACCGGCGATGATCCCGGCGGAAGCACCACCTCCGCCCGGAAACTTCGGCGACAGCCGCATGAGCTGGCTGGCGGCGTTTCATCCGTTTTTGTCGTTGTGGGTCGTGCTCGGTCTGACCCCGGCGCCGGAACTGGGCGCGGTGAGCCACTACGGATTCCCGATGGCGTACTGGCTGGCCTATCCGCACTTGAGCTTCATGGCGATGACGGTGCTCGGGTCGCTGGTGCTCATTGTGCTGTCGATGTTCTTCGTGCGGCGGGGCGCCAAGGAGGGCGAAGACACGTTCTGGTCGCGTGTGCTTCGCAATCGTCGACACGTCGAGGCGGAAGCGGGTGAGCAGACGCGCAAACCGCGACACGTCTGGGACAACCCCGTCGCCTGGCGCGAGAGCGTCACCGGCGCGGCGGCGGGCGGCGGGCGGCTGCTGCGCGTGGTCGTGATCGGCGGCGGCGCGATCGTCGCCCTGGGCGCGCTGTTCGCCTACGGCAAGGGTTGGTTCGACGCGAGGCAAGCGCAGGCCATGCTCTTTGGCGTCGTCTCGGTCGAGCTTTTCATCGCGCTGTTCATCGCCACGGCGACAGCCGCGACATCGCTGACGCGCGAGAAGGAATCGGCCACGCTTGAGCTGGTGCTTTCGACGCCGCTGACGAGCAGCCAGATCATCCGTGGGAAGATTCGCGGGCTGATCGCCGCGACCGGCCCTTTGCTGGTGATTCCTTATGCCACTGTGGTGGCATTCTTTCTGCTCGATCTCGTTAAGCGCCGGCCCCCGGGGACCGGGCCGGTCGTGAATCCCGAGTCGCTGCTCACGTTGCCCGTCTTGTTCATTGCATTCACCAGCTTCGCCTGCGTCATTGGGCTGGATCGTTCGATCAAGAATCGCAAGACCCTCACCGCTGTGTTCACCAGCATGGCGTTCGTGATCTTCGTGTTCGCGTTGCCGTCGGCCTGTGTCGTCCCGTTGCGCAGCAGCGATAGCCATTCGTTCACCGCGGCGCTGATGTCGGCCTCGCCGGCGAACGCGGTGTGGGTGGCCCTGGCGCCGCAATGGGCGCTGGAGCCGCCGGGCACGAAGCTGACTTCAGGCGATTTCCGCTACGCGCGGTATGCCGCCGCCATTGCAGCGCTGTGTACCGCCGCCATTTACTTCGCCATTGTCCGCGGCCTGCACGGCAGCATGGTCCGCCAGTTTGACATGATCATTCGCAAACAAAGCGCGTGACATCAGGCGGTCCGGTATCGACATAGGGGTCTGCCCCCGGTGCGGGCGACCCGCCCGGGCGCACGGCATGCCGGATTCGCGGAACGGCCGTTTCCTTCTTCCCATCGGCTCGGTCTCAACGTACAATGGTCGCTTTCCAGCCGGGTGGGTGCGGTGGACGACCACGGCGGTCAACGCTCCAACCCTGAATTCAATGCGATTCCCCCCGATTCGGCCTTAGGGCCGACAGACCGAATGCCAGACATCACCGTCAACATGCCCTTGTCTTCGCTCTCGTTGGCGGCGCTGCCGACCGAGGGCGGATACTTCGACCCGATCAAGATCGTGGTCCTGCTTCTGATGCTGATCCTCTTCGCGTACACGGCGGCGTGGGTCCAGGCCGACACCAAGAAAGTTCGCATGCAGCCCGGCCTGTGGGTGAGCATGGTGTTTTTCGGGGGCCTCGCCGGCCTCGTCGCATGGTTGCTCATCCCGGTGTTCTTTGTCGGTTTGATTGTCTATCTGGTGCTGTTTGGCGGCGCATCCATCGCGTACGTGCTTCAGCGCAATCAGCGCGTCGGGCCGACGCAGACCGTCCTCACGATGGCGCACTTTCGGCGGCTGGGCAGCGGTGGCAACAAGGAAACCACCGCGAAGGATGCCCAGGATCGGACGCGCATCAAGGATGCGGCCGGCAAGACGCCGGAATGGCCGAAGGACCCGGATCAGGCGGCGGGTTATCAGGCGATGCAGGACTTGCTGTTCGACGCGATCTGGCGGCGCAGCAGCGACGTGCGGATGGACCTCGTCCCCGGTCAACCGTTGAAGATTGTCTATCGCGTGGACGGTGTGGATCGGCTGCGCGAGCCGATTGAAGAGGCGGTGGCGACGATTATCTTCGCGCACCTCAAGCGCGTGGCGGGGTTGAATCCGGAGGAGAACCGCCGGCCGCAAAGCGGCAATTTCAAGGCATCGATCGGCGCGGGGGGCAAGGGCGATAAGACGGCACAAGTTGAAGTGCGCACGTCGGGCAGCAGTGCCGGCCAGCGCATGATCCTGAAATTGATCTCCGAGGAGCAGAAGTTCCGCCTGCCCGACATCGGCCTGGCCAAGTTGCAGCAGGATCAGATGCAGCCGCTCGTGACGGAGACCAAGTCCGGCGTGTTCCTGGTCTCTGGCCCGAAGCAGGGCGGAGTCACCAGCACGCTTTACGCGATCCTGCGCACGCACGATGCGTTCCTGCAGAACATCCACACGCTGGAAATGGCCAAGAACATGGACGTGGAGAACATCACCCAGCACGTCTTCGACAGCCAGGGGGGCACGGTGACGTACGGCCGGCGGTTTCGCACGTTGCTGCGAACGGAGCCGGATGTCTGCATGTCGGGCGACATGCCGGATGCGGAGACGGCGCAACTGGCCGCGGCCGCCGCGAAGCAGGGCAAAAAAGTTTACATTGGTCTCAATGCAAAGGACACGTTCCACGCTCTGCGGGCTTACCTCCAGGCCGTGAACGACCCGGCGCTGGCCGCCGCGGGGCTGCTGGGCGTTTCGTCGCAGCGGCTGGTGCGCCTGTTGTGCACGAATTGCCGCAAGGCCTACAAGCCCGATCCGGCCCTGTTGAAGAAAGGCAATCTGCCCACGGGAGAGAACCGCCCTTTCTACCGGCCGCCCAATCCGGATGAAGTCGAAGTGGACAAACGCGGCAACCCGATCATCTGCCAGGTCTGTCAGGGGTCGGGCTACCTCGGGCGGACCGGCGTGTTTGAGTTGCTGATCCTCGATGATGAGCTGCGCGGCCTTATCGCTGCCGGGAGTGATCTCGCCGCCGTCAAGACGGCCGCGCGGAAGAAGGGCATGCTGTACCTGCAGGAAGTCGCGCTGTTCAAGGTGTACGAAGGCCTGACGAGCATCAACGAAGTGCTGCGCGTGACGAAAGACCCCGCGCCGGCCGCGGCGGCATCGGCATAAGATGCATCGTCGACGTCGTCGGACGATGGGTATCGCGGCGAACAAGCTCGCCGGCTAAATGAGGGTTTCCTGACCTCCCCCGGCGCGCCGGGATTGGCAATGATCACTGACCGCTGACCACGGGTTACTGTTTCAAGGACCGTCACCATGTTGTTCTCCATCGCCGTCGGATTGATGGTCATCCTTGTCGCCGCCTATTGGGTCTACCAGGGCTTCTTGAGCGGCGTCATTGTGTTCTTTGAGTGCGTCATCGCCGCGATGGTTGCATTCGGGTTTTACGAATCGGTGAATTCGCTTTGGGCCGGCGCGCTGGGCAATGGTCTGGGCCGGCCGCTCGCGCTGATGCTGTTGTTCTTTGTCGTGGTCATCGTGCTGCGCGTGCTGACCGACAAATTGATCACGGGGAATCTCAAGCTGCCGGTCGTGCTGGATCGCATCGGCGCCGGGTTGTGCGGCTTTTTCTCCGGAATGGTGCTCGTCGGCATGGCCCTGATCGGCATTCAGATGCTGCCGATCGGCTCGAACGTGTTTGGCTGGGAGCGGGTCAGCACCAACGCCAACGGCGCGATCGTCCGAAGCGGCCTGTTCTTCAAGCCCGACGAGTTCACGCTCGGCCTGGTTAACCTGCTTTCCAACGGGCGATTTGGCGGCGGCAATCCGCTCGCCGAAGCCAAGCCCGACTTGTTGATGGATCTCTATTGCGCGCGCTCCTGCACGCAGACCGAGGACCGTCATGAGATTCCGGGCGACGCGCTGGGCGTTCGCGCCTGGTGGGAGGCGCGGGAAATCTCCACCGTGAAACAGACGCTGGAGAACAGCAACCTCGTCCGCGAATTTGAAGTCGCCTCGCCCAACGGCGCGACCAAGTTCATCGTGGTGAACGTGCGCGTCGCTTCGAGCGCCGCGCCTTCCGAACATCCCCAGATTCGCTATCGGCTCCCGCAGTTTCGGCTCGTTGGGCCGGACCCGGCCTCTGGCGCGACGCCGGTGGTGTATCCCGCGATCGGCTCCAGCGATCTCTACACGCACCACACGCACAACCATCGCGAGCTGGCACGCGGGCAGGCACGGCGACTGGTCCGCTTCAAGCCGGAGACGCAGTTCGTCCTCACGGCCTCGCACACCAAGGCGGTGCAGGAGAAGGACGGCAGCGGGTACCGGTTTGATGTTGCCTTCGAGGTGCCCGAGAACTTTACGCCGTGGTACATCGCCTTCAAGCGCGGCCCGCGCCTGGAATTGACCAAGAAGCAATTCGTCGAGAAACCGCCGGCCTACGCCTCCACCGCTTCGGGAGGGCGGCAGGCGACCGCCGCGGCCGACGCACCGCAGGTCGGCGAGGCGCCGGCCGGTGCGACGCACGTCTCCAACGTGACGCAGGAAGGCACCGCCGTCACCGACACGCTGCCGATCGCGCTGCCCAAGGCGGAGAACCTGGTTCAGTCCGCGGTGCAGGGCGATCGAATCGGCGATTGCCACTTCGCCATCAACGCGCCGGCCAGCGAGCCGGAGGGCGGCGACGCCGTGACGCAGTTGTTCGTGCCCGAAGGCAAGAAGATCGTCTTTCTCGGCGCGAAGCAGTTGCAGGCCGAAAGCCTGTTCGGCAAGTCGCTGAACTATGCCTCGAACGTCGCGGCGCAGATCAAGGTCACGACGGACGACGGGAAACTGTTCTACGCGCAAGGGGTCATCGCGAAGGCCAAGGTCGAAGGCAAGATGATGATCGAGTTGCAATACCACCCCGAGCCGGAGGTGCCCGAGCGCTGCCTCGCGAAGCCACGGCGCGTGACCACCAAGACGCTTCAGGCGACGGCGGAAGACGAGCGGTTCTTCGCGTACATCTTCGTGGTCGATCCGGGCGTCAAGCTGGTGAAGTTTCAATCGGGCGGCATCGGTTCGACGCAGCAGTTGAACATTGTCGTGCCCAACGATTAGGCGTCGCGCCGTTCGAGTACGCCCCAACGATCCGGACGGAGCCGATCGTTCATGTCGCGTTTCCGGAATCATTTCGCGTGCGTCGTCATGGTGATCATGCTTCAGGCATGGTTCGCGCCCGCTGCACCGGCAGCCGCCGACGAACCAACCTCCCAGGCGGCTTCGCGATCGGATTCATCGGGCAACCCATCTGAAGGTGCGACCTCGCAGCCGGCAACGATTCAACCCGCGTCGCAACCGGGTTCAATGGCCCGCGACTTGGCCGCGAACGTCGCGCCGACGGACCCGCTGGCTGAACTGGAACGCGCGGTCATGCAGTTGATCGACGGTGCGTCGCCGTGGGTCGTCGCCATTGCCGTGGAGCGTCGCGCCGCCCCGGCCGCCGTCGCGAGCGATCCGTTCGTCACCTCGGCGAGCGGCAGCGGCGTCATCATCCGCGCCGACGGGATGATCCTCACCAGCCAGCACGTCATCGCCGACGCGGCAACGATTCACGTGACGCTGCACGACGGGCGACGGCTGCGCGCGCGGCGCGTCGCCGCTGATCCGCGCGCCGACCTGGCGGTGATCGCCGTCGCGGAGGATGGATTGGCGGTCGCACCGCTGGCCGATGCGCGGGCGCTGCGGCGCGGGACGATCGTTCTGGCGCTGGGCAATCCGCTGGGCCTTGCTGCCGACGGGCAGGCCGCCGCGGCGATGGGAATCGTCAGCGCGATCGCGAGGCCGCTGCCCGAGACATTCGGCCGCGACGAGGATCGCTACTACGGCGACATGATCCAGACGACGGCGCAGATTCATCCGGGGCACTCGGGCGGGCCTCTGATTGACCGGCGCGGTCAGGTTGTAGGGATCGTCGCGGCGGCGTCGCTGCCCCAGGCGGGCGCCGAGCCGATCGCTTTCGCCATTCCGCTGACGGCGCGCACGCGGCTGGTCATCGATAAATTGCTGGAGGGTGTGGAGCCGGACTACGGCTACGCCGGCGTGCGTGTCGGGAGCCTTGCCGAGCTGCGCGGCCGGCGAGATCGCGGCGGCGTGCTGCTGGAGACGGTCTTCCCCGGTGGCCCGGCTCACGCGGCCGGTCTGCGCGACGGCGATATCATTCGTGCAATCGAAGGATCGACGGTTGAAAGCGCCGACGAGTTCGTGCAGCGGGTCGGTGCGGCCGGACCGGAGCGCACCGTGGAGATGGAGTACGAGCGCCAGGGGCGGCGGAGCCGGGCAAGCGTGACGCTCGCGCGCCGGCCGCCAACGGAGGCGCCGCCTTCGCGCATCGCGCCATTTGTCTTTCGCGGCGCGACGTTGGGCGAGCCGGACGCCGCCACGCGCGAGGCGGGCCGATTGCCGAACGGCTGCCTGATGGTACTCGTGGTCGCGAGCGGTTCGCCGGCCGACCGCGCGGGTCTGACGCCGGGCGATGTGATCGTGCGCATTGAGGGCCGGCCGGTCGCAGGCGACGCCGCGCGAGCGATCGCCGAGGCAAGCGGCGATGTGCTGCTGGGCTTGAGCCACGGCGGCAGCGTGCTTGTGCGCAAGTAACGTCGGCTGATCATTCCTGCTCAGGCGGGAATCCTGCGTTCTCCGTTTCGCCGATTAGGTCCGGCGAGCTTGGGCCGATTCTTTGCACCCCTTATAATGCCCGCCTCACGAAAGGATCGACCTCATGGCGCTCGATGGATTGCGACTCACCGGCGTGGACTGCCTCGCGAAGCTGCTGCGTGACGTGCCCGACTTCCCCAAGCCCGGCATCGTCTTCAAGGACATCACACCGCTGCTGGGCGATTCGGCCGCGCTGTCGCTCGCTGTCGAGTTCCTCACGCAGCCGTTTCGCGATCAGCACATTGACGTCGTCGTCGGCGCCGAGAGCCGCGGGTTCATCTTCGGCACCGCTGTCGCGCGGAACCTGTCGGCCGGTTTCGTGCCGATTCGCAAACCCGGCAAGCTGCCCGCCCGGACGCGCAAGGTGACGTATCAGTTGGAGTACGGGAGCGATTCGCTGGAGATTCACGAAGACGCGATCCGCCCCGATGCGCGCGTGTTGATGATCGACGATCTGCTCGCCACCGGCGGCACGATGGTCGCCGCGTGCCAGTTGGTGCGCGAGCTGAAGGCGCACATCGTCGGCGTGGCCGTGCTGATCGAGTTGTGCTTCCTGAAGGGGCGCGACAAGTTCCCCGGCTTGCCGGTGCATTCGGTGATCAAGATTCAACCCGACGGCCACCGCGTCGCGGCGGATTTTTGAAAGAGCTTGGACTCGGATCGGGCCGCGCGGAGTGTGCAGGGCGGGCACCGCGCGCCATTCGATGTCGAGCGCAAGTCTGGTGGGCAATGCCCACCCTACAGAAACATCACACGCGCTGCATTTCTTCCAGGAACGCGCTGGGATTGTTGGCCCACTTTTCGGCTTCGAGCGGCGTGATGTGGCCGGCGCGGACGAGGGTGGCCAGCGAGCGCTCCAGCGTCGTCATGCGCTCCTCGGGCACGTCCTTGGTGCGAGTCTGCAACTGCGAATAAATCTGCTCCACCTTGCAATGGCGAATGAGATTTGAGCAGGCGTAGATGTTGTTCATGATCTCCATCGCCACGATGCGGCCTTCGCCCTTCGCGCGGGGGATCAGCTTCTGCGAGATGACGTGGCTCAACCCCAGCGAAAGCTGGCTGGCGATCTCGTCCTGCTTGTTCGGCGGGAACATATCCAGCACGCGCGTCAGCGTCCCGCGCGTGTCGCGCGTGTGCAGCGTAGAGAAGACCAGGTGCCCGGTCTCGGCGGCCGTCAACGTCCACGAGGCGCTTTCGCGGTCGCGCATCTCACCGACGAAGATCACGTCCGGGTCTTCACGCAGACAGTCGCGCAGGCCGCGCTCGAAGCTGGGCACGTCGCGCCCGACTTCGCGCTGCGAGATGATCGCGGCCTTGCTGTGCAGGCGATACTCGATGGGGTCCTCGAGTGTGATGATTCGGCAGGGTCGCGTCTGGGCGATGCGGTCGATCAGCGATGCGATGGTTGTGCTCTTCCCCGCGCCGGTGATGCCGGTCACAAGCACCAGCCCATGTTGCCTCGCGACGATGTCGCGCCAGACGTTGTTGGGAAAGCCGATCTCCTCCACGGCCGGCGCTGACGACTCCAGCGCACGGATGGCGATGGCGAGTCCCTCGTTCTCGTGGAAAAAGTTCAGCCGGAACTGCATCGAGTCGGTCATGCACGAGCCGTCGGTCGAGCGGCCCTCGGCGAGGCGCGGCCATTCCTGCTCGGTCAGCAGACTGCGCGCGAGCTGTTCGACCGTCTCGCGCGTCAGCGGCGGACCTTTCATTTTCTGTAGCTGACCATCAACGCGATAAACGGGCGGCACGCCGGCTTTGATGTGCAGGTCCGACACACGCAGCCGGCCCATCTGCGCGAAGTAATCCAGCAGATCGCGCATGGAGAGCTTGCGGCCGTTGCCGAGGTCGTAGAGTTTGTCGTCGAGTGCGGGATGGGACATGGTAATGTCGCTCGCAAGCTTCGCATGGACGGCGGGGGTGAATCGGGTGGGCGAAGCGGGGGCTGGGTGGATACTATGCCGGTTGCGAACCGGCGCCACTCCTGCATTCTATGCTTTGGCCGGGCGCTTTGAAAAGCACGATTTGCAAAGCCGCTCGCCGTCCGGCAAGTGATAGACCTTTGGAAACACACGGCCGCACTCGTTGCAGATCCCCTGGGCCATCGGGGGCAGGTTGGGATCGGGCGGCAGGTCGGCCGCGTCGGGCTTCGCGGATGGCGGCTTGCCCGTGAACTTTTCGAACTCGCGATCAACGTCATGCTGCTGGCGCTGAAACCGCCAGACCCGCCAGCCCATGACGGCGGCGAACAAAACGATGGCGATGATTGCCAGCAGCATCGCGATGCCGATGAGCAGGAAGATGTTTTGCCCAAACATCGTGAGTTGCGGATTCATGGCTCATCCTTCAATCGCGCCGCCGGACCAATCGCGCCGCCGGACCAATCGCACCGCCGGACCAATCGCACCGCCGCGCCAATCGCGAGACCGATTGACTTCCGCGCAGAAGCCGACGGATTGCCATCCGTCGGGCTCAATCATCCCGCATGATTTGGCTTCTCGGCGGGGGCTCTTGCAACTCCGAGGTTCACGAAGCGATTGCCTGCCGGTGCATCACGCAGCGCGGCCGCAGCGGGGCGATCAAATTCCGCCAGGTCCGACTCAACCGGCACGGTGACTTCCAGCCACGTGCAGGCTGTATGAGTCTTCAATCGCGCCTTGCGCAGCGCCGCGGGCAACACGACCACATCGCCTGCCGCGAATTGCTCCGTCGTAGCGCCGTAAGCGATCTCCCCGCGCCCGTCGAGCACGATCCAGCAGACGAGTTCGGCGTACGGAATCTCCTGCTCGATGCCCTCGACGAATCGTACCTTCTCCATGCGGAACTTCGGGCAGGAGACCAGCCGTGTCACGGTGGTGAAGATGCTCGTGACGTGCGTGCGCTTTTCCGCCGTGGCGAATTCCGGATCGGCAACGATCGCATCGACCCCTTCGCGAAGATGCATGCCCGCGTCGCCGGCCGGTCGCGTACGGTCCCAGTCGTAGAGGCGATAAGTCACGTCGCAGGGGGTTTGCACCTCGGCGAGCACAAGCCCGCCGCCCGCGGCATGGACGGTGCCCGCCGGCAGGTAGAACGCATCGCCGGCCCGCGCGCGGCGCGTCAACACGCAATCAACGATTGAAGCCGGATCGCGTGCAAGCTGCTCGGCCACGCGCTCGCGCGAAGCATCGGGCCGCAGGCCGCGATAGATGACCGCGTCGTCGCGCGCTTCGATGACGTACCACGCTTCATGCTTGCCGATCGGCGCGAGGCCCGCGCGGGCGGCGGTCTCATCGTCGGGATGCACCTGAATCGACAGCGGCTGGCAGGCGTCGAGAAATTTGATGAGCAGGGGGAATCGCCCCGCGGCGAGGGGCGCCCGACCGAGCAGGTCCGCTCTCCACTCGTCGACCAGGGAGTGCAGGGTTCGACCCTTCACCGGGCCGCGAGCGACGATGGATTGGGCGTCTGGCAGGTCAACGACTTCCCACGATTCGCCGATGGGTTGGTCGTTGGGTGGCGGCAGTGGCTTGTTCAACAGGCGCGTCAGGTTTCGACCGCCCCAGACTTTCGGGCGATAGATCGGCTCAAACACAAGCGGGCAGACGTCCATTGCGTCTGGATTCTACTCCGTCTGTGCGGGGGTTGCGCGGCGCGCTGACTAAGCGGGTGACCATAAAAAAAGTTCCCACCCGGTCCGACCACCGGGTGGGAGAATCAACCAGCGGATGGGCGAGCCGACAAACATCCACCGGTCGAACACGACTGGATCGCCGCGGGCCGCAGATGCGAAATCGGATGCGGTCATGGCGGCTGGAATTCAGTTTGACTGACGGATTCCGTCAAAGCGGAACCATTGCGGGCAGGTTTCCTCCAATGAGCGCGGGCTTCCCCCAGCCAATCCGCCCTCGGCAGGTCAATCTTTAATACGGACGGCATCGGACACTCTCACGCCGCGCCGGGTGGAACTTTTTGAGGGATCGCCGCGAAGGCATGGCCGCCCCCGAATCATGCCGTGCAACGTACGAAACCCTCGTTTTGTTGCGAGTATTTCGACGTTGCCCGACAATAACCCTCCGTCGCCATGAGAGTTGGCGTCGCTTCGATTCAGTCTCCCGGCTCGCGATTGCAGCCGACAGCAACCCCGCGGAATTGGTTGATATGTCACACCTGGCCGCAGATTCCGGTGCCTCCGCAGTTCCGTGTGCGCTCACAGACCGGCGTGTGCCTGCCCAAGCAGGGCTAAGCTGGATGGTCCTGACGCTGGCCTTTTTCGGTTGGGTCTTCTTCGCGCTGGTCACGCTGTCCCGCGGTCCGTCGCTCGGCGATCACGAGGTCATCGTCGCGCAGATCGCCCGGCAGACGCTTCAGACGGGCGAGTGGATCGTTCCGCAGTATCTCGACACACCGTTCCTGATGAAACCTCCGCTCGCGCCGTGGCTCGTGGCGGCGGTGACCAAGGCGCTGCCCGATGCATGGGCGACGCAATGGATCTCCGAGGAGTTCATCCCGCGGCTGCCGTCGGTGCTGGCGACGCTCGTCACGGCATTCATTCTGCTAAGCCTGGCACGCGACATGTTCGGCGCAGCGGCCGCTCGGATCACGACATTCGCATATTTAACATCCGTCGGTGCGATGCTCTTCGCGCTGAACGCCACGGTTGAGGCCGTGCTGACGCTGTTGTGCACCTGGGCCTTCGCGGAGTTCTGGTGGTCGCGCCGCGCGACCGGCGCTGCGCGCCGCTGGCATCAGGCGAGTTTCTATCTTGCCCTGGGGCTGGCCATGCTCGCCAAGGGGCCGATGCCGCTGATGGTCGTGTGCGCGCCGATCGCGGTCTATTGGTGGCTGGACCGACCGCTGCGAAGGCTGGCGGCCGCGCGCCGCGGACGGATTCGCGGTGCGTTGAGTCGACTGGTGCTGGATGCCTGGCCGCGGCTGCGACTTGCGCTGACGGGCCTGGGTCTCTGGTGGGGCGTACCGCTGTTCCTGATGATGTTCCTTCCGTGGATGTTTCTCGTCGCCCGGCGCGAGCCGTATTTCTGGGAATTATGGAACTACGAATACCTCGACCGGCTGGAGGGCGATTATCCCGGCGTGAAATCCGGGAGCTACTGGTATTACGCGCCGCTGTTACTGGGTCTTGCGATGCCGTGGTCGTTGTCGGTGCCCGAGGCGCTGGCGGCTCCGTTCCTGCGGGCCTATCGCAATCATCGCAGGCCGATGCTCTATGCGTGGTGCTGGGTCATCGTGGCGGTTGCGATTCTCTCGTTGATGAGCTTCAAAAAACCGTACTACCTCCTCCCCGCGCTGCCCGGGTGCATGTTGCTGCTCGGGCCGGTGCTGGAGCGGTTCTTTTTTCACCGGCCCACGGTTGTTGATCCACGGCGTACAAAGTTGATCGGCCTTGTTTTTGTCGTTCTGGCGAGCGTGGGCGCGATCATCGCGTGGTTCGTCGGCGATCACATGTTTCACGAGGCGTGGCACCCGCCGGTGACGTGGGGCACGCTGGTCATCGCCGGCATGATCATCGCGGGGTTGTATGGGGCCGTGCGGTTGTATGGCGCGGCCGCAACGCCGACCTCGGCGCAGCGCGCCCGGAGCCTGGTTGCCGTCGGCGCATCGTGTGTGGCGGGATTTCTTATTACGTGGACGCTGCTCGGCCCCGCGCTGGGGAACTGCGATGACCCGCGTGCGCTGGTGCAGCATCTGCGCGAGGCGGGTGTGCCCGATGAAGCGCCGTTGTACTGGGCAAGCAATCGGCCGGACGGGCGTGTGACGTATTACTGTCGCCGCGACGTACTTCAAGTGATGGACCCATACAAGCTGATTGCGCAGCGGCGCAACCACACCACGAATGAGGATCTTCGGCGCATGGCCGCGACGCGTCTTTGTGAATTGCTCGAATCCGATCGGTCGGTCTATATCGTCTTCGAGCGCGAGGACTACGAGACGTTGAAACTGCTATATCGCCCGACCGCGCGACTGCTCTGCGATGTCGATCGCGGCGAAGCCGGCGAGGATGAGGATGACTGGGTCGTCGCGACAAACGCCGGGGTAAGCAGAGAGCCGTGAGCCGTGAGCCATGAGCTATACCCTGAACACAAGGTCATCCTTTTTTCCCGATCTACCTCCGTGCCTTCGTGCCGATTCCCTTTCCCCTGTTCCCTCTTCCCCCTTACGCTATCGCCCATGTCCCATGACCACGTCGATCCAGCCGTATTGAAACTGAAGCCCGAGTCGGTCTGGCGATTCTTCGCCGAGATGTCGGCCATCCCCCGAGGCTCGAAGAAGGAAGACCGCATTCGCGAGCGGATGAAGCAACTCGCCACCGAGAACGGGTTGAAGGTCCGTCAGGATGCATCGGGAAACTTGCTTATCACGGCGCCCGGCACGGCTGGATTTGAGAACGCGCCGCCAGTCTGCCTCCAGGGACACATCGACATGGTCTGCGAGGCCAACTCGGGCACGAAGCACGACTTCGACCGCGACCCGATTCGCCTGGTACTGGATCGCACCGATCCGAGCCGCGACCGTCAGGGAGCGGGTACTTCGCACGGAACGACATTTGTTCGCGCGGAAGGCACGACGTTGGGCGCGGACAACGGCATCGGCGTGTGCCTGGCGCTGGCGGCGGCGACGGAGCCGGACGTGCAGCGCGGGCCGCTGGAGATTCTGCTGACCTATGACGAAGAAGACGGCATGACCGGCGCGAAGGCCATTGAGAAGGGGTTTCTCACGGCCAAGTGCCTGATCAACCTCGACAGCGAGGAAGACGACACGCTTTACATCGGCTGCGCCGGCGGCACGGACGTGAATTACCTTTGGACGCTGCCGAGAGAGAACGCTACGGGGCTGGAGGCGGCACGAGTGGAGGTGCGCGGGTTGCGCGGGGGCCACAGCGGTAGCGACATTAATCTTAATCGAGGCAACGCGATCAAGGCGCTGGCGCAGGCGCTGCTTGGTGCGGGCATCGATGGTCTGCGAGTCGCGCAGCTCACGGGCGGCAGCAAGCGCAACGCGATTCCGCGCGAGGCGTCGGCGGTCGTTTGCGGCCCGCGTGGGACCGTCGAGGCACTGCGCAAGTCCTGTGAGCAGGTCTGCGCGGCGTTGAAATCGGACAATGGCGAAGCGGATGCCGCGTTCTCGGTTGATTCGGAGAAGGCGGATCAGGCCGCGACCGCCGCCGACACGGCGCGCGTGCTGGAGGCGCTGGCTGCGATTCCCAGCGGGGTACTCGCCGTGTTCCCGGAGATACCCGGCCTTGTGCAGACGTCGAACAATCTCTCGACCGTAACCTGCGATGCGAGCGGGCCGCTCAAGATCACCGCCGGCTGTCTCGCGCGCAGCGCGTCGGAGGCGCAGATGGTCCGCACGGTGCAGATGCTGCGGTCGATCGCCGCGCTCGCCGGCGCAGCATCGTCCATCGGCAACGAATACCCCGGCTGGCGACCGAACATCCAATCGCCGCTGTTGGACACCTGCAAGAAAGTGTACGCGCGCGTCTTCGGGCACGAGCCGGGCGTCACGGCCATTCACGCCGGCCTCGAATGCGGCATCATCGGGCAGCGCGTCGGTGGGCTGGACATGATCTCCTTCGGCCCGAACATCACCGGCGCGCACAGTCCCGACGAGCGTGTTTATCCCGATTCGGTCGCGAAGATGTGGGACTATCTCAAGGCCGTCCTGCGGGAACTGGCTTCGGCGTAGCGTCCGAGGCCGGCAGGATCGGCGGCGCGGAAGGCTTCACGGTTGCAACCGATGCCCGCGCGGCGCTCTGCTTGTTGATCGGGTCGGCGGCCGGCGTTACGAAGTGGCAATCCCCCCCGAACAAGTCGCGCCGCATCACAACGCCCAGCGGGGTCGTGTAGTAATTGTGAATGTACGAAGCGTACTCGGCGATGGCCTGCTGCCACGAGCGGCCGGAATCTTCGGCTTTGCGAAGGGCGAAATAGACGCCGTCGATCTGCCCGGCATGGCGCGAGATGAGATCGGCGATGAGGATCTCCTCGGCGCTGGCGCGGATGAACTGCCAGTCCAGATTCTTGACTCGTTCGTGAAAGACGACGCGGTGAAGGTGTTCCACTTGGCGCAGAATTCGGTGCAGGAAGTCGTGCGAGCCGATCGCATCGTGGAGCTTCTGGCGCTGTTCGCTGGGGATCATGGCGTTCCTCGAGAGACCGGAATCGGCGATCGAGCATCCTAATGTAAGTAATCGTAGGCCATTGCCGCGGAAATCGCAATGAATTCGGGCGGCTGGATTGACCCGCAACATCAAGCGGAGTAGAACTTTACGCCGCCTTAACACGACGCTGGGGCCGCGTGCGGATCGACCCGATGGAAGGGTGGATCGAAACTCGACGTGGCAAGGGAAGGATCGACCGCGTGCCCTCCATTCTCATCCTGCAAGGCCCGGATAAGGGTCAGCGATACGACCCCGCCGAAGGGGAGATGGTCCTGCTGGGGCGGGCCAGCGAGGCGTTGCCGCTGACGGACTTCACGGTCTCGCGCCGCCATGCGGAGCTGCGTCCGACCGGCCGGGGTTGGACGCTGGATGATCTCAAGAGCGCGAACGGCACGTACCTGAACGGGCGACGGTTGGAGCGGCCGATGCGGCTCAAGCACGGCGATCAGATTCGCATGGGCGCGACGCTGATGGTCTGGGATGCCGCGGAAGAATTGGACGCCGAGCACGGCGCGGCGACTCCTGCTTCGTCGCTGGTCGATCTCGACACGGCGGAGCGCACTCCCGCTTCGATCATCGGGTCGGTCGGCGGCGGGGATGACAGCATGATCCTCGCGTCGCCGGCGGCGGCCGAGGCGGTGCGCTCTTGGCGCGTGATGTCGGCGCTGCTCGATGCGGTCGGGGCGATTCTCTCGCCGCAACAGCTTTGCGAACGGGTGATGGACCTGATCTTCGAGGAGGTGCCCGCCGACCGGGGGTTTGTGCTGCTGCGCGATCCGAAGCACGGCAAGTACGAGGCCGAGGTAGTGCGCTGGCAGGACGACGCGCGCGACCGCATTCGCGCGAGCAAGGCAATTGTCGATCATGTCGTCTCCACGCGCGAAGGCGTGCTCTGCTCGAACGCGATGAACGACGCGCGTTTCGCCAGGCCCGGGGCCGGCGGCGGGAGCCAGGAGATCGGGCTGCGGTCGGTCATCTGCGTGCCGCTCGTTTCGCGCAAGGAAATCCTCGGCGTGTTGTACGTCGATTGCGCGATGGGGCGGCACATCTACACGGAAGAACAGTTGCGACTGGTCGCCGCAATCGGGCAGATGGCCGGTCTGGCGATTGAGGACGCCCGGCTGGTGAACGAGCGCATGCGGACGGAGCGTCTGGCGGCCGCGGGGGAGACGGTTGCGGCGCTGTCCCATTACATCAAGAACATTCTGCAGGGCATGATGGGCGGCAGCGACGTGGTCGAGATGGGCCTGCGCGGTCAGTCGCTGGCGACGGTCGATCAGGGCTGGCAGGTCGTGCAGCGGAATCTCGACAAGATATTCTCGCTCACGATGAACATGCTGGCCTATGCCAAGAAACGCGAGCCGCGGCTCGACCCGGTGCAGGTGAACGATGTCGTGGCCGACGTGATCAAGCTCGTGCAGCGTCGCGCCGACGACAAGGGTGTCACGGTGCGAAGCAACCCCGGCGCGCACATGCCGGCGATCATGATGGACGAGGACGGCGTTCACCAGGTCGTGCTGAACATCGTCGTGAACGCCATCGATGCCGTGCCGAAGCTGTCGGGCATGGTGACGGTCTCGACGTCCTACGACGCCGCGGCCGACGAGGCGACGATCACCATCGGCGACAACGGACCGGGTATCACGGCCGAACTGCGCGATCGCATCTTTGAAGTGTTCTACTCCACCAAGGGCCACGGTGGTACGGGTCTGGGCCTTGCCGTCGCGAAGAAGATTGTGGACGAGCATCGCGGGCGAATTCAGGTGGACAGCATCACCGGCGAGGGAACGTTGATCCGAATCCACCTGCCCGCCAACCCCAAGAAACTGTACGACAGTTCGGCCACGCACGGACCGGGTTCGGGGTGATTCCAGCCATTTGCCGTGAGCTATTCGCCGTAACCTTAGAATGGGCACCGCCCTCCTTGCCTCTCGATTAGCGCGCCAAATGTCTTATGGCTCATGGGCATGCCTGAAAGATCGTGTTGATTCGCCACCTGTGAAAATCGGCACAAAGTTAGAGGACGCGAACAAAAGCGGTTGAGTGCCGCAAGGGCAGGCGCTGTGAGTTTCTCTTGCGGCCGGACGCATTTTTCTCTGGCGTTTCACCGTGAGGTGGTATAATTCCATCAGGTCATATCATCGCGGCCGTTCCTTACGGTGGTCCATTCGGGCCTGTCTCAATTGAAGGAGTCGCGTCATGTCGCTTGTTCGAGATGTACTGGCTGGCAAGGGTCGCAACGTCGCCACGGTTCCGCTCGGCGCCAATGCGCTCGACGCGGTCCAGGTCATGCACGACCGCCGGATCGGGGCGGTTGTTGTGATGGATGGTGAGGAAATCGCGGGCATCTTCACCGAGCGCGACGTGATGAACCGCATTGTGTTCGAAGGGCGCGACGCGGCCGATACGCCGATCCGAGATGTGATGACGGACAAGGTTGCGTTCGTCGTGCCGCACACGTCGCTGGAGACCTGTCGCACGATCATGACGCGACACAAGCTTCGCCATCTGCCGGTGATTGAAGCCGGCAAACTCGTCGGCATCATCTCGGCCGGCGACATCCTCGCGCGCGAGTTGAAGGACTCCGAAGAGACGATCCGCTATCTGCATGAGTACATGCACGGCGGGGTCTAGTACAAGAGAAGTCGGAGAATCGAAGAGAAGGCACGAAGGCACGAAGGCACGAAGGTGCGAAGGTGCGATGGCGCAAGGGCGCCGAGGCGGTAGGGTGGGCATCGCCCACCAGTTCGTTGCGCTATACTTTCCCGTCATGTTAATCCGTGAGCCAGCCGTCGCGGGGATGTTTTATCCCGATGACACACCGAGCTGCCTGAAGTCCGTGGAGCAATTCGTTCATCGCGCGCTCGACCCCTTGCGGCGCGGCGATTCGCCCGGCGACAGCGCGCCCGGTGAGGACGACGTTCGAATCCTCGGGGGCGTGGTTCCTCATGCCGGCTGGGTATGCAGCGGCGCGGTGGCTGCGAGGGTCATTCAGCGGATCGCCGGGCGTCATGCGCAAGAATTGGACGCTTCCAGTCGGCAACCGCTCACGGTCGTGATCTTCGGCGCGATTCACGTGTCGCACGGCCTCCGACCGTCGATCTATCCGAGCGGGGCGTGGCGCACGCCGCTGGGACTTTCCGCCATCGACGGTGAATTGAGCGACGCGTTGATCTCCCAATCACGCATGCTCGACCCCGCCCCGCAAGCGCACCGAAACGAGCACAGCATCGAGGTGGAAGTGCCGTTCATCCAGCACTTGTTTCCCCATGCGCGCATCGTCCCCATCATGACGCCGGCCGCGGAGGGTGCCGTGGAGCTTGGCGCGGCCGTGGGGGAGATCTGCCGCGCGGGTCGAGCCAATGCCATCTTTCTGGCATCGACCGACTTGACGCACTACGGCCCCAGCTACGGATTCACGCCGCAGGGAGTCGGCAGCGAAGGCCTTCGATGGGCGCGAGACGTAAACGATCGCCGCATGATTGATCTGATGCTCGCGCTGCAAGCCGAATCCGTCGTGGGCGAGGCGAAGGCATGCCAGAACGCCTGCGGGGCGGGAGCGATTGCCGCGACGATCGCCGCGTGTCGAGCCTGCGGCGCGACTCGGGCCGATCTGCTGGAACACACGACCAGCCACGAGGTGCTGTCCGCGATCCGGCCGGAGCGCCCGCGCGATGCTGTGGGTTATGCCGGACTGATTTTCACCGATTGAGGGCCGCCTGGGCCATTTGCTTCTGCTGGGCGTTGCCGATCTCCAGCACACGCTGATAGTGTCGCCGCGCCTCGTCGCGCCGGCCGGACTGTTCGTACAGGAACCCCAGCCGCAAGACTGCTTCGGCATCGCCGGGCAACAGCCGCACGGCCAACTCGTACTCGCGCACAGCTCCGGGCAGATCGCCGCGCATGACACACAGCGCGCCGAGATCGGCGTGAGCGGCGGCCGCATCGGGCCAGTCGCGGACCACCTGTTGATAAGCCTGCACGGCCTCCTCTACGCGGCCGAGTTCGGTCAGGACGTACGCACGGTTGTATCGCAGCGCGAACGCGCCGGGCCGCTCGGCGAGGGCGGCGTCGTATTGCGGCAAGGCCCCGGCGAAATCCTGCGGCAGCTTCGCAAGGTGTTGCAATTGACGCGACGCTTCGTGGTTGTGCGGCGCGAGGGTGACGGCGCGGATCAGCGCCGGGCGTGCGTCGTTGATGCGGCCGGCTGAAAGCTCCAGGCTGCCGAGTGCGCCCCAGATCGCCGACGAGCGCGGGTCACGCTGCGTGGCGGCGATCAGGGCCTGGCGCGCGCCGAGAGCGTCCCCCGTGGCGGCGAGAAAGAGGCCGTAGTCTGCATAAACGAGGCCGGCCGCGGGAGTGGGTGGAGCCGCGGCATCGCCATCTCCGGCTCGCGCGTCGCAGAGTTCCATCGCCTTTTGGAAAGCGGCGCGGGCCTCGTTTGTTCGACCGGAGAAGACTTCGTACGTCGCCCGTTTCAGGTGAAGCAGCGCGTCGTCAGGGTGATGGCCGATGACGTCCTCCACCAGTCGCCGCGCCGCATCGGTTCGACCATCCATCAGTAAGGCCCACGACAGCGCGAGGTCGTTCTCCGGCACGCGGAGCAGCGCCAGTTCGCCCGCGCGCGTCAGATGGCGAACCGCCGCCTGCGCTGCCTGTCGCTGTTCGGGTGACAATCGAGTGGCATAGTCCGACTGGTGCTGCCAGCCGAGGTCCTCACCGGGGAGCCGGGAATACGCCTCGTTGCCGCGATGGTCGTGATAGCGCCAGAATCCGCTGTGCGCGGCGAAAGCGAGCAGGCCTGCGACGAACAGCGCGAACAGCACGCCGGCCGGTCGCAAGCGGCCATCCAGTTTCAGGCGGATTTTCTGGAGCATGACATCGGGGCGATAGACAAGTGCCGCGGCTTTGAGCGTCAAGAAGGCGACGATCCCCGCGATGCCGAGCGAAAGGAGGAATGGAATCTTGCCGTACAACGAGCGAAACGCGAGAAACGCGCCGACAAACACGATGCCGGCGGCCAGTTCCTCGATCAGTGTAAGATCGAACTTGCGTGGCTTGGGTGTGCTGATCGGTTTGGCGCCGAGGGCCGGCGAGCCGAACCCGAAATAGAGCGCGTTCGTCGGGCAGACGCTGACGCAATCCATGCACTTCATGCAGCCGGGGCTGACGACCATTTTATAGAGCTTCACTTCCTGCGCGACATCGACGTTGGAGGTGCAGGTCGCGGTGCAGTGGCCGCAGGCGTTGCAGTCGTCGGTGACACGAATGCGACCCACCGCGAGTTTATCGACGGGGCCGAAGAAGCCGCCGTAGGGGCAGGCGTAGGTGCAGAAACCCTTGGGGCCGAGGAAGTAGATGATCGCGACGCCGCAGACAAGAACGGTGAGAATGGCAACCCCGTAGCTGGGAAACGTGTCCCAGAAACCGCTCGTGGTCAGATGCATCGTCAGCGGCGGCGGCTCGATGCCAAGCACGAAGCGATACACGGCCGGCCAGATAAACATGTAAAACGCCGCAAGCAGGGGGACAAAGATCAACAGACGTGATTTGAATTCGCGCGGGCGGAGGTGAAGTTTCTTCAGCACCCAAAGCGTGAAGTCCTGATAGGCGACGAGATGGCAGCCCCAGCCGCAGAAGTACCTGCCGAACAGCAACGTCGAGGCAATCGCCAGGGCGAAGAAAATGAGTCCGGCGTTGACAACGCCCGACAGCGCGAGGTCCTTCGCTTCGGACGGCTCGATGGGAGTCACCGTCGAACCGCTCCAGAGCCAGTGCATCACATGGGCGATCATCAGCACGTGGACGGCGATCAGCGAGGCCGCGCGCCATTTGCCCATCCGCGACGCGCGCACGCCGTCGGGACCGGTCGACGGGACTGATCCGGCCACCACCGGAAGACTGACGTCGCCGGTCGGCTGCGGGCGACAACGCTCACGGCTCCTGGGCTTCGCGTCTTTGGCTCGCTTGGAATCGGTGGTCGACATGAAGGGGTCTCGATGACTCCGGCGATGGTCGGCAGGTTAGCTATCGGACGCAGTCGCCGACGGCTGCGGAGACGATTTCACCGCTCGATGTTGCAGTTGGGGAGAATACCATAAATGATAGGCCGCCGAGATGCTTCGATTTCCCAACATCGTCCGCCCCGTCGGCAACGTCCGAATCGCGCAGACACAGGTCGGCGGACTGATCAACCGATTCACTCCATGCATGATTCATCTCCCCGTTGAGTATTCATCAGGCCAGCTCGCCCGAGTGAGCAGTCGCCCAAGGGCGGTTGCGGGATGGTTTGTTGTCGGCGGGCTGATTTTGTCGTCGGCGGGATGCGCTTCGAAGGCGACGCAAAGTTCGCTGCCGCAGCTCTGGGCCGTCGCGCCGGGTTCGCCGCCTCCCGCAGCGACGACTTCGTTTGAAAGCCCGTATTACAACCGCAATCGAAACGTCATTCAGATCGTCGGCGGCGTGCGCGAAGTCACCGCGTTCACGCTGGGTCTGTCCGCGGGAGAAGCCGCGGCGGTCGGGATTGAGATTCTGACTGAGCCGTTTGAACCGACATTCGGCGCGCAGACGGTCACGGCCCTGGATGCCTCGACGAAGCCGTCGACGCCAACAACTCCTCCACCCGCGCCGATACCGGCTTCGTCCGTTCGACTGTTTCGCCATTGGCCGATCACGGTGAACCGCTACTCGAATTGGTACTTGCGTTCGCAGGGCTTGCGCGAGCCGCGAGAGATTCCCGACGCGCTGGTTCCGCTGGACGCACGGAACTTTGGCCAGCCGCTCACGATTCGCCCCGGCACGTCGCTGGCGCTCTGGGTTGAAGTGCGCATCCCGCCCGACGCGCGACCGGGGACGTATCTGTCCGGGCTGACGCTGCGCGACGCGGCCGGTCATGTCTCGCGCGTGCCGATCGAGCTGCGCGTGCTGGATGTCTATCCCTCGGCGGAAGACTTGCTTCCCGTGCCGGCGCGCGTGCAGCTCGGGCCGTTGATCGCGGCGCTAAGCGAGTTCGACCCGGCCGACCCGCGAATCGCGCTGGCCGATGTGGACGTACGACGTCAGATCGAGCAGGCGTTCGCGATGCTGCACGATCACGGACTGTCGCCGTACACCGATGAGATTCGACCGGGCTTCGCGCAGGATTCCAGCGGCGCGGTGCAATTGGACTGGTCGCTGTTTGACGATTTCTGCGGGCCGCTCATCGGCGGTGAAGCATTTGCCGACGGACGGGGCGCGGCGTATTGGCCGCTTCCAATCGATCTCGCGCAGCCCAATCCGCTGCAATTCGATGGGATGGACTCCGCGATGTATGCCGGCGTGTTGAAAGACGCGGCGCGCCGAACGGCGGCGCACTTCACGGATCGCGGCTGGTTCGCCCGGTCGTTTCTGTATTTCGACCTGCCGAAAGCGGAGAATCCGTCCAAGGCTGACGTGGATCAGGTGCGGCGTGTCGCCCGGCTTCTGCGCGAGGCTGGTGTGACCGCGCCGTTCTCGTCATGCCTCGTGCCGCAGTCGATGACGCCCTTCGGCTGGTACGAGCATGTCTTCGAGGATCTTTCGGATGTCGTGCGCATCTGGCGCACGCCCGCGCGGTACGAGCATGCGCGCACGGTGCGCGAACTTCGAGCGCGCGGGTCGCAGGCGTGGCTGCGGCCGGATCGCCCGCCGTACAGCGGGAGCCTCGCGGTGGAGGCGCCGGTGACGCACGCGCGGAGCCTGCCGTGGCAGGCATTTCTGCGTGGCAACGCCGCGCTGGACATCGACCGGGCGACGGATTGGCCGCCGCGTGTGTTGGATGAACCGATCACCGAGCCGCGGCAGAGGTCGGATTCGTGGTTGATTTACCCCGGTCGCATGTTCGGGCTGAACGAGCCGATCCCGTCGGTGCGATTGAAGCAGTTGCAATTGGGTTTGCAGGATTACCAGCATCTGAAGTTGATGGAGCGGCACGGGCGCGGCGAGACGGCGCGGCTGCTGGCGTCATCGCTGATCAAGGCGGCGGGCACCGATGCCTATGGCGACAATTTTCAGGATGGCTTGTTCGCGCGGCGCGTGGATGATCCCGCGATGTGGGACCTTGCCCAGCGGATTCTGATCGAAGAGCTGGAAGCGGCGCTGGCCGAGGAGAGCGTGCCCGGCGCGGGCGATGCCGACGGATTGCGCAAGGGGCGCATCAATGCGCTGTGGGAGAAGTTTCTTGCGTCGACGCGCCGGCTGGAGTGCTGGCCCGAGTCGCAGCGGATTCGGTATGACGCCGAGGCCGACGGCGGCGCGTACGTGTTGTCGTGCGATATCGCGGTACGCAGCGAATTGCGCGTGCCGGTGACGGGGACGCTGCGTTTTGCGGGGCTGCCGCTGTCGGCGGAGGCCGTCGCCGATCAGCACCGCATCGGGCCGATGGATGAGATGAATGTCGTCCGAAAGCAGCTCGCCGCGCGGATGCCGGCGCTGCCGCCGCGCGATCTGGACGGACACTTTTTGCAGCCGGTGGTGTTCGACGCGGGGTTCCTCGGGCGTACGTTTGCGGTGTGCGCCGTGTCGATGGTCCGCGCGCCGCGGGCGGTCGAGCGCCTGGTCATCGACGGAAACCTGTCGGACTGGCGGCCCGCGGAGCTGAACGCCGCGGGGGACTTTCGCCGGATCAACAAGTCGGCCGACGCGCGCGACGACCTGCCCGAGTCGGCCTACGGCGCACCGGGGGCGACGCCGGTCGAACCTCGCCCTCGCGCCGAGAGCCAGACCGTGGCGTATTTTAGCCGCGACGATCAGTATTTATACATCGGACTTCATGCCGCCGCGCCGCAGCCGGAACCCGCGGCCGGGCCGTCGCGCCCCGCGCGATTCTCCAATGTCGTCGAGTACGAGGACCTCATGCCGCGCGATGCCGACCTCGTGGAAATCCTGCTCGACCCGACCAACCTCGCGACGCGCAGCGACGATCTTTTTCACCTCGTCATCAAGGCCGAGGGCGGCGCGGTCTTTGAACGCGGCGTCGGAATCGTCCCGCCGGTGGGGCGCTCGGCTCCCTGGCCCGGCGCAGCACCGCAATACGCCGTCGCGCGAACCGCCTTCGGCTGGTCGGCCGAGGTCGCCATCGCCATCGACGCGCTGGGGCCGGCCGCGCGCACCAGCCCGGTCTGGGGCGTCAATCTGGCACGATTCGAGCCGATCCGCGGTGAATACTCCGACTGGGCACGGGCGCCGCGGTACGGCTATGATCCGCGAACGTTCGGGAATCTGATCTGGATCGAGCCGCCGTTGCCCGCCGAGCGGTCATCGCGCGAGGAATGATCTCGCGTGAACGGGTGGCATGCCGTGAACAGGTGGCATGGCAGCGGCCGTTGGCGGCCATGATCCGCATTAGCGCGGGAGTGAAAAATGTCTCACGGAACGATTCGCATCAAACTCGCCGACGTCGGTCTGCTGCTGATTCGCTGCATGGTCGGCGTGGTGATGGCCTTTCACGGGTCGCAGAAGCTCTTCGGCGTCTTTGGCGGGCACGGCATCAACGGCATGATCGGCTACCTGCAATCGCAGAGCGTGCCGCTGCCGACGGTCAGCGCGTGGGCCGCGGCGCTGGCGGAGTTTGTCGGCGGGCTGGTGTTGATCGCGGGCGTCGGTGTGCGGGCCGTCGTGCCCTTCACCGTGTTCACGATGTTCGTGGCCGCGTTCATGTCGCACGGCGGGGTGTTTGACTCGCAGAAGGGCGGCATGGAGTATCCGCTGACGCTGGCCGTCGTCATGCTCGGCGTGCTGCTCACCGGCCCGGGGGCGCTGACGGCGCGGCGAATCGGCAAGCTGTAGACAACTTGCAATTCGCTATTCGCAATTCGATCTTGAATTTTACTTTCTCTTATACGTCCCCTTCATCTCCATCTTCTTCACGAGCCGCATGGGCGTCCACTCATGCAGTTCCCATTGCAGCGTGCTGGGATCGACAACCGTCATTTTGTAATAGCCCTCGCTGGCCGTGCCGTCCAGGCCGACGCTGCGGTAGGACATGGTCCAGGTCTTGCTGTCGGCGTCGTACTTGGCCGTGCCTTCCTGCGGGAAGCCCCAGTCGTTGAACATCCACCAGATGTATTTCTTCGACGTCGGGTGCCAGCTCCAGACGCCGGCCGCGTTAAAAGCCTTGTCGCCGCTTCGGGCCGAAAGCTCGCCGTGCAGGCAGCGCTGATCGAGGGTCCAGGCCCACTTGGCCGAACCGCTCCAGGCCTTGTGGGAGTCGTCGGCGTTGGTCATCTCGGCGGTCCAGTCCCATGAGCCGACGAACACGTCGAAGTTGCTCATCTCCGGCGCGCGATCGGGGCGGTTGATCGTGCTGAAGTCGACGGTCTTGGTGGTGCAGCCGGTCAGCAGCGCCGCAAGTGCAAGACAGCAGATCGCGAATCGGTCGCGCGTGTGAAGGCATTGGCTCGTGAGCATGGGTGACTCCTTGTGCAGAAGGGCCGGAAGCAATCGAAGCCGGGCATCGCGCTCGGCGCTGCGCAGTATGCCCCGCGTCGAGACGATAGGCAAGAAATGAAATCCGGCCGCGAACAAAAAAAGAGCCGCGACCGGTTTGGCCGCGGCTCTGGTGAAAGGTATTCCAATCTCGGGCCCGCGCGGTTTGACTCACGCGTCCCGGGGGTCGATTGGCCTACGGGCAAATGGCACAGTCGAACGGCGGCGGTCGCAGCCGGTAGAACTGCACACAGAAGCCGCGGTTGAACGTGCCGACGGCGTTCTTGCAGCCGATCCGAACGATGCGAACGCCGAAGTTCGGACAGGGCAGCGGCGGACATCGCCGGCCGCACAGCACCGGCGGCGCGGGCGGGCACTGGCCGATCTTGCCCGAACGGCAGAAGACCTTGGAACCGATGAACTGGTAGCCGCAGCGGGGGATCGCGCCGCCGCCGGGCGTCTTGTTCGGCGGTTTGACGTAGTGGGCTTCGCCGGGCCTGACGTGTTTCATCGGACCGGGCTTGAACGCGTCACACGGATTGAACGGCGCGTTGATGCCGGGGATGAACGGGAACCCCTGGTTCTGGAAGAAGAAGAGGCCGTCTTCCACGGGTTGGCCGCAGACTTGCGAGGCCCAGTCGGACGAGATGGGGCCGTCGCCGAACTGAAGCTGGAGCGGATTGAGCGGGCTGCCGGGGTCGCCGGTGTCGATGACGCGGATTCGGACGTCATCGGGCGTAATAAGACCGGCGTCGAGTTGCTGCAGGTCCTGCATGTTGGTGAAGACAAAGACCGGTCGTACGCCGATGTTGGCGGTGAACGATCCGCCATTGGGCCCCACTGCCTGAACCTGCATCGCACCCATCGGTGCGGGGGTGTCGGAGATGGCAACGTTGACGTGCCATGTTTCCGTAGAAGGCATGCCGTTGTACCCAATGTTGATCGGCTGGGCACTGACGAGATTCAGCTCCAGCATCTCGATGGGCACGAAGACCGGCGGCCCCGGGGGAACCGGCGGCATCGCCGGCCGCTTCACGATCGTGTCGGTCGGACCGAGCCGGATGGGGTCGATCGGCTGCGAGTCAAAAAGCACCTGGCCGAAGAACGGATCGGAGCCGGGCCCGAAGAAGCCGGCCGGGATCGGAGGCTGCTCGGGTGTACCAAAGACGTAGAAGGACGATGTCGCGATGTCGCCGGTGGAATCAGGCGTCTCCCATGCGTCGAGGGCGGGGCAGTTTCCGCCGCTGAAGATCGCGGCGAGGAACGAGCGAATGTCCCGACCGTTGACGATGAGGTCGCCGTTCATGTCGGCGCAGAGGTCTGCGGTTTCGACTTTCAGCACTTCATCGACAAACCAGTTGACGTCGAGCAGATTGACCAGCCCGTCAAGATTGGAATCGCCCTTGCATCGGCAGAAGCCCGGGCTGACCGGGTCGCCGGCCTGCATGCGAATGGTGCCCGTGGTGCTGCCCGACATGCCGGACAGTGCACCGCCGGGACGGCCGATGAAGTCGATGCGATAGGTGATGTCGAAGAAGCTGTCGACGTTCCAGTTGCCGCCGGGCAGTTGGGTGAGCGTTGTGTGGCCGGGGCTGGGCATGCCGAAGGCCGTGCCGGCGGTAATTCGCAAAAGGTCAAAATCCGGATCGCCGGGCGGAAGCTGGCCCTGCATCATGAAGAAATCGGTCGGGAACGATTGGACAGGATTCCCCAGCACGCGCGGGCCGATGTGCGTCTCGCAGGCAAGCTGCATGCCGACGAATCGGTTGAAGCCGCCGAGGCTGCCGGTTCCCTGAAGGTTGATCCCGGCGAAGGAGTTGAACTGCTCGAACTCGCCGCCGAGTCCGCCGCCCGGCCCGCTGTTGTTGATGCCGAAGTCGCGGTGGGTCAAATCGGCGATGATCGTCGTGCCCGGCGGAAGGCCGTTGACGATCATGTGAACCTGTTGCGGGCTAAGGTAGCCCGTGAAGCATTGCGGCGGAAGTTGGGCCGTGCCGCCGGCATCGGGCACGATGCAAATGACGGCTTGAACGGCAGCCGGCGCGGCCATCAACACCGCAGCCAGAACCGCGACCATACCGATGGCCGACACGAATCGCCTGCGACACGGGACGGATTGAAATCGCTGAAACATGGATGTTCCTCCACCTCCACCGCAAACGCGGCGGGGACACACTCAAGAAACCGCAGACCTCACGAACCGCGCGGCGACGAGCAGCGCGACATCGGGATTCATGCCAGGCGTCCGGAACCCGCTGACCGCGTGCCACTCTGGGGACGCTGGACAGGAAAACGCGTCGCGGACGAGATCAGATGAGGTGGGCGGTGAGAAGCGAAAAGAAACCGAGCAGAACTGTCAGATGCTTCATCCCGCTCGACCAACCGGCGTCCAGTCTAGCACATTGACCTTTGTAAGTCAATGACTTACGACGCGATGGCCGCGCCTCATCTCGCTTTGTAGACGAACCGCAGCGTCGCGCGGCTACTGCGATGTGACGGATTCTTTCCAGCGCGGAACAATGGTCCACAAAGGTGGGGTAAATACCCTAGTCCGTCGCGATTCGGCGTGAGAGCAGCGCAGCCGGTAGTACGCAAAGCGTCGTCAGCAGACAAGTTGCGATACTGGCCACGACCATGACCGCGAGGCGGGCGTTGGCGGGAACTTGCGAAAGAATCAGCACGGAGAACCCCAATCCGACGCTTAACGCATCGATCAGGATGCCGCGGCCGGCGACGTGGAGCGATCTGCCAACGGCTGTGGGAGCGTCCCGGCCTGCAGCGATTTCCCGGCGGTACCGCTCGATGAAATGGATGGCGTAGTCCACACCGATGCCGATGGTCATCGCCGTGAACATCGACGTTGCGACACCGAGGGGAATTCCGCACCAGCCCATCAGGGCGAAATTGACGGGCACGGCGACGACGCACGGAAGAATTGAGAGCAGTCCCCACTTCAGCGACCGCGTGATCACCACGCACACCACCAGAACGCCCAGCAACGACAGCGAGACGGAGCGCACCTCGGTCGAGACGATGGCGTCGATGAGCGCCTGGCTCACGGCAACATCGCCGGCCAGCGAAAGCGACAGGCCGATCGGGGTGAGATGCTCGCGCTCGTAGTGCCGCACGGCGTCGATCAGGCGCGCGGTGTCGCGGAAGTTCGCGTGATTCATGTACACGCTGATGATGCCTCGCGCGAAGTCGGCGTCGACCGTGGCGCGCGTACGCTTCGGTCCGCGAATGTTGGCGAACCACTTCCAGACATAATCGAGCTGGCTTGCCTCCTTGGGGATGACACGGGCTTGGTCCTGACGGCCGCGCGCGAGGTAGCTCGTGGTCTCGACGTAGGCGGCCGGGCCGAGCGCGCCGCCGACGCGGTCGTCTGTTCGCGCGGCGAGAAACCGCTCCAGGTCACGTATCGCGGTCAGCGTCTTCGGGTCGGCCAGGCGACGCTGCCGGATTTCGAAACGAATCGCCTCGCCCTTCTGGATGCTCATCGTGAAGCGCGGCGAGCCGTCGAGCCGCTCGATGCCGACGGCAATTCGATCGCCCTGGCGCGCGGCGGTCTTGATGCGCGTGCCGTGTGTGGGTGTCATAATCGTGACATTTTCCGGAGGAGGGCCGTCGCGCGACAGTTCGATTCGCCGTCCGATGAGCGACGCCAGGTCGTTCGTGAGGTCGCCGGGCAGGCCGAGGGCGAAGTGGTCGATGCGGGCTTCGTCGAGCGTGCCTTTGAGCACCTCGGTACCCGTGTCGACGCAGACGTAGAGAACGTGCATGCCGAGGAACGATTGGTTGAAATACTGGGTGTCGCGATGAAACTGGCTGGCGGGGGAGAAGCCGTCGATCCAGCTGTCCTGAATCTCGATTCGCCCGATGCCCAGCGCAGCCAGGGCGAGCACAAGGACCAGCGCCATGACCACGCCGCGCGGCCGTCCGGCGATGGCCAGGCCCATTTGCTCAATCCGGGATGGACTGCTTGAAACAGCGTCGTCCGCAGGGCTGGCCTTTTGAAACCAGCGCGGATGCAGGAGGACCACCGCTGCGGGTGTCCCGGTCAGCGCCCACGCGAGGCAGACGATCGCGCCGAGAGCCGTGAAGAGCCCGAACGCGCGAACTGGCTCCAGCGGCGACAAAACAAACGAGAGGAAGGCGATCGCCGTGGTGACGGAGGTGAGAACAATGGGTCGGCGCACCTCGCTCATTGCGGCGGTCATAGCACTCTGGGCGCGCTCGCGCGGAGACCGCACTGGAGGGGTCTCATCCCGGAACGATGCCTCCGCGAGTTTTCGAGCGTAGCGATTGAACAAGTGAACTTCGTCGGACACACCGATGGCGATGAGAATCACGGGAATGACTGCGGTCGTGAGATAGATCGGGGAATCGACCCATCCCATCACGCCGAATGTGATGATCAGGCAGGCGACGGTCTTCAGCCAGGTGAGCGCGACGGCCGCGAGGCTGCGAAACGCGATGAGGAAGATAAGTGTCATAACCGCGATGGCGATCGGCAGCAGACCGACGTGATGCGCGATCCAGAGCCGCAGCGATTCCAGATCGCGCGGTGAGTCGGCCGCCGGCTCCGAGTGGGACGCGTAGCGCGGATCGATCAAAGCAATCGGCACGCCGAGGTCTTCGAGAATGTGCGTGCCGAGAAGCGACTCGGCGACCGGGGAACCCGTGATGTGAACAATTTGCGGATCAACGCCGCAGTCGCGTACGACCTCCCGGATGCGATGAAAGAGCGGCAGGCGATCGGCCCCTTCGTGCACGCCGACGTAGATGGCGGCCGCGCGCTCATCGCGCGAGACGAGCGTCCCGCGGTAGAGTTCGATTCGGCGCACGTCGTCGCGCAGCGTGGCCAGTTCCGCGGGCGCTTGCGGCAGGGGGTCAAGCATGTCGAGGAAATCGAGGGTGCCGGTGCGGACGCGGTGGCTCTTCTCGGTGGCAAGGCTGGCGACGTCGTCGGGATCGATGCCGTCCAGCTGCTGAATCGCGCGCGACAGGTTGGCCAGCCGTGCGATCGTGGCGGCGTTGTAAATGCCATCGGGCGTGTCGGAGCGCAGCACGACGACGATCGGGTCGGTCAGGCCGAAGTCGGCGCGGATCGCGCGGTCGGTTTGAACCTGCGGCGCATTGTGCGGGACCAGCGCATGCCCATCGGTTCGCAGGTGAAGTTTCGTCAAGCCCGGCGCCGCGACCAGCGCCGCCAGCAGGGCGAGGCCGAGCGTCAGTCTTGGACGGCGGACCGCGAAGGGCAAGGGGTCGGTCATGCTGGGAGGCGTCTTTCGCTCAAGCCGGCTCGGCGGCGTTGATGGTCGCCGGCGTCGCAGCGCGGTCGCCGAGTTGGATTCGCCAGTGCTTCCAGACTTCGCGCTCGGTCAGCCCCGATCGCGCGGCGGCCCATCGCAGGATCGGCAGCGTCGCGCAGAGAATGAACAGGGCGTAGAACATGGAATAGCGAATCTCCATGTAACGCATGACACCATCGAGCAACGCGATCGACAAGCCCCAGAGCACGCGGCCGCGCGGCGTCGGCGGGCTGGCCTTGGGGTCGGGCAGCATGACAAATGTAAACAGGGCGAACTCCGCGCCGGTCATCGGCCCAAGTGCAAAAACCATGCCGCCCTGACCGAGCGCCATGCGGACGAAGCTCATGAAGACGTAGCCGCCGATCCACGCAAGAGCGAGATCGAGTCGTCGAATGCGCTTCATCATGAGCAGGCCAAGCACGATGATGGCAAAGGCGATGCGGTAGTCCGCGCCCCATTGTGAACCGGGAGCGATCGTGGCGATGTGCGGGCAGAGAAGCAGGACGGCGACGAGGCCGAAATTGGACGGATTGAAGAAATGCCCGGTGCCATTGCGCACGAGGTACTTCGAAAGGATGCCCCAGGTCGCGGCGACGACGTAGATCCGCCAGTCGTAGCTTTCGAGCAGAATTCCGATGGAGAGGGCCGTGAGGTAGGCGCTGATCGGCACGAGAATCTCGCGCCGGCGCACGAGGGCAACAAGGAAGTCAATCCCGCATGCGGTCAGCAGGGTGATGCCCAGGCGGAACGGATCTCGGTTGAAGTAATAGACGGTCGCGCCGAGAACGACCCAAAGCGTCTGCGCTGCGGCGACGGTGATGCGCGGGTCCTTGATGCTTGGAATCACAAACGTAAGACCGTGCCGTGCGACATCGGAGCCGGGGCGTGTCGCTCCGGTGGTGGGCGTGCGGTGAACATCGGTAGCATGATCGGCGGCGGATTGCTTACCGTCGTCTCGATTGTTTGCGCAATAGGCTCGTTGGATGGCGTCGTTCACGGCGTGCTCCACATCATTCGCAGATCGGTCATCGGCGCGTCCAGCTCTGCACGGGCGCGGTCCAGTTCGGCCTCGAGGTCGTCCAGCACGGTTTCATCCCGCCACGCATAGCGGCGGCGAACGGCCTGCTGAATTGCATCGTCGCGGCACAAGTTCTGCGCGATCTGCCACCACGAGCGGGCGTTCTGCGAGCGGCCGATCTTTACGTACGCATCGCCCAGCGCAATAGCCAGGGTCGCCTGCAGCTTCGTCGAGCCGACGTTGAACTTTCGGCCGACAGCGATGCAGCGGGCGATGTCTTGCGCCGCGGCATCGGGCGGCGTCTTGTCGGCCTCGGGCCAGACGAGCCGCGCGGGTCGGTGCAGGTGGTTCAATCCTCGCGCGAAGAGCGCCGGGACGTAATACGGACTGGCGGCCGTCGATTCCTTGCCGGTTGAATCAGCGCCTTCGAGCACGGCGGTCAACTCGCGCACGCTTTCAACGCTGGCGGGGGCTTTGACCTCCAGCGAGGGGAAGAGCAGCATTTCATCAACCCACGCGAGGGCGAGGGCAAGTCGCGTTTCGCGCGATGGATGATCCTTCGCCAGCTTTTCAAGGGGCGCGATCGGCTGCGTTTCGAGGTATGCGGGAAAGACGGAACTGACCGCGCCGGTCGCCGCAACCGGCGAAGCGGACGTGCGGCGCGCGTCGGCTAGCGCGGCTCGCCGAAGTTTGAAGCACTCCATCCGATAGGCGTTGGAGAGCACGAGGTTGTCGGGGTCGAGCAACAGTCCGCTGTGCATCGCGGCAAGACCCTCTTCCGGCCGGCCGCTTCGAATCAATTGCAAGCCCCGGTGAACGCGTTGAGCCGCGCCGCTCAAGGGTGATTTGGCGGCGCCGCCTCGATCGCTTGCGCGATCGGCTCCTTGGTTCGCGCGAGCACCTTCGTCAGAGCCGGGGCGTGTCGCGCCGGTGACTGCTTGCGCGGCGCCCTGTGGAGCGAGCAAGGCCTTGTCGAGCTGCGCCATCGCGTCGAGATCTTCCAGCCCCGTCGCATCGAGTGCGAGATCGCGCGGCACGCTCGGCAGATCAAGAAGGCCCACGCGCGACCAGGCGAATGCGCCGACGCCGGCGGCGACGATCGCGATCACCATCCAGGCCGGGCGAATGAATGCGCCGTGTGTGTGCGATGTCATTTTCGCGCCTCCGGCTGCGCACCCTCGACCCAGCGAACGTGCCGGCCGATCAACCCGCGCGCTGCGGCGTCGGTTACTTCCTGCGAGCGGCCGCTGGGCCATTGCACGGTGATGCGCTCGACGGCTGCGGGATCGGGCACGCCGAAATGCAACGGATACTCGGATTGTGAAGAGTAGCCGATGCCGCCCTGAACTTCGCGCATCATCCTTCCGCTGCGCGTCTCAATGGTGACACGGGCGCCAATGGCGCTGGTCGTGGATGCGAGCGTGCGCCCGGCCAATCGCATGGCAAGATCGGGTCGGCCGGCGAGTTCAACGCGCAGAAACGACGCGCCGGCGGGCGGCACGGTGCGATTGACGTAATACGAAGACGGCGCGCCCTGGTTGGCGACGTAAATGTCCAGCAATCCGTCGTGATTGTAATCCGCCAGCGCGGTACCGCGGCCGTTGAAGGTATCGGTAATTCCGGCGGATTCAGCGGCGTCGCAAAAGCGGGGTTCGTACGTATTCGAAGCGCCGCGCGGGCTGAAGCCCGCGGCTCGTTGATTTGCCCGGTCGGTCGCATTTGGAATCTGCATGAACAATCGGCTCGGTTCGCGGCCGGAGAGATCGCGGTCGCCCATGACCGGCCAGTCGCGCGTGTCCACCGTCTGGTTCTTGGTCTGCGTGACCATTTCCTGAATGTGATACCAATAAGTGCGGTCGGGATGGCCCGTGACGAAGCCGTTGACGGTGAAGATATCCATCAATCCGTCGAGATCAAAGTCGGCGAACTTCCCGCCCCAGCCCCAGCCGCCGTCCATCGCCCCGGCCGGCTCGGCGATGTTCGCAAAGCCGCGCCCGCCGGTCATGGCGGCGTCGGCGCTGTTGAGCCAGAGCATGTTGCCTTCGTCCGTCTTGTATTTGCGAGAGAGGATGTTGGTGACGTAGATATCGAGATACCCGTCGTTGTTCACGTCGCCGAAATCGACGTTCATGCCCTTCCACCAGTCGTTGCCGACGCCGGGATGGCCGCGCGGGTCGATGACAAGGCGGAACTTCGGTGGTTGCTCCGTCGCGCCGGTGTTGAGGTAGTACTCATCAGGACCGAAGTCGTTGGCGATGTAGAGGTCGGGCCAGCCATCGTTGTTCAGATCGCCCGCACCGACGGAAAGCGTCCAACCGTGAAAAGTCATGCCGACGGCCGTGGTGACATCCTCAAACGTCCCATCGCCGCGATTGCGATAGAGCACGTTGTGCCCGCCGTTTGCGGCGTGGGTGAAGGTCTCGTGCATGATCTTCGTGGAAGCGGGGTTCCAGAGATCGTTGCGCACCATGCTGCCGGTCTTTTCGTCGGCGATGGTGTCGGCGAAGTAGTTGCCGAGCAGAATATCGAGCTTTCCGTCGCGGTCGTAATCAAAAAATGTGGCCGCGTTGCCGTAGCCCCAGAAATCGACTCCCGCCTGCTTGCTGATGTCGGTGAAGCGCCCGCCGCCCTCGTTGCGGAAGAGCGTGTTCGTGTCGCCCCACTTGATCACATACAGGTCCAGGTCGCCGTCGCCGTCGACGTCGCCCCAGATCGAATGCATGCATGCCCCGGCTGCGTTGCCGATGCCGACGCCCGCCGCGGTCGTCACGTCTTCAAACGTCCCATCGCCGCGATTGCGGAACAACCGGTTCGACTGCCCTCGGCCGCTGTGTGTCACGTACAGATCGGCGAAGCCGTCGCCGTCGTAGTCGGCCGCCGCCGCCGCCGCCCCGACGGATGACAACCACGGCATGATGTTTTCAAAGGCCGGGTGAAGCCGGCACATGGAGTGGACATTCCGGCAACCTGCGGTTTCGGCGCGCTCTTCGAAACGGACCTGTGCTGCGGGCCGCTCCGGCGGGGCGGGGCGGACCCAGACGTATCCGCCGATCAGCGCGGACGCCATCACCATGAATCGCAGCGGCATCGCCATGGAAGACCCTCGGAGAGAGGTCGCGTCCAGGCCGCGGTGTCGCGAGCAGATTGCCTGCGACCCGTACTAGGTAAAACACCTGGGCTGCCCATGATGGGAACGAACGCGATTTTACTCCCCAGGGGAAGACGATTCAACCGCGTGCGCGTCCAGTGAGCATTTCAAAACGGCCATGGCGACATGCGAATCGTCATCCTTTGGGGAAGAGAATGCTCCCAGTTTGGAGGAAGGGGTCAGCTGTGCCAGCCAACGATTATCAACAAATGAACTGGTGCGGCTCTTTGCGCGGGGACCGTGCGGCGCGACGTTTTTCTGCGATATTGGACCCGTGGGGCCGCTCGGACGCCTCCGGATTCTTGAATCAGACAGACCAAAGTCGTAGTGTAATGTCGGAGAGGGCGGCAAGCGGCGGCCTGCCGGGCCGCTTCCAATTCCACGTCTCCGGTGGGTCGGTCGGCCTTGCGTCCATGTTGCACATGGAGAAAGCGGCGGCGCCCGATCAGACCGGCCGCCGAACTCGGAGAACCCCGATGGCAACCACCGCATGCGGTGAGCCGATCGCAGCCCGCGCCGAATCATCGCGGCGCGTTGCGGGCAGCGCGATGCTGCGCGCGATCCGACGGCGGTTGCTGGGCATCGATCCGCGCGAGGTCCTGCTCGCGCGGCGCGGCGTGACGGCGGTTGATTCGCGAGCCGGGGCGAGGCTGGAACAGATCGGTGAGACGTTTGTATCGGGATACCATGCGGCGCTGGAGTCGGCGGACGATTCGGAACTGGCGCAACGACTGGAGGCGGTCGAGCGCGAGCGGCGCGGTTTCGCGTACGAAGGCGCAGCCATGGCGCTGTACTTGCTTGACGCGTTGACACCGTGGAATCGCTCGCGCTGGCAGCGATTCGTGAACGGCCCCGGAAACGCGCACGCCTACATGATCTACGTCGGCGCAGGCTGGGCGATGGCGCGGCTGCCGATGGGAATCGGCAAATCATTAAGTCAAATGGACTCGCTGTTGCGATGGCTCGCCATCGACGGGTGGGCGTTTCATGATGCGTACTTTCATCCCGCGAGCACCGTGCAGCGCGGCGAGCGGCCGCGCCGATTGCGCGGTCACGCGTTGCGCGCGTGGGACATGGGACTGGGCCGCGGCTTGTGGTTCGCCCTGGGTGCTGATGTTTCGCAAATCGCGGAACGGATCGGATCGATGGACACGGATCGCCGAGCCGATCTGTGGAGCGGCGTCGGATTGGCATGTGCCTACGCGGGCGGCGTCGAATCGACGGACATCGAGTTGTTGTGTGCATTGGCGGTTGAACATCGCTACTGGCTGGGGCAGGGCGCGAGTTTCGCGGCCAAGGCGCGGCAGCGGGCGGGCAATCCGGCGGATCACACCGACCTGGCTTGCCGACTGCTCTGCGGCCTTTCGGCGGAGACGGCAGCACAGATCACAGACGCATGTCTCGAAAAGATTGCGCCGGACGATGGCGACGGCAGGGCGTTTGATGCCTGGCGCGCGGCCATCGCAGCCCGATTGCGGGAGGTGGTCGCATGACGCCTCGCCGCGACGGCATCGCAATCGTGGGCATGGCCTGCCGGTACCCGGACGCGCGCACGCCTTCGGAGCTGTGGGAGAATGTGCTCGCGCAGCGCCGGTCGTTCCGTCGTATCCCGGCGGAACGCATGCGGATGGAAGATTACTTCTCCAGCGACCGCGCGGCCGAGGATCGAACGTACTCCTGCGAGGCGGCGCTGATCGAGGGCTATGAGTTTGATCGCGTGAAGTTTCGTGTTTCGGGCAGCCAATTCCGATCTGCCGATCTCGCACACTGGATGGCGCTGGACATCGCGACGCAGGCCCTGGCCGATGCAGGGTTTGAAGGCGGAACGGACCTTCCGAAGGAATCGACGGGCGTCTTGCTGGCGAACACGCTGACGGGCGACACGTCGCGCGCCAACGTGCTTCGGCTGCGCTGGCCCTATGTGCGGCGCGTCGTCGGCGCGGCGATGGCGGAGCAGGGTCGCACATCGGAGGAGATCGAGACGTTTCTTCGCACGCTTGAGCCGAGCTACAAGCAGCCGTTCCCGACGGTGAATGAAGAGACACTGGCGGGCGGACTGTCGAACACGATCGCCGGACGCATCTGCAATCATTTCGATCTGAAGGGCGGCGGTTACACGCTCGATGGCGCGTGCGCGGCGTCGCTGCTGGCGGTGTCGAACGCCTGTTCGGCGATTGTCGCGGGCGATCTGGATGTCGCGATTGCCGGCGGCGTGGATTTGAGCCTCGACCCGTTCGAGCTGATCGGCTTTGCCAAGGCCGGGGCGCTGGCGAGTGACGACATGCGGGTGTACGACGCGCGGTCGTCGGGGTTCTGGCCGGGCGAAGGGTGCGGGTTCGTCGTGCTGATGCGCGAGGAAGCGGCGATCGCGCAGGGCCGGCGGATTCACGCGGTGATTCGCGGTTGGGGTGTCTCGTCGGACGGCAGCGGGGGCATCACGCGGCCGGAGCCGGCGGGCCAGCGGCTGGCGCTGAAGCGTGCGTATCAACGGGCGGGTTTTGGGATAGATACCATCGGCTATTTTGAAGGACACGGCACCGGGACACGTGTCGGCGATGAGACGGAACTGGGCGTGCTTACGGCTGCACGGCGCGAAGCGGGGGCGTTCGGGCCGGCGGCCATCGGCTCGATCAAGGCGAACATCGGACACACGAAGGCGGCGGCGGGGCTGGCGGGACTGCTGAAGGCGACGATGGCGGCGCGCGAGGCCGTGATTCCGCCGATCAGCGGCTGCGGCGAGCCGCATGCGTTGTTGCGCGAGAAGGATGCCGCACTGCGCGTGGCGCGCGTGCCCGAGGCGTGGGATCGCGCCGAGCCGATGCGCACGGCGGTCAGCGCCATGGGTTTCGGCGGGTTGAACACGCATGTCGTGCTGGAAAGCCCTTCTCGCGAGCCGGCCGCGCGACCCGCCCGGCGACCGCGCCGTCATTCGTTCGCACAGGATGGCGAGCTTTTCGTGTTCACCGCCGAGTCGGCCATGGAACTTCGCGAGCAGGCGGCGCGGGTGGCGGCTGTCGCGCCAAATCTGTCTCGTGCGGAGTTGACGGATCTCGCGGCGAATCTTGCCGCGCGGACGGAGTCCGCGAAGGAGTCGAGCGCGGTAGATGCGAAGTCGCCTTGGCGCGGGGCGGTGGTTGCCTCCGCGCCGAGCGAGTTGGCCGAGCGTGCGGCCCGATTGGTCGAATGGATCGATTCGGGCGAGACGAATCGCATCGATGCGACGGGCGTTTTCCTGGGGAACGGCCACGGGTCGCCGCGGATCGGATTCGTGTTTCCCGGTCAGGGGTGCGCGGCCCGGCGCGACGGCGGCGCATGGCGCGAACGATTTGAAACCGTGCGCGATCTTTACGAGACAGCCGATCTTCCGGCGCATGGGAACGACGTTCAGACAGACGTCGCGCAGCCGGCCATCGTGGCGGCGGAGCTGGCGGCGCTTCGGGCGCTGGAGCGGCTGGGCATCGCGGCGCAGGTCGCGGCGGGGCATAGTTTGGGCGAGCTGACGGCGCTGCACTGGGCCGGCGCGATGGACGAGCCGGCGCTGTTCCGCGTCGCGACGGCGCGAGGCCGTGCAATGGCCGATCTGCCCGAGCCGCATGGCGCGATGGCGGCGATCATGGCCTCGGCGGACGAAGTCGAGGCGATGGCCGCGGGAACGGGCGCGGTGGTCTCGGCGATCAACGCGCCGGACCTGACAGTTGTGTCGGGCGAGTGCGCGGCCATGGCGCAGGTCATGGCCCGGGCCGACGCGCGCGGGATCGGCGCGACGCGCCTGAAGGTTTCACACGCATTTCATTCGCCGCTCGTCAGTCGCGCGGCCGGTCCGCTGGCGGAGCAATTACGTCGTGAGTCGCTGCGGCCGCTTTCGCGCCGGGTCGTGTCGACCATCACGGGGCGTGAGCTGCCGGCCGATGCGAATCTCGAAGAATTGCTGGTTACACAGGTGACCGCGCCGGTTCGCTTCACCGATGCCGTGCGGCGAATGGCCCACGACGTGGACCTGTTGATCGAGGCGGGCCCGGGCCGGGTGCTGGGCGGGTTGATCGGCCGATTCGCGCCGACGCCCGTTGTGTCGATGGATGCCGCGAGCGATTCGGTGCGGGGTTTGTTGTGTACCGCCGGAGCGGTTCACGCGATCGGCGCGCCGGTTCGGGTAAGCGCCCTGTTTGAAGACCGGTTGACGCGGCCGTTCGATTTGAATCGGCGGCTTCGTTTCATCGCCAGCCCTTGCGAGTCGGCGCCGATTCTCGATTGCGCCGGCGGCGTCACCACGCCGGCCCGCGCGCCGGGAACGGGCGAAGACGTTGCGAGTGAAGCGACGGATGTCGCGATGAACTCCGGCGAATCGGCATTAAGCGTCGTGCGCGAGCTGGTCGCGCAAAAGGCGGAGCTTCCCGTTGAGTCCGTCACGGAGTGCAGCCGTCTGCTGGGCGATCTGCACCTCAATTCAATCGTCGTCGGACAGATTGCCGTCGCGGCATGCAAACGGTTGGGCTTGCCCGCGCCGGTCTCGCCGACGGCTTACGCCGGCGCGACGGTCGGCGGCCTGGCGCAGGCGCTGGACGAGCTTCGCGCGACCGGCCGGGAGACGTCGGAGGATGCGGGCAGCGCGGACGATGCTCCGCCCGCGGGCGTCGATAGTTGGGTGCGGCCGTTCGTGGTGACGTGGCGCGAGCGACCGTTGCGACCGGCCGATGCACACGAGCTTGATGCCACGAATGAGGCACTTCGCGAGCGCGAGTCGGCGGCGCTGGCGGCGGCGGCGGGCGATGGCTGGCGGGTGATCGCGCATCAACTTTGCCCGTTTAAGGGGCGGATCAGCGCGGCACTCGCGCGCGGCGGTCGCGGCGCGGGCGTGCTGGTTTGCGTGCCGCCGCAATACGCCGAGAGCAGCCCGGCCATGTTGCTGGAGGGCGCACGAGCGGTGTTGCAGGACAACAGCCCCGCGCGGCTGGTGATCGTGCAGGACGGGCGTGAAGGAGAGTTGCCCGGCGGGATGGGCGCCGAGGCATTCGCGCGAACGCTGCATTTGGAAGCGCCCCACGTGGCGGTGAGCGTGGTGCATGTCCCGACGGCGCACGAGAAGGCCGTCGAGTGGGTGATGACGGAGACGCGGCATGCCGAGGGCTTCCGTGAAGTGCGATACGACGCGCAGGGTCGGCGATACGAGCCGGTCCTGACGCCGTTGACAGCGCCAATAGCGCAGTCAATCGACGTTGAACTGAAAGAGCCGATTGCGCGGGCAATCGGTTCATCCGAACCACAACCCATCCTCTCACCGGATTCGACTGCTTGCGCAGACGGTTCTTTGAATTCGGGCGACGTGTTGCTTGTGACCGGTGGTGGCAAGGGCATCGCCGCGGAGTGCGCGATGGAGCTGGCTCTGGAGACAGGTGTAAAATTAGCACTGCTGGGGCGGTCGGACCCGGCCCGCGATACGGAGCTTTCGGCCAATCTCGCGCGATTTGAGCAGTCGGGCGTTGCGTTCAAGTATCTTCGCGCCGATGTGACCGATGCCGAGTCGGTTTCGGCGGCGGTGCGCGAGGCCGAGCGGGCGCTGGGGCCGGTGACGGCGTTTTTGCACGGGGCCGGCGCGAACACACCGAAGCTCATTGCGGAGCTCGATAAGCAGGCGTTCAACGAGACGCTTCTGCCGAAGGTGCAGGGCGCGCGAAACGTGCTTGCGGCGGTGGACGCGGATCGATTAAAGCTGTTTGTCGCGTTCGGGTCGCTGATCGCGCGGGCCGGCATGGCGGGCGAGGCCGATTACGCCGTCGCGAACGACTGGCTTGGGTCGCTGGTGGAGCGGTGGGGGGCGCAGCATCCACACTGCCGGTCGCTGGCGATTGAGTGGTCGGTCTGGTCGGGCGTCGGCATGGGAGAGCGGCTGGGACGGATCGACGCGCTGGCGCGGCAGGGCATCCGCGCGATCACACCGGACGAAGGTGTGCGCGTGATGAAGCGCCTTTTCGCACGCGACACGCCGTCGCGTGTGCTGGTCACGAGCCGATTCGGCGACGCGCCGACGATGGCCCTCGAAGGGCCGTCGCTTCCGTTCCGCCGATTCCTGGAATCGCCGCGAGTCTATTACCCAGGCGTGGAGCTGATCGTCGATGCGAACCTCTCCCCTGCGTCCGATCCGCACCTGGATGATCATGTGTTTCACGGCGAGCGCTTGTTCGCAGCGGTCCTTGGGCTGGAAGCCATGGCGCAGACGGCGATGGCCGTCGCTGGCTCCGATGCGCCGCCGAACTTTGAAAACGTGCAATTGGCGCAGCCGATCGTGGTGCCCGATTCCGGCGTAACGATTCGCATCGCGGCGCTGGTGCGTGACGATGGCACGGTCGATGTGGCCGTGCGCAGTGCGCAAACCGGTTTCGCCGTCGATCATTTCCGCGCTACCTGCCGATTTGGCTCCGCATTGATTCAGGACCGCGCCGTGTCGGACCGGATGATGTTTGCAGCACTCCCGCCGCGGCTGAATCTTGCTCCGGACACCGATTTGTACGGCAAGCTGCTTTTCCACACCGGCCGATTTCGCGTCGTGCGAGGCTATCATGTGCTCGCGGCGAAGGAATGCCTCGCAGAACTTGGTGAACCAGCGACGGACGACCTTGTGAATGGCAGCGCTCGCCGTTGGTTCGGCTCGTATCTGCCGGCCGATCTCATGCTCGGCTGCCCGGCCGCGCGGGATGGCACGATTCATGCGATTCAGGCATGTATCCCGCACGCGGCGATTCTGCCCACCGGCGTCGAGCGCATCGACGTTTACGCGGTGCGGGTGGACACAGCGCGATACGTCGAAGCGCGCGAGCGATCGCAGTGCGGCGCGGAATTCGTCTACGACGTGCGGGTCTTCGCGCCGGACGGAGCGCTGATCGAGGCATGGCACGGATTGAAACTCCGCGCGGTCGCTCCGGCCGCGCAACACGGCGCGCTCGCGCCGGTGCTGCTCGCGCCGAGTCTGGAGCGGCGTGCAGCGGAACTGCTCGGTGCCTCGGTGCGTGTCGCGCTGGTTGAGGAGCGTGGCGCGTCGCAGCCGAGCGCGAACGGAAACGGCCACGACGGAAACGGCACTGACTCCGCTACGATGGACCGTCGCGCGCAATCGGATGCGGCGCTAAGTGAATTGCTGGATTCGGATTCGCGCTGGTCGCGCCGCTCCGACGGGAAACTTGCGGCCCAGGATGGCCGCGGCGTGACGACGTCGCACGGCGCGGGGCTTACGCTTGCTGTCGCGGCAGACGACGCGACGGCGCTTGGTTGCGACATCGAGCCGGTGACGGCGCGGAGTCCCGATGCGTGGCGCGACCTGCTCGGCGCGGCGCGGTTCGCGCTGGCCCAGCAGATCGCCGGCGTCGCGGGAGAATCGCTCGACATGGCGGCAACCCGAGTGTGGACCATCATCGAGTGCGCGGCGAAAGCCGGGCTGTCGCACGACCTCCCGCTGACGCTGATGGATTTTCACCGCGACGGCTGGTTGACCATTCGCGCGGGCCGGGCGAGTGCCATGACGGCGGCGTTCGCGGCGAGCAATGAGCGGCCGGCCCTGGCCGTGGGCTTGCTGGCGATGAATGAAACGGTGGGGGCGCGGCATGCGGGCGTATGAGTGCCGGTTCGTCGTTGGGTTCGAAGAGACGAACCTCGTCGGGAACGTTTACTACGCAAATCACGTGCGATGGCAGGGCCGCTGCCGGGAAATGTTTCTGCGCGATCACGCACCCGAAGTGCTCGACGAGCTGCGCCGAGGCCTGGCGCTGGTGACGACGCGCGTGTCCTGCGAATACCTCGCGGAGCTGACGGCTTTCGACGAGGTGCTCATTCGCATGCGGCTGGCCGGCCTCACGCAGAACCAGGTCACGATGAAGTTCGAGTACTACCGCATTCGGGGCGGGCGCGAGGAATTGGCCGCTCGCGGCGAGCAGCAGATTGCCTGCATGCGCCGCCGAGGCGATGAGGTCGTGCCCGAACCGCTGACCGATGGCCTGCGCAAAGCGCTTTCCGCCTACGCAGAGTAAGCACCGCCTCGTTCGCAAGGCGCTCCCATTCATCGCGTCGATCCGTTACAATTCGCATCCACGCATCGCGCGGCGGTCGTCGTGGAGTCGCTTGCCGCGCGGCGCCACCATTCATCGCGTGGAGGCGACCATGGCCCACGGGGATTGCGGCTGCGGCGGGGCGGACCACACCAAACCCAGTCGGCGCGAATTTGTGTACGTCGGGCTGGTCGGCGGGCTGGGCCTTGTCTTGCCCGAGTACCTTCAGAAACTCGCGCTGGCGGACCAAAAGCAATACGCGGCCAAGGCGGCCGTGGCCGATTCCGTCATCCACATCTTCCTGCCCGGCGGCATCAGCGCGCAGGAGTCGTTCGACCCCAAGCCCTATGCACCGATTGAGTATCGCGGCCCGCTCGGGACGGTGAACACGAGCCTGACCGGCGTGGCGTTCAGCGAATGCCTCGGCGAGACGGCGAAGATCGCCGACAAGCTCACCGTGATTCGCAGCCTGACGCACGGCGAAGCCGCGCACGAGCGCGGCACCCACAACATGTTCACCGGCTATCGTCCAAGTACGGCGCTGGCCTATCCCTCCTTCGGATCGGTCATTTCGCATGAACTCGGCGGGCGGAACGACCTGCCGCCGTACGTCTGTGTGCCGGGCATGCCGAACGAGTACGCCGGCTCGGGTTATTTGAGCAACAAATACGGGCCATTTTCGGTCGGGTCTGATCCGGCGGAGAGCAATTTCGCGGTGCGCGATCTGTCGCTGCCCGGCGACGTCGATCATCAGCGCTTCGAGCGCCGGCGGCGCATGCTCGACGCGGTGGACGCGCACTTCCACGCGATGGAGACCGGCGATGCCGTCGCGGCGATGGACGAGTTTTATCAGCGCGCGTACACGCTGCTAAGTTCGGCCAAGGCGCGCGAGGCGTTTCATCTCGCGGCCGAGCCGGAGGCGATTCGCAACGAATACGGTCGCCACGCGGCGGGCCAGCGAATGTTGCTATGCCGGCGGCTGGTCGAGGCGGGCGTGCGCTTCGTGTCGATGACGTTTGGAAGCTGGGACCATCACGCGGGCATCGCCGACGGCGTGCGCGGGCAGTTGCGGCAGTTCGACCAGGGCTTCGCGGCGTTGATTCGTGACCTGGATCGGCGCGGCCTGCTCGGCAGGACGCTCGTGATGGTGACGACGGAGTTCGGCCGCACGCCGAAGCTCAACCGCGACGCGGGGCGGGACCATTGGCCGCGCGTGTTCAGTGCGGTCTTGGCGGGGGGCGGGGTTCACGGGGGACTGGTCCACGGCGCGACCGACGCGACGGCGAGCGAACCGGCAAAGGACCCGGTCGGCATCGAGGACTTAGCTACTACCGTCTATAATCAACTCGGCATCCATGCCGACAAGGAGCTGATGGCCCCCGGCGGCCGGCCCGTGGAGATCGTGAACGGCGGCCGCGTGCTGACGGAGATTCTGGCGAAGCCCGCGTGATGATACGAAACGATCCGCGATCAGTTTCTAACCGAGCCGCGACCGCAGGGGAGCGGGTTCGTCTCGATCAAATTGCATCGAGTGTGTGCCACTGCTTCAAGCAGTGCCGGGCGGAGGCGTGGCCGCTGAACCGGGTGGCATGGCCGCGGCCATTGACGGCCATGCTTGGCGCGGCGGTTGCCATCGGCGTATTGGCCGTGGCGCTTCCGGTCCGTGCGGGCGAGCAGATGATGTCGACGAGCTCGCCGGCCTCCCCAACGAGTGCCCCGGCCGCACCGACCAGCGCCCCGGTGCCGCCACCCGCGCCGGTATTTGTCGCGGGCTCGCCGGAGCTTCACGACATCACACCGTCGGGCATGACGCGCGGCACGACGTGCGCGTTGACGCTGCGCGGAGCGAGGTTGAACGATGCCGCCGAACTGCTCTTCTACAAGCCGGGCATCACCGTCGCCGAGTTGAAGCCGGGCGAGAATAATACAATTGTAGCGACATGCGCCGTCGCGCCCGATTGCCCCCTCGGCGAACACCCGCTGCGGCTGCGCACGGCCGGCGGCGTCACCGAGCTTCGCACAGTCTGGGTCGGCGCGCTGCCGGTCGCGGCCGAGGTCGAACCGAACGGCGACTTCGGCGCGCCGCAGAAGATCGCATTGAACAGCACCATCGAGGGCGTTGTCACGCTCGAAGACGTGGACTATTTCGCGGTCGAAGCGAAGAAGGGACAGCGTCTCACCGCCGAAATCGAGGCCATGCGGCTTGGCCGCGCGATGTTTGACCCGGCCGTGGCAATCTTGGACTCGCGCCGCTTTGAGCAGGCCGTCAGCGACGATTCGGCCCTGCTGCTTCAGGACAGCGTCGCATCGATCGTCGTGCCGGCTGATGGGGTGTATGTGATCAGTGTGCGGGATGCGTCGCTGGGCGGCGGCGATCAAGCGCGATATCGGTTGCACGTCGGCACGTTTCCGCGCCCTCGCGTCGCTTATCCGCCTGTCGGGCGACCCGGGGAGGGACCGGTTGCCGCATTGCTGGGCGACGCCGCCGGGCCGATGCGCCAAGCGCTGGGCGTGATGCCGAGCGATGCCGCGGACGCGTGGCCCGTTTACGCAGCGGATGACACAGGTGTGTCACCTTCGCCGGTCTGGATGCGGCCGTGCCCGTACCCGGCGCGCGGCGAACCGCTGCCCGGCAATCCGCCGTCCGCACCGACCAGCGCGCCCGCCGAACCGGCCGTGCCCTCGGCACCCTGCGCCGTGTATGGCGTCATCGCCGTGCCGGGCGAAGTGGATCGCCATCGCTTCCGCGCAGCGAAAGGACAGGCCCTGGTCATCGAGTCGTACGCGCGGCGGCTGCGCAGCCCGCTCGATTGCATCGTGGAGGTGTTTGGCGCGGGCGGTCAGGGACTGGCCGGGGCCGATGATGGCGCGGGAGTCGACAGCGTTCTCAACTGGTCCGCACCAGCGGACGGAGAATACGAGCTTCGCGTACGCGATCACCTGGGCCGGGGTGGAGAGACGTTTGTATATGTCGTGGAAGTCGCCCCGCCGCGCCCCAGTCTCGCACTCTCGCTCGAGCGCGTCGATGCGAAGCGGCCGCAGCACTTGCAGGCCATCGCCGTGCCGCGCGGCAACCTTTTCGCCGTGCTGGTCCGCGCCGACCGGCAGAACACCGGCGGCGCGGCGACCCTGGAGTTTGGGAGCATTCCGAGCGGCCTTTCGGTGCACGAGTCGGGAATCGAGTCGGACCGCGGCGTGACGCCGGTTGTATTCGAGGCCGCCGCCGAGGCGCCGTTGGCTGGGTCGCTGGTGGACGTACGCGGTCGCATCAAGCCGGGCGAGGGGCTCGCTGATTTGGTCGGGGCGTTCCGACAGACCATTCCATTGATCATCGCGGCCCCGAATGAGACGGTTTACTACCAGACACACGTGGACCGGCTCGCCGTCGCCGTGACGCAGCCCGCGCCGTATCGGGTCGACGTGGAGCCGCCCAAATCGCCGCTCGCCCAGAACGGCACGAAGGCTCTGAAGGTTCGCGTCACGCGCGAGCCGGGCTTCACCGGCGACGTGACGCTCCAGATGCTGTGGAATCCTCCCGGCATCGCGTCGGCCGTGAACGTCCCCGTGTCCGCCGCCGCCATGGACGCCCTGTACCCGATTAGTGCCGCGCCCGACGCGCCAGTTCGCACGTCGAATCTCGTCATCCTCGCGCGGGCTGCGGTTGCCGGCGGCGATGTCTGGGTCTCCAGCGCGCTCACGCCGTTGCAGGTCGAGCGGCCTTTCGTGAACGGAACGATTCAATTGGCCGCGGCGCAGCGAAATCAGACCGCGTCGCTGCTCGTGAAGCTGGAGCCGGTGCGGCCGTTCGAGGGGACGGCGACGTTGACAATGCTCGGCCTACCGCCGCATGTGACGTGTTCGCCGAAACCGATCACTGCGGCGGATAAGGAAATTGTCTTCGATGCCGCCATCGGCCCCGAAGCGCCCATTGGTCAGCATGGCGGGCTGTTGTGCCAGTTGTCGATTGTGCAGAACGGCGAGGAGATCGCTCATCGCGTCGCGCAAGGCGGCGTGCTTCGCATCGATGCGCCGCCGCCCGCGCCGGCCGTCGCCGCCGCGCCGACTCCTCCGCCACCGCCCGCTGCCGCGCCTGCCGCGAAGCCCTTGAGTCGCCTCGAGCAATTGCGCAAGCAGGCCGCCGAGAAAGCCGCCGCGGCGAGCAATCCGCCAGCCGCGGGCGAAGCGTCCGGCGGCATGGCCAAGGGGGCGACGCCATGACGCGTGCAGCGATCATCGTGATGGGGGCACTGGTTCATTCGGCATTCGCGGCAAGTCCGACGCGCGACCCACTGCCGACCACCATGCCCGCCGCGGCCCCCGAGCTCCCTGCGATGCAGCGAATTGAAGTTTTCCCGTCCGCCATCGCGCTTCAGGGCGGGCACGATTCGCAGTCGTTTGTCGTGCGCGGCGTTGATGCAACGGGCGTGACGCACGATCTGACGGCCGATGCGTCCTTCAGCATTGCCGATGTGAAGTTGGCCGGCTTGCTGGGCCGCACCGTGGTTCCGGTCGCCGACGGCCAGACAATACTGACAGTATCGTGGCAGTCCCATCGCGTGGACGTTCCCATCATCGTTTCAAGCGCCGCATCGCGACGTCCGGTCGGCTTTCGGCTGGATGTGTTGCCCGCGCTGACCAAGAGCGGCTGCAACAACGGCGCGTGCCACGGGTCCGCCCGTGGGCAGGACGGATTTCACCTGTCGCTGTTCGGCTACGATCCGGCCGGCGACTATCGCACGGTGACGCGCGAGACGCCGGGGCGGCGGCTGAATCCCGCATTGCCGGAAGAGAGCCTGATACTGCTCAAGGCGGTCGGCGGCGCGCCACACACCGGCGGCAAGCTGTTTGAACGGAGCGATGCTCGATACAGGACAATTGTAGAGTGGCTGGCCGCCGGCAGCCCGACCGATTCGCCGGATGTGCCCGTCGTCGTCGGGTTGGAAGTGTTTCCGCAGGACATTGTGCTGGGCGGCGTCGGTCGCTCGCAGTCGCTCGTCGTCCGCGCGGCCTATTCCGACGGCGCCGACCGCGACGTGACCGCTCTGGCGACGTTCATCAGCAACAACGACTTCGCGGTGACCGCGTTCTCCGAGGGCGCGATCCGCGCGGCGCACGCGGGCGAGGCGCTGGTCATGGCCCGTTTCGACGCGCTCACAGTGGGCACGGCTGTGATTGTCGTGCCGCCGGAAACGCACCTGCGCGAGACGCTCGCGCCGGCCGATTCGGCCCTGCCGGGCAATTACGTCGACGAGCACATCGGCCGCAAGCTTGCAAAAAGGCGCATCGCGCCGTCGGGACTGTGCAGCGATGAGACTTTTCTGCGCCGTGCCACCATCGATCTCATCGGCCTGCTGCCGACCCCCGCCGAGTATGAGCGGTTTCTCTCCGACCCCGCGCCCAACAAGCGCGCGCAGCTCGTGGACGAACTGATGACGCGCAAGGAGTTCACCGAGCTGTGGGTCATGAAGTGGGCCGAGCGCCTGGGAATTCGCTCGACGCTTGAGGTCTCGCAAAAGGCCATGCTGCTCTACCACGGCTGGTTGAGCGAACGGCTGGCGGCCGGAACGCCGATCAACCTGATCGTGCGCGACATCCTCGCGGCCAACGGCGGCACGTTTACCAACCCCGCGACCAACTTTTATCAACTTGAAACGGATGTCCTGAAACTCACCGAGAACGTTGCCCAGGCCTTTCTCGGCATGCGCATCCAGTGCGCCCAGTGTCACAATCATCCCTTCGACCGCTGGACGATGGATGACTACTACGGTTTCGCGGCGTTTTTCTCGCAGGTCGGGCGCAAGGGCGGCGAAGACCCGCGCGAGATGATCATCTTCAATGGCGGCGGCGGCGACATGAAACACCCCGTCGGTGGGCGCGTCATGGCTCCGAAGTTCCTCGGCGGACCGGTCGCCGACGCGGCCGGGAAGGACCGCCGCGCGGTGCTGGCCGACTGGCTGACGGCGAAAGAGAATCGCATGTTCGCGCGGAACGTGGCGAACTTCACCTGGGCGCATTTCTTCGGCCGCGGAATCATCGAGCCGGCCGACGACCTGCGCGTAAGCAATCCGCCGTCGAACGGCCCGCTGCTTGAGGCGCTGGCGGACCGTCTCATTGCATACGAGTTCGATCATCGCAGGCTTGTGCGCGATCTCTGCACGTCGCAGGCGTACCAGCGCGCGGCAGAGCCGAACGCCACCAACGCAACGGACCTGTCGAATTTCTCCCGGATGCAGGTGCGTCGAATCCGCGCGGAGTCACTTCTGGACGCCGTCGCGCAGGTGACCGACACGAAGAACAAATTCGGCGGCCTGCCGCTGGGCGCGCGGGCGGCGCAGATTCCCGATGGAAACACATCCGACTACTTTCTGTCGACATTCGGGCGCTCCACGCGAGCCACCGTGTGCACCTGCGAAGTACGCATGGAGCCGAACCTCTCGCAGGCGCTGCACCTGCTCAATGGTGAGACCACACACCGGCGGATCCACCAGGGCGCGATCGTGGCAAGGCTCATGGAACAGGGCCGAACTCCGACACAGATCATCGATCAGCTTTACGTGGCGTGCCTGTCGCGCCGGCCAACCGACGCCGAGCGTGCCGGGCTGCTCGCGCAGTTTCCTCCCGTCGATCCGACCAGGCCGGATGCAAAGCCTGATGCCGCTATGTCGCGCGCCGCGCTGGAAGACGTCTTCTGGGCGATCCTGAACAGCCGAGAGTTCATGTTCAATCATTGAGGGTCCCGTTTCGTGCATTCCGCCCCGCGCTCATCCTGCCCGCGACGAACTCGGTTCGCAGCGATGCGCTGCGCGATAACCGGGGTCGCATTCGTGTGCGGTGCCGCGCGCGTGACGGCCGACGACAAGGTGACGTATGTGGATCACGTCCGCCCGCTGCTCGCCAACCGTTGTCTGAACTGCCACAACCCAGACCGACTCAAGGGCGGCCTCGACTTGAGCGCGATCGGTCCCGCCCTGTCCGGCGGTAGCGGCGGCGCCGTGCTCAAACCCGGCGACCCGGACGGCAGCACGCTCCTCGCTGTCGTGAAGCATCAGCGCGAGCCGTTCATGCCTCCCTCGGGCAGTCCGTTGAATGAGACAGAAATAGATATTCTCCGGCGATGGATCGCCGGCGGCTGCCTCGAAACGGCCTCCAGCACGGCGCCCAAATCCGCCGCGCCGGCACTTGCCGCAGTGAGTGCGCCGCCTCCGGTAGCAGAAGCCGCCCAGCCCATCGTTGCGCGCTACCCGCTGGCGGACATCGTCGCGACCGCGCGAGGCGGCGCGGTGCTTGATATCGCGGCTCATCCCGCGCGACCGCTCGTTGCCGCGACCGGGCAGAAGCAGGTCTTGTTGCTGGACGGGCGCACGGCGGAACTGGTCGGCGTGCTTCCGGTTCCACGGGGGTTTCCCAATTCCCTGCGGTTCAGTCGGTCCGGCCGCGTGCTCATCGCCGGTGTCGGCGAAGGTGCGCGGTCCGGAGGCGTCGCGATCTGGTCAACGGCCGATGGTTGTTTGCTCGGCATGGTCGGTGACGAGTCGGATTCGGTCCTGGCCGCCGACATCGATCCACAGGAGCAACACGTCGCTTTGGGCGGTCCGTCGCGCAAGGTGATGATTTGCAGCACGTCCGACGGTAAACTTCGCCATCGGATAGACAAGCACACGGATTGGGTCACGTCCGTGGCATACAGCCCCGACGGCGTCTTGCTCGCGACGGCGGATCGCGGGGGCAACGTTCACCTCTGGGAGGCTGAATCCGCGGCACCCTATCTCGCGCTGGCGTCACACCCCGCGGCGGTGACCGCGCTGGCATGGCGAGGCGATTCCAATCTGATCGCGACCGTGTGCGAAGATGGTCGCGTGCGATGGTTCGAAGTGAACGGCGGCGCAATGGTGAAGGAATGGCCCGCGCACGATGGCGGCTGTTTGTCCGTGCGGTTCGCGCCGGATGGCCGTTCGGTGACGGCGGGCCGGGATCGGCACGTCAAGACCTGGGATGCGGGCGGCGGTGCGATCCGGGCAATGGGGCCGATGGACGACTTGGCGCTGGCGGCTGTCTTCGTGTCCGGCTCGGCGAATGCGGTCGGCGAGGATCGCATCCTGGCGGGCGATTGGTCGGGCCGGTTGCGCGTGTGGTCGGCGACGGACGGCGCCGTTCGAGGCGATGCGGTGACGAACCCGGCGCTTTTGCCGGAGCAACTTGATCGAGCGAACAAGGCCGTCGCAAGCGCGAAGTCGGCGCACGAGACATCGGTTCAGGCGCGCGACGTGGCGCAGGCAGCGCAAGCGGCGGCGTCCGGCTCGCACAATCAATCGCAAACGGCGCGCACGGCGGCATCGGCCGCGCTGGCGTCGGCGCAGGCGGCTGTGGCAGCGGCGAATCAGGAGGTCGAGGCGGCCGGTCGCGCGCGGGAAGAGGCTGCGGGGCGTGTCACAAGTGCGGCACAAACGACGGCGACTGCGTCGGGCCTCGTCGACGCGAGTTTGCAGGCGCTGAAGGCGGCGGTGGATGCGGACGCAATCGCGCAGGCCGCCGTTGCGGGCGCGCCAGGTTCAAGCGCCGCCGCGGCGACACAACCGGCCGATGGCGCACCATCGACCGCCGCGGTCGCACGGGCTGCGCAGACATCCGAGTCCTTGAAAGCGGCGATGGCGGCGGCCGATGCAGCCAAATCGCAGCGCACGGCAGCGATGACGGCCGAGCAAGAGGCCCGGCGCGCCTTGCAGAGCAATGAATCGCTGCTCGCCACAGCAACGGCTCGACGCGACAACATGGTAAACCAGACGGCTGCGGCGCAGGCCAATCTGGATCAGGCGCAGTCGCGCGAGCGCGAGGCCGAGGCGGCATTGAACGCTGCGAAGGCCGCTGCCGATCAGGCTTTGAAGTCGGAGCAGGCCGCCGGCCACGCGTTACGACTGGCCGAAGCCCGTGTGGCGATGCTTCGCGCCGGTGAGTTGCGCAAGCAATTGGATGCCGCGCGTCAGACGCTCGCCGAGGAGCGAGCCCGATTCGCTCCGCTTGCTGCAGCGGCCGACGATGTACGACGTGATGCCGAACGTGCCGCGGCGGAACTTGAAGCGATGCGAGCGCAACTCACAAACGCTCCGGCGACGCTTGCCGAGATGGCGCGATCGGTTCAAGCGGCCGAGCAGGCGCTGCGCAATGCGGAACAGAAGGTCGAACTCGCACGATCAGAACATCACCGTCTCGTGCAATCGACGGCGAATTTCTCCGAGTCGGTCGAGGCACTTCGGCAAAGCCTGGTCGCTGCGCCGGCTGTTGCCTCGGCGCAGCCGTCCACCCAGCCATCGGAATCCAAGTCGGGCATCGCCGCGTCGCAGCCTTCGGCATCACGGCCCGCCGATGATCCAATGAACAACCCGGCATTCGCGAAAGCGGAAGAAGCGCTCGCCCTGTTGCGCAAGTCAGCCGCCGACGCAGAGAAAGGTGCAGCGACCGCCGTACAAACGCACGCCGCGGCGCAGTCGGCGTTGATCTCCGCCCGACAGCGTGCGGCCGACGCAGAAGTCGAGCGGGCAAAGCTGCCCGATCGCATCGTGCAACAGGAAGCCGCGCTCACGCAGGCGCAGGCACGGGCAAAAGCCGCCGCAGATGTCGCCGCCGAAGCCCACCGTCCGGTCGATGCTGCGCAGGCTCGGTTGGATGAGATTGGCAAACAATACGACGTGCTGGTGACAGCCGCCGCGCCGTTGGCGACACTATGATGGCATCGCCGGATGGCGCGAAGCCAAGCGCTTCAACTCGCGCGTGCTTGGTGCTCGTTCAGTGCCTTGACGCAGGCATTGATCAAGTCTCGGGAGCGAATGGGTTTGGCCAGGAATCCATCGCAACCGGCCGCGAGACAGGCTTCGCGATCGGACTGCATCGCATTGGCCGTGAGCGCGAGCACCAGCCCGCGATACCCTCGCCGGCGCAGGGCCTGGATCGCCGTCAGACCGTCCATCTCCGGCATCTGCATGTCGAGTAGCACCAGCGAATACGGCGCTGGCATGCGCAGCGGCGCGTCGAGCGAGCCGTCGGTCGTCAGGCGACGCAGGCACTCCAGTCCGTTGACGGCCGTGTCCACGGTTGCTCCTGCGCGTTCAAGCATGACGGTGATCAGTCGCCGATTGTCGTCGCCGTCCTCGGCCAGCAGGATCCGCCGGCCTGACAACTCGGCCGGGCGCTTGGTCGCGCTGGAAACGGTCGCTTTCGCGTGCTCATTAAGAAACTTCGATGTGCTTTCTCCCGGCCGCCCAAGGTTGATGGGCTCCGGTGTCGAGTGCGGAACCCCGACGAGCAGCCCTGTCGCAATTGACAACGTGAACGCGCTACCTAGGTCGGGAGAAGACTCAACGGAAATGTCGCCGCCGAGCAGTTGGGCCAGGCGGTTGGAAATGCGCAGCCCCAGGCCTGATCCGCCGAACCGCCGCGCGATCGTCTGGTCGGCCTGTGCGAAGGGCTTGAAGATCGTGTCGATCTGGCCCTGCGTCAGCCCGATGCCTGTGTCGCGAATGGTGAATGTTAATTTGGACTCGCCGGATTGTGCCGATCCCGCGGCATGAATTGCTACGTCAATTTGAACGCCGCCCGCGTCGGTGAACTTGATCGCGTTCCCCACGAGGTTGATGAGCACTTGGCGCAATCGTACGGGGTCGGACTGGATGATCTGCGGAATGGCGCCATTAAATTGCGCCACAAGGTCGATCCCCTTTTGCGTCGCCCGGCCGTGCATCATCGTGACGACGTCTCGCACGACTTCTACCGGAGAGACCGGAATCTTCTCGACCGTCATCTGGCCCGCCTCGATCTTTGAGTGGTCCAGAATCTCATTGATGACGTTGAGCAAGTGCTCGCCGTTGCGATGAATCACGCCGAGAAGCTCCCGCGTGCGGTCCAGCCACGATGGCCTGCCTTGAGGTGCGATCTCACCCACCGTCGTTGCGGGCAATTCGGCCGTCTCATGCAGTAGCAGCTCGGTGTACCCCAGGATCGCCGTAAGAGGCGTGCGAATCTCATGGCTCATGTTGGCCAGAAACTCACTCTTGGCGCGGCTCGCTGCCTGGGCCGCGGACATCTCGCGAACGCGCAGCGCTTCCGCGCGCACTTCGTCGGTGATGTCGGCGCACGCGCCCACAAAACCCGCGAGCGCGCCGCCTTCGGCGAACTGGGGCGCGCCGCAATCGCGAATCCGCCGATAGGCTCCGTCGTGGCGAAGCACGCGGTACTCGACCTCGAACCGGCGACGCTCTCGGTAGGCCCCGATCCACTCCTCAAGACATCGTGCGACGTCTTCGGGGTGGATGCCCTCGGCCCAGCCGTCGCCGGATTCCTGCTTTGCGGTCCGGCCGCGGAACGCCAGAAGCGCCTGATTGAAATACGTTCGATGCCGCAGTGCGTTCGCAGACCAGATCATCACCGGGACGGCATCAAATGCGGCCTGAAACGCTGCCGCGACGCCGTTCGCAGGACCGATCTTTACACCGTCGGCAACCCGCGCACTCGCACTATCTTGGCTCTTGAATTTGGAGTGACTTCGACGACTCACGGCTGCCTTTCACCGTCTGAACCGATCGCATGGCCAGTCGCCCCTGGTTGGACGAACAGCCATCTCTCGTGCCTGATCGGAGCCCGTCATCCACTAGGAAAGTTCGTGCCCAAGTCCGACGTAGCGAGTCCGATGCAACCTTACATCGGCCCCGGAGCGAGGGTCGGTTATGTCAACACGCCGCTGGTGCGGAACGTCGTCCGAAAACGCGAGCGCGATCGATCACGGATGACTCGCGGATCGGGCCAGGTGACCTCAATAAATCGATCGTCAGGATGGATTCGAGTTCTTGGACGTGGGCGCCACGACGGGATGAGCGTTTGTCGCCTGTAGCACGGCCGATGCGGAGAGCTGATCCTCGATGCGTCGCACGAGATCGTCCATCGAGAATTCGGACTTGAGCATGTACGCCGCCGCGCCGAGCGCGTGCGCCTGCATGACGAACGAGCGATCGGTCACGTTGGTCAAAAGAATGACCGGAACGTGCTTAAAACGGATATCGGATCGAATCCGTTCAAGAACGCTGATTCCCTCGACGCGAGGCATCAGAATGTCCAGCAGCACGAGGTCTGGTTTCGCCTGTTCCATTGCCTGGAGGATGTCCGTCCCACCGGCTGCAACAGTGACTCGATAACCCCGGAAACGCAGCGCCTCGGCCAGCGGCTCGCGACAAATGGGTTCGTCGTCCACAACCAGAATCGATTTCATACCATGTGGCTCCCTTCACCCAGCCCTCAAGTGCTTAGATCGAACGCACGGAAGGCGGGACACGACCCGCGACGAGTTCGCGACCGGCTCCGAATCGCGGCTTGGGTTTCGCGCGTTGGCTGATCTCGCTGAACGCGCTTTCCCGCTCGACGAATGCATCGACAACCAGTGGGTCAAAGTGTCCACCGCGCTCGGCCACGACCATCCGCCGGGCATCTTCGTGCGAAATTGCCTGTTTGTAAACCCGCCGAGACGTCAGCGCGTCATAAACATCGGCCACCGCCATGATGCGCCCGCCAAGGGGAATGTCGCGCTCCGCCAGTCCATTCGGGTATCCGCTGCCGTTGTAGCGTTCGTGGTGCGTCAGGGCAATGTCACGCGCCATCCGAAGAAACGCCGCGCCGGGGAACCGCTCGCTGGCTGCACCGAGCGTGTCGGCCCCGATGGTCGTATGCGTCTTCATGACGCGAAACTCATCCGCGTCGAGCGGGCCCGGCTTCAGCAGAATGCGGTCCGGAATGCCCACCTTGCCGATGTCGTGCAGCGGACTTGTCAACTGTACGAGTCCAACGAATTCCGGTCCGATCTTGTCGCGAAGGCCGGGCTGCGTTGCCATGGCCTCGGCCAGCAACCGGCAGTACGTCCGCACGCGTTCAAGGTGCTCGCCGGTCTCCTGATCGCGCGATTCGGCCAGCTTCGCCAGTGCAAAAATCGTGACGTCGCGCGACTCCAGCGCTAGGACGCGCTCCGCCGCACGGATGCGAGCACACAATTCCGCCGGCTCGAACGGCTTCGTCAGGAACTCGTCGGCCCCCGCGCTCAACCCGGCCACAACGTCTTCATGCCGGTTGCGAGCGGTCAGCAGGATAAAGTAAACATACGTCGGTGTGCGCGCGGTCCGTATCCGCCGGCATACCTCCAGCCCGTCCATTTCGGGCATCTGCCAATCGCAGATCACCAGCCGCATCGATTCACGACGCAGTTGCGCGAGCGCCGCCTCTCCGCTGTCGGCCCGAACCACGTCGTGCCCGCCGCGCACCAGCTCGCGCTCGAGTACGTCCAGCGCGATCTCGTCGTCATCAACGATCAGAATTCGCATCGCCCGGTTCTCCCTCCGCGATTGCGGACGCTTCAACTTTCGTACTTCCCGCGTCCCCCCGCTCGGCGGCGCCATCGATGCGATAGGCTACGCAGGCATCGGCCGCGTCACGCAGCTCGGCCGACGCGACCCGTGCATCCTCCAGGCGATTCTCGTTGCATGCAGTTTCGATCAATGCCGCCGCGGCCCGAACGCGCCGTGCGCACACATAATCCGATGCGCCCTTCAGGCCGTGCGCCGCCGCGGCCGCCGCGCCGGCATCGCCCGCGCGCAAATGCGATTCGATGCGATCGACGTCGGCCCCGAGCCGGCGCTGGTACTTCGCGATCAACCCGCGGCAGAAGGCCATGTCCGCGCCCCACTTCTTGCGCAGCAGTTCCAGGTCGAACGGCATCGCCGGGCGCGCCCGATCTACGGGAACCTTCGGCGCCGGCGTCGAACGCTCCTGCGGCGATGCAGCAACCTGCGACCCCGTCGATGCGCCCCTTCCGGCAATGTGAGTTTCGAGAACCTCGATCAGCCGGTCCATGTTCAGCGGTTTGCTTAGGTAATCATCCATGCCGGACGCAAGGCACCGCTCGCGGTCGCCCTTGATCGCGTTTGCGGTCAGCGCAATGATCGGGATGTGCCCCCCAGCGCCGGCATGCGTCTGACTCTGACGTTCCATTCGACGAATCTCACGCGTGGCTTCGAAGCCGTCCATCTCGGGCATCTGGCAATCCATCAGCACCGCCGCGAACGGCCTTACTCGCACAGCCTCCACAGCCAAACGGCCGTTCGCGACGACCTCGCATTGATAGCCAGCCATGCGAAGCATCGTCTCCGCGACTTCCTGGCTGATCTCGTGATCTTCGGCGAGCAGGATTCGACGCTGTTCGAGAGTAGTTGCGACCGGCAGCCGTCGTGTGTCCGGACTTCCGCGATGCCCCGAATCTACGGAGTGGGTCTCGGCCTGCAATGCGCGCTCGGTGGCGGCTGGAGCGCTCGCGGCGGATGTCGGCGACAGCAGCTGCGCCAGGAGCGCGAGAAGCTGCGGTTGACGAATCGGCTTCATCAACCCGCCCGCGAAGCCCTGTTCCTTCAGCCATTCGTCGTTCATGTCGGCGGTGTGAGAGGACAGCAGCACAAGTACGGCCTCTCGAAGGTCGGAATCGGACTTGACCCGACGCGCCAGAGTGCAACCATCCTGGTCGGGCATCTGCATGTCGATGAGCGACAGGCCGAACGGTCGGCCTTCGCGGCGGGCCGCACGCATTCGATCGATTGCATCCTCGGCGTGCGCCGCGCAATCATGGTCGACGTGCCAGGCCGATAGCATTTCCGAAAGGACTTCCCGATTGGTCGCATTGTCGTCCACGATGAGGACACGCACGCAGCGCAGCGCCGCCGGGATCGGGCGCAGGTTTGGATGAGCCGACGTGCCCTTTCGCAGCGACGCGGTAAACCAGAATGCGGAACCCTTGCCGAGTTCCGTGTCAACGCCGATCTCGCCGCCCATCAATTCCGCGAGCCGCTTGCAGATGGCCAGGCCCAGCCCCGAGCCGCCGGCTCGCCGCGTGGACGAGGAATCCACCTGTGAGAACGATTGGAAGAGCCGGTTGAGTCGATCGGCGGGAATCCCCGGACCGGTATCGCGCACCACGAATCGCAGGCCGACGGTGTCCGAATCGTTGCGCGACATCGTCACCCGCAACGAGACCTCCCCGCGGTCGGTGAACTTGATCGCGTTGCCGATGAGATTCAGCAGGATTTGCTGCAATCGCCCCGGATCGCCCCGCAACAGGCAGGGCACATCCGGATGCACCGCCGCGACCAGCTCAAGCCCTTTGCCCTCGGCGCGCGATGCGAACGACGCGGCGACGTTTTCCACTGCGTATCGCAGATCGAAGTCGTTCGATTCCAATTCCAGTTTGCCCGCCTCGATCTTCGAAAAGTCCAGGATGTCGCTGATCAGGCTCAACAGCGTGTCGCCGGACGACTTGGCAAGCCAGGCAAACCGGCGCTGCTCGGGCGTCAGCTCCGTCGACAGCAACAGGTCCATCATTCCGATCACACCGTTAAGCGGCGTGCGCAATTCGTGGCTCATCGTCGCAAGAAACTCGCTCTTGGCGCGATTCGCGGACTCCGCGCTTCGCGTTGCCTCCTCAAGGGCCGACTGGGCGCGTCGCCGTTCGGTGATGTCCTGGATCGCTCCAATGAACAATCGGCGCCCGCCGGTGTCGCACTCCCCGACGGCGAGCTGCAAGGGAAACGTTGTGCCGTTTTTGCGGCGCCCCATGACCTCGCGCACGTTGCCAACGACGTGCCGCTTCCCCGTGCGGCGATAGTTCTCCAGGTATCCGTCGTGCTTGTCGTGATCGGGAGACGGCATCAGCATGTTGACGTTCTGCCCGATGAGCTCCGCCGACGTGTAGCCGAAAAGTTGCTCCAGCGCCGGATTGACGAACTCAATGGTCCCGCGATCCGAAATGGTGATGATGCCGTCGATGGTGGTCGTCACCACCGTGCGATAGCGTGCCTCGCTCTCCCGAAGCTTCACCTCGGCGTGCTTTCGTTCGGTGATGTCGCGGAACACAACCACGCCCCCGTTCAGCTCGCCGTTGTCACCGGTCAGGGGGTGCCCGCTGGCCAGCAACGCGGTCAATTCATCGCTGCCGGGATGGCGACACGCCACTTCGACGTTGTTGACGCACTCACCGTTCATTGCTCGCACGAGCGGAATTCGTTCAGGTGGGCAGACGGTCTTGCCGTCTGCTTCGAAGATTTCGTAGTGGCTGGACCAATCTTTGATGGGCAAGGGACTGGCACCGCGCCCGAGGATGCGCTCGGCCGCGCGATTCCAGATCGTGAAGTTGCCCCGCTCATCCGCCGCCACGACTCCCTCGGCCAGGTTTTCGAGCACGGACGAAAGCAGGCGACTCTGGTTTCGCAGCGCCAGCCCCGCTTCGTGGCGCTGCCGTTCCGATTTATGCAGCGACGACGACGTGAAGCACACCAGCAGCGTCAGAATTCCAACCATGCAGACCGCATGCAGCGCCACGCCGAACTCGGTCTCGTACAGTCCGCGATGCTCGCCCATCAATCGAAGCGCGCCGAGCATGGGCGGAAGAAGCACGATCGTCGGGAGCAGCCGCCGCGCCATCACCCCACCGGCGCTGTCGCTGATAAAAATCGACATCATGCCGCGATCCGGCCGCGCCAGCAGGATCGCGACGCACATCACCAGAAACAGGCCGGCCGTGTGGACCGCCATCGGGATGTACGCCGCCACGCCGTAGAACCGCTGAACCCCGAACGCATAGCCAAACAGCGCCAGCAACGCGAGAATGCCCTGAAACATCGCCATGTATTCGCTGGGCCGGTGGCCGCGGCGGCGCGTCTGCACATCCAGCAGCATCACGGCCAGCGCCGACAGGCAGAATGAGACCGCCGTATTGGGGGCCATTCGATTCGGCCCGGCGACGTCGTTCGCCAGCGCGCTGCGAAACAACCATCCATCCAGGCCGATGTCCACGCCCGTCGCATATCCCAGAATGCGTGACAACGCCATGCCCAGCACAAGCACGCTGGCGCCAAAGGCAATGCGCGTCTGAATCCGGCTCGGCTGTTCAGCGGCGCGCCGCATCAGCGCGAAACCAAGCAGGCAAAAACAGACACCCGTCAAGGGGTTCATCGCCACCCAGTCCGATTGAATGCGCTTGAGCTTTTCCACGCCGAAGACCCAGCCGATCAGGACCAGTGCTGCCAGCCCGATCAGGACCCAGCACAAGCCGCGCGACATCTTCTGAAGGCGTGCGATCCGTGAATCGGGGGCTTCCGATTCGTGGCCCGGCGTGGGCGTTTCAAGCGTATCGGTCTTGATATCCATGTACGTGGTTTCCCTGGCGCGGCGGCCGCAAGTCGGCCTGGTTCCCGATTGAGTGATTCAGGCTCTGGAATCGAGCCTGGCGCGGCGCAGCGGAAATGCTGTGTTGCCGTCTTTATTCATCGACCTCCATGCGAAGGCGGATCAAGGTCCGATTGTGGAAATGGCCACATTGGAAAGATCAGTGCCGAAGTGTGTCACTTTCGCAGCGCCGGCGCTTCAAAGTGATTGGTACTCCGTTCTTGCGCCGGCGCGCAACTATGCCTGGCCCCGTTATCCGGCGGCTGATCAGGACCTGAACGGGACCTAAAAATCCTGGAGGTGGGCTGCGGAATCGGATTGTTCGCCGTTAGCAAATATGGCGAATTAGCGGGAGCGAAGTGCCCATAAAATTATGTGTCGAATGAAGTTGCAAGCCTGAGTCGCTAACCCTTCGTCGCTTGAACAACCTCGGAAAGCGTTGTAATCCCCTTGCGAACCTTTTCCCAGCCGTCGTCGCGAAGCTGAACCATCCCATGCTGGATCGCGAGGTTGCGAATCTTGCCGGAGCTGGATCGTTGCAGGACCAGTTCTCGAATGTCGTCGTCGACCATCATGAGTTCGAAGAGGCCCTTCCGCCCCGAGTACCCCGTGTTTCGACATTCCCGGCAGCCGCGCCCGCGGAACAGTTTCTCGCCCTGGTAGTTGAAGTCCGGCGGAATCTCGTGCTTTTCGGGCAGATACTCTTCCTTGCAATGCTTGCAGATCGTTCGGATCAGGCGTTGCGCGAGAACTGCCTCCAGCGAGCTGGATACGAGAAAAGGCTCCACGCCCATGTCCAGCAAACGCGTCGTGGCGCTCGGGGCATCGTTGGTGTGAAGCGTCGAGAGCACGAAGTGGCCCGTCAGCGAGGCCTGCACGGCTGTTTCGGCCGTCTCCAGATCGCGAATTTCACCCACCATGATGACATCGGGATCGTGACGTAGAAACGCGCGCATGCCCTTGGCAAAGGTCAGCCCCGCTTTCAGATTCACACCGACCTGGTTGATGCCTTCGAGGTGGTATTCAACCGGGTCCTCGACGGTGAGTGTCTTTAGCTCGTCACTCTTGATGCTGTTCAGCGCGGCGTACAGCGTGGTCGTTTTTCCGCTGCCGGTCGGGCCGGTCACCAACAGGATTCCGTGCGGCTGGCTGATGACATGCTCGAACTGTTTGCGCATGACGTCCTGAAAGCCCAGGTCCGACATCGACAGCAGAATGGCCTGCTTGTCGAGAATACGCATGACCACGCCCTCGCCGAACACCATCGGGATGATGCTGACGCGAAGGTCGATCTCGCGCGAGTGCACTTTGATCTTGAAACTGCCGTCCTGCGGCACGCGCCGCTCCGCGATGTTCAAATTCGATAGAATCTTGATGCGGCTGATGATCGCCGCCTGCAACTGGCGAATCTGCGGCGGCACGTTCGTGTTCCGAAGGACGCCGTCCACGCGGTAGCGAATTTTCAAGTCGTGCTCATACGGCTCGATGTGAACGTCGCTCGCTCGCTCGTTGATCGCTTCGAGCAGGATCTCGTTTACCAGCTTGATGACGCTGGCGTCTTCGGCCATTTGCGCCAGGTCGCCGGCCGATTCGCCGACTTCGCTGACGACTTCCAGCCCGTCGTCCTCGACGAGCTGGCTGACGGTGTCGCCGCCGACGCCGAAGTGCTTCTTGATGATCTCGTTGATCTCGCTCTCTTTCGCGAGGACGGGCCGCACCTCCAGCCCGCAGAGCATTCGTAATTCGTCAAACGCATAAATCTGAAACGGGTCCGGCGTCGCCACGCGGATCGACCCATTCACCCGGTCCAGCGGAATCAGCTTCGATCGATGCACCAGCTTCGACGGCATCTTGCGAAGGATGTCCATGTCGACCTTGATGTCCGGTGCCGTCAGATCCACGACGTCGAAGTGATACAACGCCCCCAGTGCCCCCAGCACCGTTGTCTCGCTGCAATAGCCCAGCCGCACCAGCACCCGATCCAGCCGATCCGTCGGACCACACTGCTCGTTGGCCGCGCGAAGCTGGTCGGACGTGATGGCCTTTTGTTCGAGAAGGATATCGCCGAGATTCATGACGGTCCGTTGGGGGTTGGAATTCCGTTGAAACGCGACCATGGCAGCGCGCCGTCCAACCGATGGAGCAGCCTTGCAGCTGGCGCGAACCGCTTCCATCGGAGTCTATCGGCGCATCAGTTCTTACGCTCCCCTACGGCTGCGGGTTGCAAAGCGAGGCCAACTCGATCAAAGGCCGGGAGCAGTCGTGAAGAACGGTGATAGATTCGTTAACTCCAGCGATAGCAGCGGGTTATCGGCCATCCGCGGAGAGCGCGACGTCCATGATCCCGGGGGCTTCCCACCCCCACCGTGAATCGGTTGCCCAACGTAGGGCCGCAAGCATGCCCGCGTACTCGCAGGCGCAGGCCAGGAGCGGCTCGTCGCCGGCCGAATGGACCGGTTCGCCAAAGACGCTGACGGGCAAGGCGAGGGCGATTTCGTGCTCGGCCTGAAGCGCGGGCACGGCGCCGGGGTTTGAATGTTGACGTATGGCTATTTCATGGCGCAATCGCCAGAGGCCGCGCTGAACTTCGGCGAGCTTGGTCTGAATATCGCCGCAACATCGGATGGACTCGGCCGGCGGGAGCGGGTCGAAGCAGATGGGCCGTTGCGGATCGACGTGGGGGAACAGCCAGCAGAGGGCACAGAACTCGCCCCAGACCTGCCGGAGCCGAAGCGATATTTCGCCGGCTGTATATTCCTTGAGCGTTCGCGGGTCGATCAGAATCTCACGCATCCGGCGCACCGAGCCGGGTGAAGGCGTCCGGATTTCGTGCAAACCCGCCGGCTCGCCGGTGTGACGTTGCCATGCCACGCGCAACGATGCGACATTTGCCTGCACCGCGTGCGCCGCCGCAGCGATGTCGTCGATGTTGCGCGGGGCCAGTGCCGATAACACATGAAGGTCCGTCGACATGATTCGATGATAAGCGTGTGGCGTGTCGAAAGGAGATCGTGCAATAATCTCGGAACAATCTGACGAGTTATCGGACATTACAACTGTTTGCGTTAACCTGTCACGCATGCTGGCGTTAGCACACATCCGCGTGTTCCTCGCCGCCTTGTAGCAGCACTGAGGCGCGAGGTCACATGTACTCGTAAGCGATGATTTTCAAAGCAGTTGCGACATCACCGGGTCGGATGATGCCATTGAAAAATGTTGCTTCGGTTCCACGCCTGAAAGGCCGATTTGGCTTGACGCGGCGGCCTGATTTTTGGTAACATGCGGGTAATCGTCCGAGATGCCACCGGGGATTCCCGCTCCCGAATGGCCTCGCACGAAGGGATGGGAAGCAGTTTTTTAGACGAACGTGGTTTTCTCGACCGCCGCGCGTGCGACGGTTTTGATGTGTTTCGACGTGAGTGGGAACAAACTGCAAGAGGGTGGTCTAATCAGACAGAGCAAGGCGTGTTCGATGCCGGAGTGCATCAACAACAGCCCCATGTTCTCCCGTTTTGATGGATCCATTTTTTAAGGAGCAGGTGTCCATGAGTAACGCAAGAGGCTTTAAGACGCTGTGGATGACGGCGTGCATGTGTTGCGCCATCATCGCCAACACGACGTGGACGGCAAAGGCCGACTCGGCTCCCAAGTCGAGCTCGGCTTCTGTTGTTTCACAGGCCGGCCAGCCGACGGTCGCGGATGCAGCGACTCCGGTTGATTGGGCTGCTGCCAGCGGCATGACCCCGGTCTTGGCTGATCCGAACCGCGTGATTCCGGTCGATCTGTCCGGCATCGGTGGTGAGGACACCGAAGGCGCCGATCCGCGCGGCGGCTGTGTCACCATCTACAACAATATGTTGGGTGGCACGTCCGCGTACATCATTGTTGGCTCGGACCGCATCACGGCCGACACCTGCACCATGGCCGGCACCAATCGCTTCGTGTGCCAGATCACGGTGTTCGTCGGTTCGTTCGGCGGCATCCCGGCCTTCCCCCTCCGCGTTCAGATCTGGAACAACACGTCGCCGTTCTGCCCTGATGCCGGCGCCGTGCTGTTTGCAGAAGACATTCACCTGACGGTCGCTCCGACCTTCCACAACGAAATCTATGCGTTCCCCGATGTCTTGATCCCCAACACGGTCAACATCGGCTTGGTCACTCCGGTCGTTACGGCGGCCGGAAGCGGCCCGGCGTGGGTCATCACGCGCGACTTCTCGGGCGCGGGTGAAATCGGAACCAGCGGCGACGTCTTCCTTGAGCAGGATCCTCCGGCTCCGGACGGCTGCACTGCCACGGCTTACTTCTTCGGCGGCGCGCCGACGCTGGCGAACTTTGGTATCGACATCCAGGCCGGTGCGGGTCCCGATGGCGCCTGCTGCAACCAGCAGACGGCTGTCTGTACCGATCCGACGCCGCTTGGCAATTGTCTGGATTACTTCCATCGCTGGACGGAAGGCACCTGTGCCGAGGCTGCTCCTTGCATTCTGTGCAACGTGATCCAGGGCACCGACGCCGATCCGAACACGATCGACTGCAATGCCAACATCGTTGACAACGAGCCGAATTGTGCGGCGAACTACGTGGACACGACCAACAGCGGTTGTGCCTTCTCGCCGGATCCCAACAACCCGAACTTCACGAACGTCCAGTGCGGCGATCGCATGTTCGGCACGATGGGAACCTACACCTTCCAGAACGGAACGGTGGTCGAGAATCGCCGCGACAACGACTACTACCGCTTCACGCTGACCAGCACGTCGCGCGTCACGTGGACGGTCACGAGCGAAGCGGGCGCCAATGCCCAGCTCTTCATCCCGGTTCCTCCGGGTCCGTGTAACCTCGTCGGTCCGGCAGGTCCGGGCGACGTCGCCTCGGGCACCTCGGGCGCCGGTTGTCTGCCGGCCGTTGCGACGGCTTGTCTGCCTCCGGGCACGTACTACGCCGTGGCCCGAACTCCGACCACGGTCGGATTCCCCTGCGGAATCGAGTACTGCGGTGTTCTGACTTGTGTTCCGTGTGATCTGGTTGACGGTGCCTGCTGTCTGCCGACGGGTTGTGTGGATGATCCGAACGACCCGCAAGGTCGCACGAATGCGATTGGTTGCGTCCTCGCCGGTGGCGTTTACCAGGGCGACGGCTCGACCTGTGGTTCGGTCACTTGTCCGACGCCCCCGACGAACGAGACCTGTCTGACGAAGATCGCGTTGACGAACGACAGCGTCATGGTTGCGTTCGACACGACCTTCGCCATCACCGAGAGCACCACGACGACCGCGACCTGTGAAAACGGTCCGGTGCCGATCTTCCGCGATATGTGGTGGGACTACCGCCCGACCGTTGCGAACGTGCCGGCTGGCGTCGTTGCCGGTCGTCTCGTCGTGAGCACTTACGACTCGTGCGTTGACACGCGCGTCGTGGTCTACCGCGTCGATTGTGGTTCCAACCAAACGGCCCAGTGTGCCGCCCTCGAAGAAGTTGCCTGCAACGACGACATCAACATCAACCGCGGTAACTTCGCCTCCTATGTCGCGATTTCCGACATCGGCGGCGGCGGCCCGCCGGCGGTTGGCGAATGCTTCAAGATCCGGGTTGGCACGTTCGATGAGACCGACGCCAACCGCGGTCCTGGCATGTTGAGGATCGATTTCGTGCCGGTCGCTGATTTCCCGTGGACTGCCAACTCCGGTCGCTGCTGCTGGCCGGATGGCGGTTGCGCGATCACGACAGGCGATTCGTCGACCTGCGAGCAGGACGGTGGTTACTTCACACCCGTCTATGACCCGACGGAAGGCGACCCGACCCTGTCCACAATCGCGGGTATCGGTTGCAAGACGATTCCGTGTCCGGAAATCGGCGAAGCGTGCTTCAAGCCGTTCCGCCTGGCCGGACCGGATGGTCAGGGCCCTGAGCTGCTTCCGGGCGGCTTCGGCACCACGACCAAGGCCGTTCGCAAGCGGTCGTTCTTCAAGTACCAGATCCCGGTCACGGCAACGCCGGGCCAGGGCATCACGTTCAGCACTTGTGGTTCGGACTTTGACACGGTGATCGCGATTTATGCGGACGGCGTGCTGGATCCGACCAACGGCGAGTGCATCGGCACACCGGAAGTGACGAACGACGACTGCTCGCCGAACGAGCTGACCGGCGTTACGGCGCAAGGCATCGCATCGTGCTTCAGCGCGACCGAAGCTGACTCGTGTGTCTGTGTGACGGTCGGCTCGACGCCGGCGTCGCCGTTCTTCCCGGGTAACTTCATCTTCGTTGAGGTCGGTGCGTTCAACTCGATTCTGAACTCGACTCTGGCGACGATTGATCCGGTTCCGGAGAACTGCGGGACCCCGGTTCTGCTCTCATTGACGGTCACGTCTTCGGCCCAGTGCTTCGCCTGTGCGATCACTTGTCCGGGCGGCGGCGTGCCGGAGAATGAGCCGGTCTGTGCGGCGAACTACGTGGATACGACCAACGGCGGTTGCAACAGCACCCCGAACGTGTTCACGACGGTTACCTGCAACAGCACGGTCTGCGGCGAGGCGGGAACTTACACCTTCCTCGATGGCACCGTCACGCAGAATCGACGCGATACCGACTGGTACCGCCTTTCGGTCGCGACGGCCAGCACGTTGAACCTGAACTTCAACGGCGGCTTCCGCGGCATCACGTCGATCTTCAAGCTCGACAATCCGGGTGACCCGTGTGCGGGTAACCTGTTCGGAATCGCGTCCGCAACGGCGGGCGCGGCCTGCGAAGACACGCCGATTTCGGCGGCGGTTTGCCCCGGTGAGTACATCATCATCGTGGTGCCCAACGTCTTCACCGGTATCGATTGCGGAACCGAGTACGTGTTGACCATCGATTGCGATGCCGCCCCGGCGCAGGATTGCTGCAAGGGTGACATGAACAACGACGGCCGACGCAACGGTCTGGACGTACGTCTGTTCGTCCGGAACATGCTCGCTCCGCCGATCGCTCTGTTCCCGATCGATGGTTGCTACAACCTGAACACGTGCCGCGCCGACATGAATGGCGACTATGCCATCACGCTGGCCGACGTGCCGGGCTTTGTGAACCTGCTTCTGACGGCGGCTGATTGTCCGGCCGGTGCGACCTGCGCCGATCCGGCCAAGTGCCACGTGACCACCTCGGACGGTGGTGCGGTCAGTGCGTTGAGCGCGGCCCTCGGCTGCAATCAGCGGACGACCGACGACTTCCGCCCGAACGTCAGCGGTGCGATCACGACCGTCTGCTGGCACGGGTTCTACCTGAACCTGGCCGGTGGCGTGGTTTGCCCCGATCAGGCTGGCACCGGCGATGACTTCCGCATCACCATCTTCAACGACAACGCAGGTGTCCCGGGCGGCGTGCTGTCCGGTCCGCATGCGGTGGCACCGACGAAGACGGCTGATGGGTTTATCCCGCCGATCGGCAGCTTTGGTCAGGCCACGCAGTGGCGCTACACGGCGACGATTCCGGCTGTGAACGTCACCGCGGGCACGTGCTACTGGATCGAGATCGTCAACAACACGACCGGCGCCTGCTGCTGGTTGTGGTCGCTGGCTGGAACGGCCAACAACGTCTCGGCCTCGCGGCTGGGCGGTACGGCTGGTCAGGCCAACTACGTGGCGGGTGACCTGTTGAGTGGTGACTTCGCGTTCTGCTTGGACAACATCCGCATCGACAAGCAGGATTGTGGCTTGCCGCAAGGCCGCTGCTGCTTCACACAGGGACCGAACGTCCTGTGTCAGAACAGCGACGAGCCGACGTGTCTGAACCTGATCGGTGGTACGTGGACCCTGGGCCAGAACTGCACGAACAATCCGTGCCCGCAGCTGGCTCCGGACGCCTGTACCGACGCCGCGCCGCTCACGCTGAACGTTCCGAAGGATGGAACGACGGCGGGTCTGACGCCCAGCGCTGGTCTGGTTCCCTCGTGTGAGTCCACCGGCACCGGTCAGAACACTGCACCGGACGGCTGGTACACCTACACCGCCACGGTCACCGGCCCGCACACCGTTTCGGGTTGTGCGGATCCGGATCCTGTGTACGACATGATCATGGTCGTGTACAGCGGCGCCTGCGGCAGCTTGACGGAAGTCGGTTGCTCGGACGACGAGTGTGGCCCGGTGGCGGGCGACTCGACCGTGACGTGGAATGCTGTCAACGGCACGACCTACCGGATCCGAATGACCGGTTGGCATGGCTCGTCGGGTGCCTTCCAGATCGTGGTCACCCAGCCGTAATTCGGTTGAGTTGACGCGATAAGTTGTTCAACCCCGCGGCCTCTGAAGGGCAACCTTCAGGGGCCGCGGTTTTTTATGCGCGAGCGCATTCGTGTCTCGCTTCGATGCACGTCAAACAACAAAAAAGCCCCAGGCAAGATGCCTGGGGCTTGGAGAGAAGTGCGCGTTTAGCGCGAGGCGAGCATGGCAAGCGCGACGCTTATCTGAACTTCACGGCACGCTGCGAATCGAACGGTACGAATTACTTCGAAACCGGAAACGCCCAAAGCTTTCGAACATCCTTCGCCTTATCGAGCGACCACATTTGATCGAGCAGCTTACGCTGCAATCGCTCGGGAATGACGCCGTCGGCAAGTGTTGAGAACTTGTACTCAACTTCGTCGTCGGTCATCGGGTTGCCCGCATGGCCTCGCGGATAGGTCACCGTCATCTGATAGACGCGGCCGTCCTTCATGTGCAGCTTGAGGCGATTGGGAATGCCGTCGGGGTAGCCGGCGTTCAGGTCGTCGGCCTCGACGATGGTGGTGTGATCGAGAAGGTCGAGGTATTTCTTGTTGGTGAACTTCTTCGGCGAAAACGTCTCGCGCGTCACGTCGCCGTCAATCAGCGCGGCGATGGTCATGTAGCCCATGCTGTGATCGGCGGTCTCCCGGCTGGTCGGCCGCCATTTTTCCGGCTCGCTGCCGATGATGGACACGGCGGCTTCAAACGACTCCATTTCAAGTTTGGCGATGTCCTGCCACTTGTAACCGTCGGCCATGAACTGCTTTCGGATTTGCAGGGCGGCGTCGATGGAGCTTTGTGCGTGGTACTCGGCGGGCCAGAACTTGATGTACGTCTTGTTGATCATGTACCCGCCGGACTTGGAGCCGAGCTGCACGTCGAACGGCGTCTTGGTCAGCATCTTGAAGACGCCCTTGGGGCCTTCGAAGATCTCGTGTGGTCCGGTGAAGCCCTGTCGCGCGAGATTGGCGGCGAAGATCGCATTGCGGCAGGCGTTGGAAAAGGCACAGGCCTTCCACATGGAAATCTGTCCGGTGCGGGTCTGCCGCGTGGCGATGTTGCAGACGCCGGCCAGTCCCTGTGCATGGATCATTTCTTCGACCGACATCCCCCAGAGCTTGGCCGCACCGAGCGTGGCGCTGAACGCGCCGTAGGTGACGTGATCGAAACCATGCGCGCGAAGCGAGGCCGCATCGCAGAGCCGACACTGGATTTCATAAGCGATGATGGTGGCGAGGATCATGTCCTTGCCGGATCGATTAGCGCTTTGAGCAACGGCGAGCGTGGCGGCGATATTATCGGACGGATGCGCCGGCTCTTTTGAAAGGTATGTGTCGTTGTAGTCCAGGTAGCGGATGTGCGCCCCGTTCGCGAAGGCGGCGAGGTCGGGCGTTGTTTGCAGGTTTGTGCCGACGACGACAGCCCCGCCTTTCTTGATGGGCAGCGCTGCCGCAGTCGCGCGAGCGATGGTTGCCGGCTTGGATTTGTAGGCGCCCAGCGCCGTGCCCAGCGAATCGATGAATCGCCGCTTGCATTCGTGGATCGCGTCTTTGGACAGGTCGGAGTATTTGAGCTTGTGGGTCCAGCGGGCGAGTTTTTCCGCGAGCAACATGGGGTGAACGTCCTTTCGTTGATTGGGGCGTAATTGAAATCGGGCCGCGATTATAGCGATCCGGCGGGGGAATCAAAGGACGTCATCGCCGTGCAGCCGAGCGATTGATTCGGTTTCAGCCATTCACTATAAACGAGTCTATGAGCAGTGCGACGACATCAACAAACCAATCCCGGACCGGCCCCACGGCGAAACCGGCGATCATTCCGCTTGGAGATATGCAACTAACGCTGCTTGATGGCGGCGGGTTGTGGCTGGATGGCGGGGCGATGTTCGGCATCATTCCCAAGCCGATGTGGTCGAAGCTGGTGGAAGTGGATGAGGCCAATCGCATTCCGCTCGCGACCACGTGCGCGCTGGTGGAGACGAGCGGCCGGCGAATTCTGATTGAAACGGGCGTCGGAGCGGCGTCAAAGTTCGAAGAGAAGGAACGGGGGTTTTTCCGCCTGTCGCCGTTCGGCTTGATGGACTCGCTCGCCGCGGCGCAGATCGACCCGGGCACGATTGACACCGTCATTCTGACGCACCTGCATTTCGATCACGCCGGCGGCGGCACGATGGCTGACGGCCGAGGGGGGTTCGCGCCCGCGTTTCCAAACGCGAAGTACATCGCGCAACGTGGTGAATGGGACGATGCGGTCACCAATCACGCCGTGATGACCGGAACGTATCGCAAGGAGAATCTCGCACCGTTGGAAAGTGCCGGCGTTTTGTCACTCGTCGCGGGGGAGGCCGAGATCGCGCCGGGGGTTTCGGTGCGGCCGATGCCGGGACACACGCGACATCAGCAGGGCGTGATCCTTCGCGGCGGCGACGAGACGATTGTGTTGCCGGCCGACCTGATGCCGACCTCCGCGCACGTTGGCTTGCGGTTCAACATGGCCTACGACCTGCTCCCGCATGAAAACATGCTGGCCAAGGGCAGGCTTCTGGACGAGGCGGCACGCGGCGGCTGGCGATTGCTGCTGGGCCAGGACCCCCACCATGCACTGTGGCAGTTCGAGGGTGACGCGAAGGGGCGCTACCGGCTCGATCCGTGGCGGGGCTGAATGCGGCTTTGGTGGACGGTCTTGGCCGAGTGTTTGCGATGATCGCGGGCTTTGACCGCAGGCGATGCCGGTTTATAATCGCGGCTGGATCGCCGGTTCTGCATCACGTAACCCATTGTCATGCAGATTGATACAAGGGGCCTGCGCCCCGTCCACTCGAAGTGTGCAACATGAGTTTTGAGCTATCGGAAGACCTTGCCGCGTTTCGCGACCTGACCCGCAAGTTCGCGCTGGAAGTCATCGCGCCCAATGCCCGCAAGTGGGACGAGGTGAAATGGCTGCCGGACGAAGTCATCGCGGAGATGGGTCGAATCGGCCTGCTTGGGGTCACGGTTCCGGAGGAGTACGGCGGCTCGGGGCAGGGTCTGCTGGGCATGACGGTCGTGACGGAGGAGTTGGCCCGGTGGTGCGGCGGTACGGCGCTGTTCCTCGCGGCGCACGCCGGCTTGTGCGGCACGCATATCCGCCTTGCGGCAAATGAAAAACAGAAGGCGCAGTGGCTGCCGAAGCTGGCAACGGGCGAGGTCATCGGTTCGTGGTGTTTGAGCGAGCCGGACTGCGGCACCGATGCCGAGGCGATGACGACGCGCGCAGAGCGTACCAAGACGGGATGGAAACTGAACGGTCGCAAGTTCTGGATCACGAACGGCAAGCGCGCCGGAGTGTTTGTGGTGACCGCGCGCACCGAGCCGAAGCGCGGCGCGCGGACGATCTCGGCGTTCATCGTCGAGGGGGATCGGCCGGGGCTGATCGTCGGCGAGCCGGAAGACAAAATGGGGATGCGGGCGAGCGACACGGTTCCGGTGAATTTCGAGAACTGCGAGATTCCCGAGGAGAACCTTTGCGGGAATTACAACGAGGGGTACGTCGACGCGCTGCGCGTGCTGGACCGCGGGCGATGCACGATCGGCTCGCTTTCCGTGGGGCTTGGCCGCGGATGCCTGGAGGAGGCGGTGAAGTATGCGGCCGAGCGGAAGAGCTTCGGCGTGCCGCTGCATTCTCATCAGGCGATCGGGTTCAAGCTGGCGGACATGGAGATGCAGGTGGAATCGGCGCGGTTGCTGGTTCGTCAGGCGGCGAGCACGCACGACGCGGGTCGGCCGGACAAGCGGTTGAGTTCCATCGCGAAGTTGTACGCGTCGGAGATGGCCAGCCGGGTGGGCTGGGAGTCGATCCAGATTCACGGCGGGGCGGGGTACGTGAAGGACGTGTGCGTGGAGCGGCTGGTGCGTGACAACAAGCTGTGCGAGATCGGGGAAGGGTCGAGCGAGGTTCAGCGGATGTTGATTGCCCGCGCGGAGTTTCAGCGGCGCAGTGCGTGAGTAGCGCGAGGCAGCGCGGCGGGATTGGGACGATTGAATCAACGAGAGTGCAGGGCGGCATGAGCAACACGATGACGACACCAGGCCCGATCGGATTCGGCTACGAATTGGACGAAGACCACGCAATGCTCCGCGAGAGCATTCGGGATTTCGCGCGGAGCGTGGTCGCGCCGGGGGCGATGGAGCGCGACATCAAGGGGGAGTTCCCGCGCGAGATCATCAAGCAGCTCGGAGAGATGGGGTATCAGGGAATTTGCATTCCGGAGCAATACGGCGGCCCCGGTCTGGATGCGCTGGCCTCGGCGATCGTCGTGGAGGAGCTGTCGTACGCCGATGCGTCGGTGGGTGTCATCAACAGCGTGCAGAACTCGCTGGTGATCGACCCGATCCTGAAGTTCGGGACCGAAGCGCAGAAGAAGGCATGGCTGCCGAAGATGGCGTCGGGCGAATGGCTGAACTGTTTTTCGTTGAGTGAGGCGGGGAGCGGGTCGGACGCGGGCGCGATGTCGTGCCGGGCGGAGTTGAAGGGCAGCGAGTGGGTCATCAACGGCACGAAGATGTGGGTGACGAACGGGTCCGAGGCCGACGCGATCCTTCTGTTCGTGCGAACGGAGGAGGGCGACCGTCGCAACGCGAGCTGCCTGCTGGTGCCGAAGAACACGCCGGGCGTGACGGTCGGCAAGCATGAAGACAAGCTGGGCATTCGCGGCAGCAGCACGACGGAGTTGATTTTCGAGAACGCGAAAGTGCCCGCGGGGAACCTAGTCGGTGAGCGCGGCGGCGGGTTGAAGATCGCGCTGACGGCGATTGACGGCGGCCGGCTGGGCATTGCGGCGCAGGCGCTGGGCATCGCGCAGGCCGCGCTGGATCGCTCGACGGATTATGCCATGGCGCGGCGGCAGTTCGGCAAGAGCCTGTCGGAGTTTCAGGCGATTCAATGGAAGATCGCCGACATGGCCGTGCGCATCGAGGCGTCGCGCGCATTGCTGCTGAAGGGTTGTTGGCTGAAGGCCCAGGGCGCGCATTCGCTGCACATTCCGGCGATGGCCAAGGTGTTCGCCTCCGAAACAGCGACGTTCTGCGCGAACCACGCCATTCAGATCTTCGGCGGCATGGGCTACTGCCGCGAAAGCGAAGTCGAGCGCTACCTGCGCGACGCGAAGATCACCGAAATCTACGAAGGCACGAGCGAGATGCAGCGCATGACGATCGCGGAGAGCCTCATCCGCGAACCGCAGCGCGTCTCGGCGATCTGACCCCATCGTAGTCGCACCCATTTCGCATTTGCACGAAGAATCGGACAGCGAGAGTCTACGCCTTTACTGCCCTGTGTGCCCATAAAATCGGCCCAATCGGTACCCATCCAGCCGGGCGGGCTCATGTCAGCCGCGCCTGTTGTTGCGATTGCACAAATACCGTTATAATCTCGATGAAGGCGGGCAGGGTTGTCCGCATGGCATGACCGCGACGGCCACAGGGAGGATTCCACGGCCGGTCGCCACCGGGGATATTGCATGACACGCAGCGTGATTGTCGAAGCACGGCGCAGCCCGATGGGCAAGTTTCTGGGGACGCTAAGCCCGTTGAGCGCGACGGAGATCGGGGCGCAGGTGGCGAAGGCGACGCTTGAGGCGATCAAGTGTCCGGTCGATTCGGTGGACTGGGCATTGATCGGGCAGGTGCTTCAGGCGGGCGCGGGGCAGAACCCGGCGCGACAAGTCGCGCTGAAGGCCGGCCTGCCGGAGACGATCACGGCGGTGACGGTGAATCAGGTCTGCGGATCGGGCATGCGCGCGGCGATGAACGCCGACAACAACATCCGACTCGGCGAAGCCACGACGATCCTAACCGGTGGCATCGAAAGCATGTCGAACGCGCCGTATTACGTGCGCGGCACACGGACCGGCGCGGTGAAGTTCGGGCACATGACGATGGAAGACGGCATGGTGTCCGACGGCCTGACCTGCCCGTTTGAGAAGTGGGGCATGGGCAATGCGGCCGAGCACACAGCGCGGAAGTATGGCGTCAGTCGTGACGACCAGGACGCATTTTCGCTGGAGAGTCATCGCCGCGCGGCGGCGGCGCGGGCTGCGGGGCACTTCAAACGGACGATCGCCGCGATCGAAGTGCCGGGTCGCAAGGGGCCGACGGTGCTGTCGGAAGATGAGTCGATCCGTCCCGACGTGACGCTGGACGACCTCAAGAAGCTCAAGCCCGCATTCGAGAAAGACGGCACGATCACGGCGGGCAATTCGTCGCAACTGACCGACGGGGCGGCCATGGCGCTGATCACGTCGGAGGCCGAGGCGAGCAAGCGAGGCTGGCCTGTGCGGGCGCGAATCGTCGCGCACACGACGTTCGGCGTGGCGCCGAAGGAGCTGTTCATCGCGCCGGTGGGGGCTGTTCGCGGGGCGGTGGAGAAGGCCGGCTGGAAGATGAAGGATGTGGACCTGTTCGAGATCAATGAGGCATTTGCCGCGCAGATGCTGGCGTGCATGCGTCAGTTGGAGATTCCGCACGAGAAGGTGAACGTGCTGGGCGGGGCGATCGCGCTGGGGCACCCGATCGGATGCAGCGGAACGCGCGTGATCGTGACGCTGATCAACGCGCTGGAAGTGCTGGGGCGCAAGCGCGGCGTGGCGTCGCTATGCCTGGGCGGTGGGAACGCCGTGGCGATGGCCATCGAGGTGCCGTAATCACGGCACGCTCTTTGCCGCCTCATTGCGACGGCTTGGCTCACTTGTCACGATGTGCAGGCTCGGATCGTCCAGCGGGCGGGCGAACCGGAAGCTCAATTCCGTTATCTGGTTTTCCTTCACCCCGGTGATTTCCACCGTGAAGTCGGGCAGATCGAACCGCGCGCCGATCCGCGGCGACCAGCCTCCGCCGAGCATTCGCGCGGCCAGGGCGGCATCCAGCAACGACGGGCGCGGCATCCAGTAGCGATACAGCCAGGATCGCTCGTTCCAGGCGCGGTCGGTCGCGTCCTGATCGAGCGCGACGCGCAGCGTATGGGCATCGACGCGGTCGATTCTTGATCGCGCGTCGGCGGCGTGCAGGAAATGCAGCGCGACGTTTCGACGGCCGGAGAGAAATTGCAGGCGGTCCCCGGCGGCGAGCCACTCCAGGTCGATCTCGGGCGAGGGGACGATCAGCGTGTCGCCGTCGCGCAGGGGCGACGTGAGCGAAGCGACGCGTGTCTGGATATGCGATTGGGCCTGCCGCTCGGCGTGCATGGAAACGACGACGATGCCGACGGCCGCAGCCATGCCGATGCCGCCGTTGGAAAAAAGCAGGTGATGCCGGAGCATGAGGGAGGGCGGGCGCGGCCCGTTTGACGCGGCGGATTCCTTCGGCAGGAGCAGGTGCGCGAGGAAGTAGGCCCAGCCCGGCGTGGCGAGACAGAGGGCGCGGGCTTCGGGCGTGGTGAGCAGGGCGATCGCGCCGAAGGCGACAGCCCAGCAGAGAAAGAACCGCGCGGCCGGTTCGGCGGCGAGCATGCGGCGTACGTGCGGCGCGATCAGGGCGAGCGTGATGAGGCAACCGGCGGCGAGGGGGACGGTGGTGTCCAGCCCGCGATCGGTGAGAAGATTGATTGGCGCACCGAGCATCCAGAGTGACAGATAAAAGACACTGCTCCGGGGGGCGGCGGCAAGCAGGGCGGTCCGTGAACCGGCTCCGGCGCGCGTGCTGACGTAGTAAGCCATGTACGCGACGAGAAGGGCCAGCGTCAGCGCGAGCATCCCCGCAAGCAGGCGGGGTTGCGGGGTCTGGTCACGACGAATTCGCCGCCAGAGTTCGAACAGGATGATCGTGCCTGCCCAGCCGACGGCGATCTCCTTGCTAAGCAGCGCCGCGGCGAAACCCAGTCCGGCAATTGCCGCGGCGGATCCCGTGCGAGCGGGCTTTCGCGCGGCCGACGGCGCGATGAGCGGGGCGAAGGCGTGCGCGGCGATGCATGCGCCGATGAGCACGAACAGATCGCTGCGATTGCTGATGAATGTGGCGGGCTGGGCGGCGGCCTGTGACACGCCGAACATCATCGTCGCGAGCCCGGCGCGCAGGGGATCGACTCCCATTCGCAGAAACAGGCGGTGCAGCAGAACGAGCGCGGCGATAAATGCGGCGAGGCTCATGAGGCGGTGCGCCCAGGGTCGTCGTCCAAATAGCTTCATGTCAAGATAGAACGCGGCTTCGGCGAGCGGGCGGAAAAAATCGGCGCGCCCGTCGGCCGGCGACCACCACGGATAGGACCCGGCGCGGCGCAGGCCCTGCCAGGCCTCGGTGTCCGGCGCGAAGCGAAAAAGCGATGAATCGGTCGACGCCCCGGCGAGGTAGCGCTCGGCCTTGAGCACGATGTTCAGGTCGTCAAAGCAGAACGGCCCGGAGAGCGACCAGACGTGCAACAGCAGGGGCAGGCCGATCCATGCGAGGGGGCGGGCGGCATGCCGCCGCAGGTTGTCGAACTGTTTTTCAAGCAGGGCTGCGTTCGTAGGAGGTCCCTCGCCAGGTGATGCGCGCGCCGCGCAGGAGATGCACGGCTGCTCGCAGACAAATGTAGGTCATCATCAGGGTTCCCAGCGGGTGCAGCCACACGGCCGAGCCGCCGGTGCCGGCCGTGCGATGAACGACGCGAATGAGCGCGGTGGAGACGAGCAGGTGCACGCCGGCGATACCCGCGAGCAGGCCGCCATGAGGGAGAGTCGCCCCGCGCGCCGCGGCGACGCCGACCGCCCCCAGCAGGAGAATCGGCAGCACCGAGACGAAGAACATGGAATTGATGGTGATGAGAATGCGCGGGATGGACTTCAAGCCGCCCACGAGCGTTCGCGTGATGCCGTGAATCGTGCGCTTCAGCGTGCCGTAGTGCCGCTGGCTGAACAGTTCGGGCACCATGACAAAGCTGACGCGCTGGCCGGCGCGCTTGGCGATGCGGATCAGCTCGCTGTCTTCGTCGTAGATGTTGATGACGGCGCGGTGGCCGCCGATGGCGTGGTAGGCCGACGCGCGGCAGACCATGAGTGCCGAACCGACGGCATTGGGCCATTTCGGATCGCTGATCTTGCGGGGGTCGTACCAGGCGAAGGTGATCGCGCCGAGCAGCGGCACGAGGAGCTTCTCCCAGAAGCGCGAAATCTCCGGGCGGCCCATCGTGGCGACCCAGTCGAGATTGTGTTGCAGCAGGTGATGCGTCAGCGTGCGCAGGCAGTGCGGCTCAAGATGCAGATCGCTGTCAACAAACGCCAGCACGTCGCCGCGAAGCTGCGGCGCAAGCGAGTGCAGCGCGTGCGGCTTGCCGTACAGCCCCTCGGGCAATTCGCGAATGTCCAGCCGCTGGACGTGCGCGTGCGCGTCCTGCACAGCCTGTACGGCGGCGGCGGTGTTGTCGGTCGAGCGATCGTTCACGACGAGCAGGCGCGGCCGGCCGTCGGGAGGGGCATCGGGCGCTGTGGAGTTGCCTGCTCCGGGGGTTTGCGGGTTGGTGCTGTTCGCGGCGGTTGTCGCGCAGTCGGGAAGTGTGCCACCGGCTTGCGCGCCGGTGGTGGTGGCGCGATAGTCCTGCTGAAGGACGGATTGAAGGCACGCGGCGATGGTGGCGGCTTCATCCTTGACGGGGACGAGCACATCCATGGGTGGCCATTCGCGCCCGTTGCGCGGTGCGGCGGCGATCTGCTGCTGGTTGCGAAGTAGGAAGATCGTGCTGAAGAGGCTGTAGGTGAGCCACAGCACGCCGCCGAGGTAGAGGAGAATCAGGATAAAAAGGGCGTCGTCCAAGTGCGGGTCTGCCTCGGTCTGATTCGTTCGACGGCGGAAACCATCTACCAGTGCTTGCCGCTAACCCGCGGTGCATCCCAGCGAGCAGACGGGTCGGCGCAGCGGCATCGGCCGCCGGGCTTGTTTGCGGCGAGCTAGGCTATGAATCACGGGGGCAGATGTCAACGCGACAGGGGCGGGGGAAACCCGCATTCGGTGATCTGGGCAAGACAACGGCGCCAGGGGATTGCGAGAGGTTCCTTGCTCGGGGCGTTGTTTCGATTAACATGGAAGCAGCTACGGGGCGTAGCTCAGCCTGGTCTAGAGCGTCTGCATGGGGTGCAGAAGGTCGCTAGTTCGAATCTAGTCGCCCCGAGTACTTTCAGAAGTCCGCTGTCACCCTATACACCCCGCCGCCTATTCCAGCGCGGTGCGGCGGCGCCAATCTAACGAAATGCCAAACTTGCTGGTGAAGTTACCATCCCAATCGACTTCAAAACCCTCATCGCGAAGCGCGGCGCAGACCTCGCGAGCAATTCCAAGTGCATGCTTCTCGTACTCGTCGGGAGGCACGTCCTTCCGGTCCGGCGAGAACCAACCATAAGCAAAGTAGACCGACAATCGGGTGGTTGCAGCCAGAGATTCCGGCATGTTCTGTTCAATAAAGAACGCGTAGCCTCGGACGCGATCGCAAAAACCCGGATGGCGCGCATCGATCATTTTGATTCGAGCGGGAAGTTCGCCCACCGAGCACGTATCGCAGCATGGAGAGGCTTGCCAAAACAGGATTGCACGGTCGCGGAGCGTTGCTTCGACGCGGTCCAGCCGGTCGCAATCCGTTTGCTCCGGCCAATCGGCTTGTTCAGCAGCATGGCGCTTCTGAGCTCGGCTCAATTCCTCCGCTGAAAACCGAATGAACTCGTCTCGTTCCGATTCGGGACAGCTTTCCTCAATGTGGACTTCGCGGCAATTCTCGAGGATTTCCTCGGGCTCAAGCTTGGATAGTCGAATCTCGCCCAATATCATGGACCGAATCGAGTTTTTGAGCGCTTCCCGTGCTTCGTCATTCAACGCTTTGTCGGAATTGAACATCGGATCATTATTCACTCGACTCCGTATGCGTCAACTGTGGAGTTGTGGCGTCATATGCTGGGCGTGAGGCTCGCTTGCTGCATTGATTGATCAGCGCAAAGAAAAAGCCGCGGCCCGTTGCCCGAGCCGCGGCTTTTCATTTGACTGGCAGAGTTTTCGACTCCGACGCTGTCCTCGCGCCGGGCGTTGCCTTCCGCGCCGCGATCAGTACTTCACGCTGCAGCCGTAGGGCTTGACCTCCGGCGTGGCGACCTTCTTGCCGGCGGTCAGATCGTTCAGCGCCGCGCGGACGTAGTTCACCTTCTCGGCGCCCTTCTTCTCCATGCGCGGGTCGTTGTCCATCGCGCCCTGGTACGCCAGCGTGCCGTTCTTGTCGATCACGAACATGTGCGGCGTCGTCTTCGCGCCGTAGGCATGGCCGACCTTGCCGTCGGAATCCCCCAGAATCGCGAACTCCATCTTCCACTTGGTCTTGGCGTCGGCGTCCTTGCCGAAATCCGGATGGCCGGAGTTGGTGGAATTGATGGCGATGAAGACGACGTCCTTGTCCTTGAAGTCCTTGTACAGATCGGCGACGGTTGTCTGCTTTTCGTGGTGCAGCTTGATGAAGGGGCAGCCGGAGTTGAACCACTCGAGCACAACAATCTTGCCCTGCTTGGTGTAGTCGCTAAGTTTGTGCTCCTTGCCGTCGGTGTCTTTCAGGGTGAACTCCGGCGCTTTGTCGCCGATCTTGAGCGCGGCCGCCGACGCCTGCTCGCTCTTCTTGCTCTTGCTGTCGCGCGGGCCGGCCATGAGCAGGCCGACGCCCGCCACGGCGATCGCCGCAACGCCCGTGAGTGCCATCAGTCCGAAGTGTTTTCGCTGTGCCATGGATGCATTCCTTCTTTCTTGCCGCATCATCGCGCCGAACGCCGGTCAGCGACGATGCAGGACGATTCTCATTTCAATTCCGGGGGCTTGATGCTGATTTCAAGGTATTCCTCGCGACCGCCGCGCGTGACCGACAGCAGCCCGGCGACCTGCTTCAGGCTCTTGACCTCGTCGTGGTAGTGCAGTCGAAGCGTCTCGGATTTTGCCGTGCCATCGCGGATCATGTCGGAGGGATAGACGCTTTCGTCGTTCTCATAGGGAAAGAACGTGAGGCTCGTCGCATCCTTCACGCGAATCGTCAGGTCGCGCCCGTTCCATCGCGTTTCGCAGTGCTTTGAATCGGCGGCCGGTCGGGGATGACGAGCACGGGCGGCGGAAAACAGCTTCGCGTCAGCAGAGAGCGCGCCGCCATCCGCGAGAGGCAGCGATGCCGTCACTGTGGATCGACCCGGCAGGCATCGCTCTTTGCAGACAAGCCACTCAACGTCGGCGGCAATGGGCAGGGTTGAACCGCCCGCGTACTTCGCATCGACCGTCACGGGGACGATCAGGACCAGCTCGCGCTCGTAGATGTAGTCGAGAAGCACATCGCCCTCGACTTTGCGCTTCGGCGCGGGCCATTGCGGCGGGCCGAAGGTGACGCCGTCGATGGGCTTGAAGGCGACGCGCGGCGGCAGGCCGGAGTCGCCGGGGTTGCGCCAATAGAGATGCCAACCGGGCGCGATGTCGAAGATGACGGCGATGCTCGATGTGCCCGACTTTGCGACGGTGGATTTTTCCGTCGCAAGCCGGACCTTGACGAACTCGTTTCCGGGTTCGGCGGCGCTGGGCTTGGCATCCTGCGCCGTTGCCGACTGTGCGCCGCCGGTTTGCCACGCCGTCGCAAGCCCGATTGCGACAGCCAAAGCGAACGAGTGCTGGTTAGAAGTGAACCGCGCCAAGGATCGCTCCGGAAATCAAGAGGCAGTTGCCGGGCTGATTATAGTGAGGCGATTCTTCCCCGGCATTTTGCGCGGCGGCGAGGCCCGGGCGACTTGCACGGCATCGGTTTGCACGCGACGCGACGCCGGATAACGGGGCGTGATCCATTCGCCCGAATGCACTGGTCGACCCGGGTCGGTATATCATGGTGGCGAGGCGACGCGACCAATCGTGGCGCGACCCGGCGAGGAACTCGGCCGATGCGAATTGTCTCACTCTTACCGAGCGCGACGGAGATCGTGTGCGCCCTGGGGCTGGGCGACCAGCTCGTCGGCGTGACACACGAGTGCGATTACCCGCCGGCGGTGCGCAGTTTGCCGAAGGTGACGCACACGCTGATCCCGACCGACGCGGCGAGTTGCGACATCGACGAAATGGTCCGTGCGCAGCTCAACACCGAGCGCACCCTGTACAGACTCGATCTGCCGGCGCTGGAGCGACTGCAGCCCGACCTGATCGTCACGCAAACGCTGTGCGATGTCTGCGCCGTGGCGGAGTCAGATGTGACGGCTGCGGTGTGCAGGTTGCCCGGTCGGCCGACGGTGATCAACCTCGAACCGACTCGACTGGAAGATGTATTCGAGAGCATGCACACCGTCGGGGCGGCGGCAGGAATTGCGAATCGCGCGAAGGAAGTGGTCACCGAATTGCGGGCGCGTGTGGCGGCGGTCGCAGGACGAGCGCAACGCCTCGCGCATCGTCCGCGAGTCGTGCTGGTGGAGTGGATCGATCCGCCGTTTTCGAGCGGGCATTGGTCGCCGGAATTGGTGGAGTTGGCGGGCGGACGAGAGATGATCGGCCGTGCGGGTGATCGCTCGCGCCGGGTGGAATGGGAAGAGGTCGTGCGCGCGGATCCGGAGGTGCTCGTCGTGGCATGCTGTGGTTTTGATGCGGCGCGCACGATGCAGGACTTGCCGATCCTGCGGGGCTATTCGGGATACGAGGGGCTTTCATGCGTCCGTGCGGGCCGGGTGCATGTGGTCGATGGCAATGCCTATTTCAGCCGCCCGGGGCCGAGACTGGTGGAGAGTGTGGAGATTCTCGCCGAGTTGATCCATCCGGCTGGAGAACTCACGAACGCCGCGATGGCGTCGGTGCGCCGCGTCGCAGGGTCGCAGTGAATCGGGAGGTCATTCGCATGGGAATTGGTCGGTCCACCGCGCTGGCGATTCTTGTTGGCGCGACGACGCTGGCGGCCGGGTGTCAGACGACGATGCTGGCAGTCAGCGATGCGTTCTACACGCCGGATCAGAAGACCGCGCTCGAAGCGCGCCTGGAGCGCACCGCACGAGGCGGCATGGCGGGCATTGCAGGCACGCCGATCACTTTTTGTTTCCATGACACGCAGTTGGGTGAGGCCGTCACGGACGACATGGGCGTGGCCCGGCTGGAGTGCGATTTGCCGGCCGATGCGACGCATTTCCGCGCCGAGTTGACCCATGCGGGCGACCGGCTGAAAGGCGACGGGCTGGTTTTTCGATTTCCGCCCGGGCGAATGGTGATTGTGTGCGACATCGACGGGACGGTGTCGATGACGCACTACCGCGAGCTGGTGTTTGACGAACACGACATGGCGTCACGGCCGTTCGACGATGCCGCGGCGGTGCTGACGAAGTTGAGCGAACGATTCGGGCTGGTGTACCTGACGGCACGGCCGGGATTTCTGCTGGAGAAATCGAAACGGTGGCTGGAGGCGAACGGGTTCCCGCGCGCGCCGGTGATCACGACGCCGAGCCTGGCGCAGAGCATCGGGGTTCAGAAGTTCAAGGCGGAGCGCATTGCGCACCTGAAGCGTGTGCTGGGTCGTGTGGGGATCGGCATCGGCAACGCGGACACCGACTCCGAGGCGTACGCCATGCAGCACCTGTTGACGATTATTCTGGACAACGACGACGACAAACGGTTCCGCTCGCATGCCGTGGTGCTGCGCGACTGGAAAATGATCGAGGCGTTTTTTGACGCGAACCGCGAGATTCTGGAAGACTACGACCGACTCGATGCGGCGATCGACGGTGAGGAGTTCATCCGCCGGCCGATCCTGCATTACCGACCGAAGCGATAGAAGGGGACGGGACCGGCAGCGTTACTTCCGATCCGCGTCGATTTCCCCGGAGAGCGTGGCGGAGGATTCGACGTGGCGTTGTTCGGCGACTTCGGGCGAGACACGAGGAAAGCCGGGCCATTGGGCGTGTTCGACGCGGCGCTTGAACTGCACGGCGAGGTAGTACATTCGCAAGGCAATGACGAGGTAGACAGCTTCGCCGAAGATGAAGACCGGGTCACCGCGCTGCAGGGCGTAGACCAGAACGGCGGCGGTGGCGAGCAGGGCGACCGCGGCGGCGAAGGGCGGCAGCCAGAATCGGCCGCGGCGGTTGGATTCCCACCATTGCCAGACAAATGTCACCGTGATGAGGGCCTGCGCGACCATTCCGACAAGCAGCCAGGGATCGCTTCCGTCATCGGTGGCCACCGCGTCGGCGTCGGGCCGGGCGGCGAGCAGGAGCGAGGCACAGGCGTAGGTGAGCGAAGTCGGCATGCGTCAGTTGCCCGGATCCTCGTTCGCACGAGCGCTGGAAACCGCGGCTGAACCGCGCGGGCGATAGGCGCGGACCTGGTCCAGAAGCAGCCGATGCGGCTCGACGTCGAACCCGAATGAGAGCAGTTCTTCGACGGCGCGGTCGTTCGACCAGCCGTCGCGCTCCATGCGATAGGCGGCGCAGAGGACACCGGTGCGGTGCCGGCCGGCCGAGCAATGGACCAGGACAGGAAGATTGGCCGGATCATTCAGGCAGTCGAAGAACTCTCGGATGCGTTCGGGCGGGACGGGCTGGCGGCTGACGACGGGCGCCTCAATGACGCGGAGGCCGATCCGGCGAGCTTCGGCGATTTCGTTCTGAACGCTTTCGCCGCCGACATCGCGCACGATGAAGAGCGTCTTGATGCCGAAGTCCTCGACAAGTGTCTCCAAGTGCCGCGGCTTGGGCTGGGCGGAACGGTAGAGCACGCCCTCGCGCACGGTTGCCAGTCGCCGCGGATAGCGCGCCGAAAGCTGATACCCCACCCACGAAAACGCGCCGACCATCAGGAGCGCGGTCAACACGACTGTGCGACGTCGCCGGCCCCGGCGCGGGGCAGGAGCGGGTCTCGGGTGCGGGTCGGGTGTTGAGTGGTCGGAATCGATCATGCAAAGATGCCGGGGGCGGCGGGCTAGCCCCGGTGGAGTAAGGATAGTCGCAGACCAACCGGGAGACAAACTCGAGTGAAGCGCTACACGATGCGCCGATGCAGCAGGACGAGGAAGATGGGCACGCCGACCACGGCCGTCACGACGCCGACGGGGAGGATCACGCCGGACAAGTCGCGATTCGACGCCCAGCCGACCCAGGTCATGGCAAGCTGGCTGATCCAGTCGCAGACGGCGAGGAAGACGCCGCCGGCCAGCGCCGACATGGGAAAGAGAATCCGGCAATCTCGACCGGTGATGAGGGCGATGATCTGCGGGACGACGAGGCCGACGAAGCCGATGGGACCACAGATAGCGACGACGGCGGCCGTGGCAAGGGAGGCGAAGACGATGCAAAAAAATCGCAATCGGTCGATATTGACGCCGCGCGTGCGGGCTAGTTCGTCGCCGAGCAGGTACTGATTGAGGCTTCGCGCCGCGGCGATGAGGACGATCCACGCGGGGACGGTCAGCGGGAGGCTGGTGGTGTTCTCAAAGTGGCCGACCGTGTCAAGCGAGCCCATCATCCAACGGACGATTTCAAACGTTTGTCGCGCGTTGGAGAAATAGGTGACGAGCATCATCATGGCCGAGCAGAAGAGGCCGAGCGTGACGCCGGACAGGAGCAGTTCGTTGGTGGTGAACCGCCTGGCGCCGCGCGTGACGAGGAAGACGACGCCGACGATCGTCATCGCGCCGAGAAACGCCGCGAGGGAGATGCTGGAGATTCCCAGGAGCGAGACCTCGAAACCGAGCTTGATGGCGAGCAGCGCGCCGAGCGAGCCGCCGCTGGAGATGCCGAGGGTGTAGGGCGTGGCGAGCGGGTTGCGAAAGAGAGTTTGAAAGACCGCGCCGCACAGCGCGAGTGTAATTCCGACCTGCACTGCCAGCAGCGTGCGCGGCAGTCGAAGCGAAAACGCGATTTGGTACGCCAGCGGATTCGCATCCGGCGATTGCCAGGCGCGCCACGCTTCGACCGGGCCGATGGATGTTTGACTGCCGATGCCCGGCGCGAGGAGCAGCACCGCGCCGAGAACGGCCGCGCCGCAGAAAAGCGTCATCCAATAGCGGAAGGGCGTGACAGTCGTCATGTCGGCCCTCCGTCGGCTTGGCGTGGTCCGGCGACGACAAGCCACTCGCCCTCGGCGCGGGGCGCCGCGGCACGATCCAGTCGCACGTCGTAAACGGATTCAAGCGTTTCGGGGCGCAACACCTCGCGGGGCGCGCCGCAGGCGACGGGTCGGCCTTCGTGGAGGAGCAGGACGCGCGACGCGGCGCGCCAGGCGAAGTTGAGATCGTGCGTGACGACGACAACGGCGAGTCTGCGGCGAAGCGTCAGTTCGCGAAGGATTTCGAGAAGCTGGAGCTGGTGGTTCAGGTCGAGCGCGGCGGCCGGTTCGTCGAGCAGCAGCAGATCGGGTTGCTGGGCGAGGGCGGCGGCGACGTGGACGCGCTGGGCCTCGCCGCCGGAGAGTGTGTCGATGGAGCGGTCGGCGAAGGCGTGCGTGTGTGTCAAAGTCATGACATCTTCGACAACGGCGTGATCGGCGGGCCGGTCGAAGAGCCCGAAGCTGCGATGCGGGAAGCGGCCCATGAGCACGATTTCGCGCGCGGTCAGACCCAGATCGCGCGGCAGGTGCTGCGGCAGCAGGGCGATGCGCCGGGCGCGCTGCCGCGCGGGCAGGTTGCAGAGGTCTTCCGATTCGACGCGCACGATGCCTCCGGTCGGCCGGGCCAGGCCGCCCATGAGTCGCAGCAACGTGGACTTGCCCGCGCCGTTAGGTCCGATGACGGCCCAGAGGTCGCCGCGCGCCACCGACAGCGTGACGGGCTTGAGGAAGTCCGGCCGTCGGGGGAAGCCGAAGGTGACGCGATCCAGCGTGAGGATGGGCGCGGCGGCGTCAGTCAAGTTTCGCCTCCGGGTGCAGAAGGCGCGCGACAGCGGCGACGGTATCGACGACGCGGTGCGAGGGGATCAGCGCGTGCGGCAGATCGAGCAGATAGAGTCGGCCTGATGCGACGGCGGGCACCTGGGCCAGCGGCTTCCATGCGTTCCTTACTTTTTCGCGCAAGGCGTCAGTGAGCGTCGCCTCCGGCATGCACTCGATGATTACGTCGGGCCGGGCGGCGAGGACGGCTTCCGGGCTGACCTGCGGGTAATCGAGCGAAGCATCGGCGAAAACGTTGACGCCGCCGGCGCGACGGATGATTTCGTCGACAAAGGTGTTTTGCCCGGCGGTCATAACCGCGGCGAGCGTGTCGGGGTTGCGCGAGAGCGTGATGAACACGCGCGGGCGCGGCAACGGGGCGACGGCAGTCTCGATCCGCGTGAGCCGGTCGCGCATCGTGTCGGCAAGCTGGTGGACTCGGTTTCCTGCCTGGAGCAGTTCGCCCAGTTCGTCGAGCGTGCGAAAAATATCGTCAAATGTATTTGTTCGGTCCCGATAGATTCGGATGCGATTGCGTGCACAAAGCTCCTGCACGGCGCGATTCTCGCCGCGCAGCACGATCAGGTCGGGCTGCAGCCGCAGCACGAGTTCGAGGTTGATGTCGAACAGTCCGCCGATTCGCGGAAGCTCTTTCACGCGGGGTGGGTCAATGCAGAACGAACTGACGGCGATGAGGCGGTCGGCCGCGCCCAGCGCGCCGATCATTTCCGTGGCGTCGGGTGAAATGGAAATGATGCGGCGATAACGAAGTGGATCGGATGCGGGCTGCGATGTGGAACCGGCGACTCCTGCTGCTTGGGATGCCGGCGGCGCGACGGTGGACGAACGATCGCACGCCAGAGCCAGGGCCGGCAACAGAAAGGCTGCGGCCCGCAGCATCCGCGCAGCTCGATTGCGATTGCAGGCTGACGGGCGCGTCACCGGGTGAGTCCTCCGAACGATCATTGTCCGACGCGTTGGCGCATGCGTCAAAGAGCCGCCCGCGCACGGTGGCGCCGCCAACCAGCACCAAGGCTCAAGCGGCGCTTGGCCGACTGCGCCGCGCGGATTACAATTCGCACATGGCTGCTGTTCGTGTGCTGGTACTGCGGGCGCCGGGGACGAATTGCGACGAAGAGACCGCGCACGCATGGCGGTTGGCCGGCGGCGAGCCGACGGTCATTCACGTCAATCGTCTGATTGAACGGCCGGGCCTGCTTGAAGAACATCAACTGCTGACGATCCCCGGCGGGTTCTCGTACGGCGACGACATCGCCAGCGGTCGAATCTTTGCGAATCAATTGCGACAGAATGTCGGGGACGAGCTGGCGCGATTCGTCGATCGCGGTGGACTGGTCCTGGGAATCTGCAATGGGTTTCAGGTGCTTGTCAGCCTCGGCTTGATACCGGGGCGGAAGTCCGATGCTCCCTTTACGCTGACGCTCGGCGATCGGGGGCGCTACGAAGACCGATGGGTGCGATGCCGGGTCGATACCGACGCCTGCCCGATGCTGGAGCGAGGCGAGACAATGGTCCTTCCCGTGGCCAATGCCGAGGGGCGTGTGTGGTCGACCATGGAGGAGGCGGAGCGGGCGCGGCCGGCGTTTCAGCAGCACTTGGCGATGCGCTACGTCGGAGAGGCCGGCGACAACGGCGCGGGAGCCGAATCGAGCAGCTTCGGCATGGGGCCGGCCAACCCCAATGGCAGTATTGAAAACGCGGCCGGGCTGATCGACACGACCGGCCGGGTGCTCGGGCTGATGCCGCACCCCGAGCGGAATGTGGATAAGTCGCAATTGCCCGACTGGATCGCGGGTGGCAATACTGAAAGCGACGGTCTGCGGATCTTTCGCCGAGGCGTGGCGGCGTTTCGATAGCTCATTCCCTGTGTCTCGGCGCGGACCGTGCTCGGCCCGGGGCTTCCAAACTGTTCCATGCATCAAGCGCGGAAGCGGTGCGCGACGATATCCGCATAGCGCAGCGGCAAGGCGGCACCGCGGCACGCCCGCTTGAACTTTGGCGCGCCTGTTGACAATCGGCCCGCCGCGTTACAATTCGCCCGTACGGACATTTGTTCAGCAAGGATGCTCGACATGTGGAACAGCTCACGGATGCGGCTGGCCGTTTTTGCGACGGTCGTCTTTTCTTTCCTTCTTAGCGCGTGCAGCGAGTTGCCCGCGCCGTTCGCGCGCAAAGACAAAACCCCGCGCAGCGACAAGGACGCGCCGATCGATCCTCCGAATCAGTACCCCGAGTGGGCGTACAACCAGCAGAGCTATGTGAAGCCCGCGGCCGAGCTGACGCCGGAAGTGAAAGCGCGGCCGAACGACCCGCTGCACTATTTCACGCGTGAGAAAGTTGTCATGATTCGCCGGCCGGCGGGCTATACGCCGGAGGAAGTCCCGCAGGTGGCGTTGTATTGGACCGATAACAACGGCTTCCACTGGCACAAGGCGGGGTACTTCGGCCGCGAGCAGACATTCTTCCCCTTTGAGGTGGAGGAAGACGGCGATTACGGCATCCGGTTCATCGGGCCGGGCCAGGAGCCTGCCAAGGAGACGCCCGCCTTCCCCGAGCGCGTGTATCACGTCGATACGTCCCCGCCGGAGGTGGAGGTCTTCATCGAGCCGGAGCAGACCTGGTACACACCGGGTCAGACGATCACGATTTCGTGGACGGCGAAGGACTACCACCTGATTGAGAATCCCACGACGATCAGCATGGCGATGGACTTCACGGCGGACGATCACAAGCCGATCGAAGTTCAGCGCGATCTGGCGGATGCCGGATCGATCAGTTACGAGATTCCGTCGGAGGCGGTGGATCACGAGATTCGATTCCGGGTGGAGGCGATGGACCGCGCAGCGAATCTGGGCCTCGCGTATTCGTACGCGTTGCAGGTCGTGTCGGACCTGGGCGAGCCGAAGTCCGAGGAACCGGCCGGCACAGAGATGACGCAGGGCGGCGATGGGTCCGGCGAGTTTGCGCTGCCCGAGGATGCGTCGTCTCGCGCGACGCCGCGTGACGGTCGCGAACCGATTGGTGACCTGACGCCGCAGACCCACGAGTCGCTGGCGAAGGTTCACCGCGGGCCGATGACGACGGAGATTCGCAATGAGGTGCTCGACGACTCGGCGACGGGCGGCATGACGGACACGCGCAGCGCCAAGGCGACGCGTCGTGAAGCGTCGAATGCAGTGATTGCCAACCAGCCGATTGAAATCGGCGAGACCCCCGGCACGGCCGAGCACACGGCCTCACCGGCCGAGAGTGACACCAATACGTCACCCATTTCGGCGCGGATCGTGCCGCCGGCGACCGAGGACGATCCGCTTGCCGTTGATCTGACGCTGAACGACCTGCGACGATCGGCCATGCTGGCGGCCGTCGATCCGACGCACGGGAATGGGCTGCTGATTCCCCTGCCGGCGACGGTGGCGTCGCAAAAGCAGGCCGACCCGCGCTGGAACATCGCCCACCCGTGGCGACTGCTGGGCAACGTCGCGGGCAGCACGGCGTCCGTCGTGTGGTCGTTGCCCCGGCCGAGGTTCACCGGGGACATCGCGAAGTTTATCGAGACCTATGTCGCGTCGGACGATCCGCGCCTGCGGCCTGTGGCCGAGCCGGTGAACGAACAGCCGAGCGTGGCTGGGATTCAGGATTCCGGCGACACCGGCGAGACGGTGATCGTGCCTCGGTAATGGCAATCGAAGTTGGCCGCTACGAGCAGCGGCCATGCCGCCCATCGCGTTGTGAGATGAGATAACCCGAAGGCCGTCGCAAGCGATTGCGGCGGCCTTCTCTTTGCGCGAGCCGCGCCCCGCGAGGGTGGCGGAGCGCTTCCTGCCATCTTATCGGTCGCTGCCTGTGCATCTGCGGCCGAAAACTCGAAACAGGTCCCATTTCTAAATGAAGGCCCAGCCTTATCGGGTCGAATAGGGGAGGGCCGCGCGGGGTCCACACGCTTCGCGCGAGCCGGTTTGTTCGCGCAGGCGGGCGGCGCGGCCGTCGCGGCGCGACAGACCCAGACACGGATGGAGCACTGTTCGATGAGCAAGGATGCACGTCGAGATTCGTTGATTGCCCGCCCATTCCATGCCGGCACAAGTGCCAAACCAGCGGCCGTCGCGGTCGACGGTGGTAGCGCAGCGGTAGGCGCGAGCGCGGCGGCGGCACCTCATCTGGTCGCATCGAACATGGAGATTGCCATGAAGCTGAAGTTCACGTGGGTGGCGTGCCTGTTGGCGGCGATGGTGCTGGCGACGGCGGGGTGCCGCGAGCACATGCCGCATTCGGGCACGTGGCCGGCGACGGGCGACGAGATCAAGACGCATCCGAAGCCGCCGGAGGGCGGGTATTACTCGGATTGGGACCCGTATGCGGGCACGATCGAGCTGATCCCGGCTGAAGACGTCAACCCGGTGAAGACGCAGCACGTGCTGATCGCCACGGTGCGCGATAAGGACGGCAAGCCGCTGCCCAACCGCCGCGTGGAGTGGATCATCGCGGACGGCAGTGTCGGCGATATCGTCGAGGTGGACGAGAGCGGGTGGCGCGCGAGCCGCGGCATGAAGGTGAACAACAAGTTCGCCATTTCGCACACGAATAATTTCAATCACGTGCTCACGCGCGGCAACGACGACCCATCCGACGACATCACGCTGGAGCCTGGCCAGACCTGGTGCGTGATCACGTCGCCGATCGAGGGCGACACGCACATCACGGCGTATGCTCCCGGCATTTTCAACTGGGACAAGCATAAGGTCTTCGCGGTCAAGCATTGGTACGACGTGGCCTGGGAGTGGCCGCCGCCGGCGCAGAACCCGACGGGCACGCCTCACGACCTTGAGACGCGCGTCTATCGCATCAGCGACGGGACGCCGCTGGCAAACTACATCGTGAACTACAAGCTCGTGGATGGGCCTGCCGGTTCGTTCCAGCCGAGCGGCAACGAGACGGTGACAACGAAGACCGACGGCGCCGGCATCGCCCGGGCCGTGCTGACGCAGGTTCAGCCGCAGGAGGGCCTGAACAACATCCAGATCGATATCATCCGCCCGGCCGACGAGAAGTGCTGCAAGCCGGCACGACACATCGCGACGGGCGGCACGACCAAGCAATGGATCGCGCCGAAGATCACGATCGACAAGGACGCGCCGGAGTTCGCCAACCTCGGCGAGCAGTTCGTTTATAACGTCGTCGTGACGAATCCTTCGACGGCCGACGCGCTGGACGTTTCGGTTTCGGATCCGCTGCCGTTGGGCGTCGAGTACGTCTCGGCGAACCCGCCGGCGGAGATTCGGGGCAACGTGCTGGTGTGGAACTTCGACAAACTCTCTGCGCGACGCAAGCGATCCCTGACGGTGAACGTGCGGGCGATCCACACGGGGCGGTACACAAACTGCGCCGAGGTGACGGCGTCGCAAGGTCTGTCGGCCCGCGATTGTGCGGACACGGAGATCATCGCGCCGCAGCTCGCGCTGGAGCTTCAATGCATCGGCGAAGCAATTACCTGCGACGTGCTGCCATATTCGGTGCGCGTGAGCAATCCTGGCGACGCGCCGGCGACGAATGTTGTGGTGAACGCCCAGTTGCCGCCGGGTCTGCTGACCGAGACCGGCCGCTCGACCATGACGTTCGACGCGGGCACACTGGAAGCGGGCCAGTCGAAACGGGCGCATTTCAACGTGAAGGCGGCGACGCGCGGTAGCTACCCCGTGCGAGCGATTGCCACGGGCGAGGGCAACCTCCGCGCCGAGGCAGCATGCACGACGGTGATTCGCCAGCCGGAATTGATGGTGACCAAGACCGGTCCGGAAAAGCGCTACCTGGGTCGACCGGCGACGTTTGAGATCACGGTGATGAACCGCGGCGACGCGCCGGCGCGCGACGTGATGCTGACTGATGTGTTGCCGCCGGGCATGGTGCTGACGCAGGCATCGGACGGTCCGCGGCACAACGGCAGCGAACTGGTCTGGCGACTGGGCACGCTGAACCCCGACGCGTCGAAGACGGTGACCGTGACGGTTCAGTGCAACGAGAGCGGTGTGTTCCGGAACGACACGGTCGCGCGGGCGTACTGCACCGAAGCCAAGGCATCTGCAACGACGGATGTCGAGGGCATCGCAGCCGTGCTGCTGGAAGTCATCGACAAGGACGACCCGATCGAGGTCGGCCAGAACGAGACGTATGAGATCGTCGTGACGAACCAGGGTTCGGCCGACGCAACGAATGTCGTCATCAACTGCTACCTGCCGACGCAGCAGGAGTTCGTGGCGGCGCACGGCCCGACCGAGGCGACGAACAAGGGCCCGCAGGTCAGCTTTGCTCCCGCGGCGTCGTTGCCGCCGGGCGGCAAGCTGGTCTATCGCGTGACCGTCAAGGGCAAGGGAACGGGCGACGTTCGCTTCCGCACGACGATGACGAGCGACCAGACGACGTCACCGGTTGAGGAAACCGAGAGCACGCACATTTATTGAAGCGCCCAAACGCGGAGACGCGACGGCGGCAGAGCGAATTGGCGAGAGGACGCAAGGATCACTTAGCCGGCGAGCTTGCTCGCCGTGAAAAAGCGCGATGAATCGCCGGGACGCCGGGCGGTGGGAAGCGGCGACGAGTCTGCAAGGAGTTTGAGCATGAAGCGGCAACGGATAGCCGAGCTGATTCTGGGGCTGATGGGCGGAACGATGATCGTGTCGGCGGCCTACGTGATCGCCTCGGGCGGCATCAAGGTTCCGAGCACAGGTGGCTTCTTCCGAACGCCGGAGCGCCCCGCTTCGGACGCGACGGACACATGGAACGGCGAAGCGATGACGGAGTCGCTGACGACCCCCGAAACAATGGCCGCGAAGCCGTCGCACGAGCAGGTTCTGGCGTCATCGGTTCAGCCTGCCATCGCACAGAAGCGTTCGAGAATCATTCCCGCCGGGTATCGGAACGATGCCGACCCGGACGAGGAAATGGAGCCGATGCCCGAGCCGGCACCGGCAAATGATCGCACCAGCAACCCGCCGCGTGTGGATCGAACGTATCAAGGCACGCCGCACAACCCCCGCACCGAAATTGAGAAGCGCCGCGCCGCCAAGGCGCGTGTCGCCGAGCGCGAAGACGGGCACATGCAGCCGCGCCGTGCCGCGGACGACGAGATGATGACCATTCGATCATCGTCGTCGACGCCGGAGGCACACATGCGCAGCAGCGGCTCCTCGCAGGACGAGCGCCCGCGAACAACGCTGGCCCACTCCGCGCCGAAGCCGACACACGTTGAGAGTCCTGCGCCCAAGGCTTCGCCCGCGTCGCGCATGCCGTCGAAGTCGGCCGGCGTGAAGGAAACCTACGGCACGACGAAGCAGTTCTTCCCGCCGGGCAACAGCGCCGCGGCAGCCGTGATCCTGGAGCGCGTGACGCCGTCGGAAGTGCGACTTGGCAACGGCATGACGTATGAACTGAAGGTGACGAACACGACCGGCTGCGGGCTGATCGACGTGATGCTCTACGAGCACCCGCCCGAGGGCATGGAAGTCCGCTCGACCGAGCCGAAAGTCGACAAGGTTGAATATGGCTTCTCGTGGGCGATCGGCACGCTGGCCGCGCGCGAGACGAAGACGCTGGTCGTCACGGGCACGGCGAAGCAGGTCGGCGATCTGCGAGGCTGTGCGACGGTGACGTTCAACACGTCGATCTGCTCGGCGACTCGCGTCGTTGAGCCGTCGCTGCAACTGGTCAAGACCGCGCCGGATATGGTCATGCTGTGCGACACGATTCCTGTCAAACTGCGCGTGAGCAACACGGGCAGCGGCGCGGCGAAAAACGTGCGCATCACCGATACGCTGCCCGACGGCTGGATGACGATCGACGGTCAGCGCAGTCTGACGTACGCGGTCGGCGATCTGGCGGCGGGCGAATCGCGCGAGTACGCGGCGACGCTCAAGTCGTCGTCGATCGGCGACTTCACGAATCAGGCGACGGCCACGGAGGACGGCGGGCTGAATGCCGAGGCGTCCACGAAGACGGTTGTTGTCAAGCCGGAGCTCGAAATCACCAAGACCGGCCCCGGTACGCGGTACATCGGCCGGCCGGCGAAGTACGAGATCACCGTCGCCAATCGCGGCAACGCGACGGCGGCGGACACGGTGCTGACCGACGAGGTCCCCGGGGGCACGCAGTTTGTCGAGTCGACCGACGGCGGCATGCTGAAGGGCGGGCGCGTGGTCTGGCGTCTGGGCGATCTGAACCCCGGCGAGAGCAAGAGCGTGACGGTGACGCTGAAGCCGACCGAGAAGGGCACGTACACGAATACGGTTGAGGCGAAGAGCTACTGTGCCGAAGCGGTGGCATCTGCGACGACGAAGGCTGAAGGCGTGCCGGCGATGCTGCTGGAAGTCGTGGACCTGGAAGACCCGATCGAGGTGGATGCCGAAACGACGTATGAAATCTACGCGACGAACCAGGGCACGGCCGAGGGCACGAACGTGGTCATCAACGTGACGCTGCCGCCGGAGCTGGAATTCATCAGCGCGAGCGGCCCGGTCAATCACACGGTCGGCGGGCAGGAGATTCGCTTCGCGCCGCTGCCGCGGCTCGCTGAGAAGGGCCAGGCGGTTTACCGCATCAAGGTGCGCGGCCTGGACAGCGGCGATGTGCGCTTCCGCTGCAACATGACCAGCGACCAGTTGCAGACGCCGGTCGAAGAGAGCGAGAGCACGCACATCTATAAGTGATGCGTGATTGCGTTCGCGTTGCTGCGAAGCGGCGTAGATTCAAATCAACATCCGGGTTTACGTTTCAAACCAAAGCCCCAGGCAATTGCCTGGGGCTTTTCATTTAAGCACTGCTTTAGGACCGGGCTGTTTCGCGTGGATCCGATCTCGAATGTTTCGTTGCCACGCTTCCGCGACGCCGTGACGTCACGACATTACGGCGTCACGACGATCTTGCCGAACACGTCGCCGCTTTCCATCTGGGCGTGTGCTTGGGCCAGCTCCGCGAGCGACCAGACCTTTGAGATGATCGGTCGCACGAGGTGGCGGTGCGCCAGGCTCCACGCCCCGGCGATCTGGGCCTCGTCGGAGTAAAACTCCACGATGCCGCGAATGGTCACTTCGCGGAAGAGCAGCTTTGCCGCTTCGATTCGACCCATTTGGCCGCCGACCATGCCGAGCACGATCCAGCGGCCGCGCAGGGCCATGCACTCCATCGTGGACTCGGCCGTCTCGCCCCAGACGGGATCAAAGACAACGTCTACGCCTCGCCCGCCGGTGAGATCGCGCACGGTTTTTGCGACATTTTGCGATTTGTAATTGATCGTGTGATCGGCCTTGAGCAGCTCGCGCGCTTTGGCGCATTTTTCATCGCTGCCGGCGGTGGTGATGACGGTCGCGCCGGCGGCCTTGGCGACCTGGATGGCGGCTGTGCCCGCACCGCTGCCGCCTGCGTGAACGAGGACCGTCTCACCGGGCTTGAGCGCTGCCTGCAAGATGAGGCCGTACCAGGCCGTGAGATAGACGCATCCGAATGCCGCGGATTCTTCCCACGAGTAGTTCGCGGGTTTGGGGGCGAGACAATGCGCGGGAACACAGACACATTCCGCGAAGCCGCCGGGCCGCGCGATGCCGAGAATGTCGAGGCGGCCGCGCGCCGCGGGTCCGGTGACACGCGCGTTGACGACGCTTTGCTCGCCGACTCGCTTGGGGTCGACGCCGGGGCCGACCGCGGCCACTTCGCCAGCGAAGTCAAAACCGCCGATGTGCGGCATTGTGAACCCGGGCATGGACGTCGCGCCGCTGCGGAGAAACACGTCGAGCCGGTTCAACGCGGCAGCGCGGACTTTGAGCAGGACCTCGCCGGCCTGCGGCACGGGGTCGGGCACGTCTTCGTAGCGGATGACTTCGGGCTTGCCGGTCTGGTGATAGCGAGCGGCTTTCATGGGGGACGGTTTCTCCGTGGTTCGGCGTATTGTGAGGCAATCGGATGAGCGCGACAAGGCAAAGACTTAGTGATAAGTGCGAATAGCGAATGGCGAAAGGGGCCGGTCGCGCAAGCGATCGAATGATTGAGCTGGTTCCTCGATTGCCTGCGCAATAGGCACTTTGGAGACAACTGACTTCGCTATTCGCTATTCGCCATTCGACCTTCACCGCGCCGGCCAACAACGACGAGCAAGAGTCCCACGAGAAACGCTGCGAGGAACGTTGCGGCGCGGGCGTCGAACACAATCTCGCCTGCCGGCGGGACCTCGACCAACCCAAGCCATGCTGCGAGGCGCGCGCCTTCGGGCCGCGCGGCGAGCAACGCCAATCCATTGTTGGCGGTGTGAACGAGCATGGCGGGGAAGATGCTGCCGGAATACAGGCACACAAGTGAAAGAACAAACCCCAATGTGGCGGTCAACGGAATTTTCTCGGCGTAGATGTGGAACAGCCCGAACGCAAGGCCGACCACCATCGCGACGGCGACCGGCCGGGCGCGATCCTTCAGCCCGCCGAGCAGAAAGCCGCGAAACAGAATCTCCTCGCAGACGGCCGGCACCAGCGCGAATGCAACCAAGATCGCCGTTAGCGATCCATCAAGCATGAGTTCGGCCTGCTTGCGGAACATTTCGCCGCCAGGTCGCAGACCGGGGACGGCCCAGCCCTGAATCTGCTGCAGCAATTGACCAACGGGGACGATGGACGCGGCGATGAGCAGCGCGCCAAGCGTCGGCAGCAGCGCCGGCGCGCGGAGCGAAAACGTCTCGCGCAAGTCAAGCTTGGCGTAAGCGGCGAGCAGGAGCGGCGGCGCCGCGAGGATCAAAAGCTGGCCCAACGCGACGGCGTTTCGGAGCCTGTCGGCCGTACTGTCAACTGTGATCGATGCGGATTGCCAATAGAAGTAGACGGGGAACGCGAGGGCGACCGTGAGCAAAGCCATGGCGGGGCCGGGCCGCGGGCGAGGCACGATGAATCGACGGCGCAGCAGCGTCTTGTATCCGGCGACATCGGAGAAAAGCACGGCTTCGTGCCCGTAGAGTTTCGCGGCAGCGGCGACGGCGGCGGCGGCGTAGAAACTCGTGGACAGCAGACAGATCGTGGCGGCCGAGCCGTTTGCCTGGCCGAGAAAGAGGTCGCGAATCAGCACGACGACGTTCGCGACGGGGACGACGAGCAGCGCGCCTTCGAGCTTGAGCGTCGGCATGTAGCTGACGACCATCGCGGGGATGATCGCGGCCATCATGACGGGCATCATGTAATTCTGGGCTTCCTTGAACGTGCGCGCGAAGCTGCACGTCGCCAGCATGACGGCGCTGAAGAGCACGGCGAAGGGAACCATCGCCAGCATGACGAGCGGGGCCGCGAGGACGAGAAAGCTGGATTGCTGCTTTGCCTCGGCTTCGAGCCGTGCGCGAAGCGCGAAATAGTCAGCCTGGCGTGGCGCGGCGGAAGCGTGCTGCGTCGTTACGGCTGTGTCCGGCACTTCATTGGTTCCGCCGGAAACGACCGGCGATGTCGTGGCCGGTGCGGCGCGGCGGGATTTCAGGTCGAGCAGTTGCTCCAGCCCGGCGAAGTGAATCACGGCCGACATGGACGCGAGGTTGAGCGCCGTGCTGACCATGGCGATGGTGACGATGACGCCGAACTTGCCGGCGACGATCTGCCCGACGGGAACGGGCGAGGCCGCGAGTGTTTCGAGCGTGCCGCGTTCGCGTTCGCCCGCGGTGAGATCGATGGCGGGGTACATCGCGCCGGTGACGGACATGATGACGAGCAGGAAGGGGACGACCATCGCGAGGATCTTCGCGAATCGTTGTTGGGGGCTGGCGGTGGAAACGGCTGCGGCGGTGAACGGCTGCAACAGGTGATCGCTGCCGGCCGCGCGCGTGACGCGGGCCTGAATCACGCGCTGGGCCTCGCGATCGAGGACGCGCGAGAGGTAGTTGAAGACGAACTCGCTTCGGGGGTCGCTTTCGTTGTAGATGAATTGAGTCGCGCGATTGGTTTCGTCGGCCCAATGGGCCGCGTCGGGCGGAGGTTCGACGATCATCCCCAGTTGATGCGATTGCCGCGTGACGAGATTCCAGAGCGATTGATCGCCGGCGACGGTGATTTCGAACTGCTTGGCAGTCAGCGTTGTGGAGAGGCCTGCGTCGGGCGGGGCGTCCGTGGGCGTTATTGGCGGCTCCGCGGAGGCGGGAGACTTCTTATCGAGGTGGCCGGCATCGCCTTCCGCATCGTCGCGACGAAGGACTTCGAGCAGCCATGCGCGGTGCGCCTCGTCCGGCACGGCGACGGTGTATTGCTCGACCTGACGCCGACCGGCCTCCATGCGCAGCGCCTGCACCATCACGAGCATGAGAATGGGATACAGGACAATCGGCACGACGATCATCGCCAGCAGCGTGCGACGATCGCGCAGCGTATCGAGCAGCTCCTTGCGAAAGACAACCCAGACGCGGCGAAAGCGAGACGGCATGGCGATTCATCGCTCCCCGCGCGCGGGGGTGGCCGTCGCGCCGCTCATTGCCAGCACATGCTCGGAATGGCCGCAGAGATGCAGGAATATCTCCGACAACCGCTGACGGCCGGCACGGTGTCGCAGTGCGACAAGATCACCCTCCCCGACGATTCGCCCCTCGTGAAGCAGGCCGAAGCGATGGCAAAGCGTCTCGGCTTCGTCAAGGTAATGGGTGGAGAGAATGATCGCCTTGCCGGCGGCCGCTTCGGCGCGGACAAAATCGAGCACGATGCGATTGGTGAGGACATCCAGCCCGAGCGTCGGCTCGTCCATGATGAGCACGGGCGGGTCGCCAAGCAAAGCGCGGGCGATGTTGGTGCGCTGCTTCTGCCCGGTGGAGAGTCCGCCGCAGCGCAGATCGGCAAAGCTGTGCATGTCGAGCCATTCGAACAACGCGGTGATGCGGCGTTCGATGGCGGCGGGCGTCAGGCCGAGCAACTCGCCGAAGTAGCGGAGCAACTCGCGCGGCGTCAGGCGCTGATACAGGCCGGTGCTGGCCGTGAGGTAACCCAGCGCGCGTTTGGCGGCTTCGCGGTCGCGGCGGACATCGTGACCGTTCAGCGCGGCCCAGCCGTCGGTCGGCGTGAGCAGGCCGCTGATCATGCGCAGCGTGGTGGTCTTGCCGGCGCCGTTGGGGCCGAGCAGGCCGTAAATCTCTCCCGGACGGACAACGAATGAAACGCGATCCACGACGCGCTTCAACCCGCCCTCGGTCGTTGGGAAGTCCTTGGTCAGTTCATGCACTTCGACCATGTCGCTACTGTACGCGGGCGTTCAAGTCGTGCAATGTCGCCGTCTGCGGACCGGCGGGATGTCGCTTCGTCACGACGGTATCATGGGGGCCATGTCGCCGCGAAAGCGAGATCGATTCACGGGCTCCCTGCTGGAAAAGCCGACGCTGGAGCGCGGGCCGGTCGCGACGGTCGCGCTGCTGCGCCCGGTGGACAAACCTTATTCATATCGCGTGCCGGCCGAACTGGCGGCGACGGTGAAGCCAGGTGCGCGGGTGCGCGTGCCGTTCGGTCGAAGCGGCGCGCCGGCGGATGCGATCTGCCTGGCGGTGTCGGAAGGAGTCTGGGAAACGTCGCTGCGGCCGATTCTGTCGGTGGATGAATCGAGCGAACCGATCCCCGAGCGGTTGCTGGAACTGGGTCAATGGGTGTCGCGCTATTACGCGGCGCATCTGGGCCGCACGCTGGATTTGCTCGTGCCGCGCGCCGCGCGGCGAAAATCGGGCTGGCGGAAGGTGCGCTATGTGCGAATCGTTCCGACCCAGGAATCGGCATCGAGCAAAGTGTCGGAGCCGGGGCGTGGCACCCCGGCGAACGATGAAAGCGCTGCGAATGTGAAGAAGCGCCGCCCGTCCGCGTTTGCCGAGAAGGCATCTCGAATTGCATCGGCGTTGACGGCGGCGGGAGGGCGCATGGAGCTTGTCGCCTTGTGTTCGGCTGCGGCGTGCAGCACCGCGACGATTCAGACGCTGGTGCGTCGCGGACGAGCGACTATCGAGATCGAGCGCGAGCCGCAGGAGGCGGCAGCGCCGGTCGTGGAGCGTCACGAGCCGAGTTTCTCATTGAACGAAGATCAACAGGCGGCCGTGGAAGGCATCGAATCGGCCATGGCGGGCGGCGGCTTCAGCGTGCAGGTGTTGTTCGGCGTGACCGGCAGCGGAAAGACGGAAGTCTACGTCACGGCGATTCGGCGCGTGATCTCCGCGGGGCGACAGGCGATTTTTCTTGTGCCGGAGATCGCGCTGACGACACAGACGATCACTCGGCTGGCGGCGCGGTTCGACCGCGTGGCGACGCTGCACAGCGGCTTGAGCGACGTGGAGCGGTCGCGCGCGTGGAGTGCGATCGCGCGGGGCGAGGTGGACGTGGTCATCGGCACGCGCAGCGCGGTGTTCGCGCCGTGTCCGCGGCTGGGGCTGATCGTCGTCGATGAGGAGGCCGAGCCGAGCTACAAGAGCCAGGCCAGCCCGCGGTATCACGCGCGGGATGTCGCGGTGCGCCGCGCATCGCTGGAGGGCGTCGTGTGCGTGCTGGGTTCGGCGACGCCGTCGCTGGAGACGTGGCAGAATCTCAAGACCCGCGCGCACTACAAGCTCCTGCGATTGCCGCGGCGAGTCGGCGATCTGCCGATGCCGCAGGTTCATCTGGTGGACATGCACGAGGAGCATCACGCGCGCGGCGGGGTGCACCTGCTCTCGCGCGAGATGGAGGCCCGGTTGGCGGCGACGCTGAACCAGGGGCAGCAGGCGGTGATCCTGCTGAACCGCCGGGGTTATGCGAGCTACCTTCACTGCCCCAAGTGCCGCTACGTCGCGACGTGCCCCCGTTGCAGCGTGCGAATGGTGTTTCACCAGACGACGGGTCAGGTGCATTGCCATTATTGTCTCAATCGAGTGAACCCGCCGGTGCAATGCCCGATGTCGGACTGCGACGGGCGCATGGTGCGATTCGGACTCGGCACGCAGCGCGTGGAAGAGGAACTGGCGCGGAAGTTCGCCGGTGTCCGCGCCCGGCGCATGGATTCGGACGTGATGCAGCGGGCGGCGGACTACGCCGAAGTGCTGTCGGCCTTCGAGCGGCGAGAGTTCGACGTGCTGGTCGGGACACAGATGATCGCCAAGGGGCTGGACTTTCCGTTTGTGTCGTTCGTCGGCGTGGTCAGCGCCGATACAGCGCTGGCACAGAATGACTTCCGCGCCGAGGAGCGCACGTTTCAACTCGTCTTGCAGGTCGCGGGCCGCAGCGGGCGGGGTTTTGCCGGGGGGCACGCCGTCGTGCAGACCTTCGCGAAAGACAACGAGGCGGTGCAGCACGCCGTGCGCGGTGATTACGAGGCCTTCGCCGAGCGCGAGCTGGCGAGCCGGCGGCGCAATCATCTGCCGCCTGCGACGCGCATGGTGCGCATCGTTCTGGCCGATCAGCAGGCGTCGAAGCTGGCGAAGGAATCGGCCGCGATGGCGGATCGGCTGCGGGTGATTCTGGCGAAGCGAAACATTGGGGGGACGGTGCAGCCGGCGCGCGAGGCGCCGATCGCGCGGCTGCGCGACCAGTATCGCCACGAGATCGTGATGGTATTCTCGGGCGGGGACGCGGTGCTGGCGGCGATGGACGCATTTCGAGCGGAGGGGGCGCTGCGCAGCGCGATCCAGAGTGTCGTCGTGGACGTAGATCCGGTGTCGTTGCAATAGCGCGCGGGGGAGGGGATGATTCGGCCATGTCCTTGATCGTGTTTGAAGACGCGGGCTACCGCAACCTGCTGCCGATTGTCTATTCGCGGGCGACGTTCAATCTGCGCATCGGCTTCGACAACCTGCTGGCCAAGGTTGAGACAGCCGTCAATCGAACAGCCGATGCGGTGTACGTGCGTCCGGTGCTGGCGGCCGTGCTGGCGGAGCGACAGCCGCGGCGCGTGAATCAGCCTTCGACCTGCGACGATCAATTGTGGATCAATGGGCGCGTGTTGTTGCGAGCCGCGCCCGCGTTGCCGCCGATGTCGGCCGTGTGGCGGGGGGATGTGCTCGTGGCGGCGCGGGTCAATCGGGCGCTGGGTTCGCAGTTGACGCCGGACGTGCTGCTTGACCCGGCGGCTGTTCGACAGAAGCTGGGCGGGCTGGCCGGCGCAACGATGCCGGACGAGTCCTGGTCGCTGATCGACTGGCCGTGGCAGGCGGTCCAGGAGAACGCAGGCGAAATCGTGCGTCAGGCGGCGCAGCGGCAGTGCGACGTGCTGGGCCGTGTGTACGCCGGCGCGCACCTCGTGAGCGGGCATTCGATTCATGTCGGCAATGGTTCAAAGATCAAACCCGGGGCCGTGCTGGACGCCGAGGAGGGACCGATCTACATCGGCGAGAACGTCACGGTCTCACCCGGCGCGGTGATCGCCGGGCCTTGCTACATCGGCGACAAATGTATGATTAACCCCGGTGCAGCCGTGCGGCCCGGGTGCAGCATCGGCGAGGCTTGCAAGATCGGCGGCGAGATCGAAGGGACGATCTTCCACGGATACTCGAACAAGCAGCACGACGGGTTCATCGGGCACTCGTATGTCGGCGAGTGGGTGAACCTCGGCGCGGATACGGTGGGGAGCGATTTGAAGAATACATACGGCCCGGTGCGCGTGCCGATCAACGGCGAGGCGGTCGACTCCGGGCAGATGTTTGTCGGCGCGTTCATCGGCGACCATACGAAGACCGCGATCGGCACGCGCCTGCCGACTGGCGCAGTGATCGGTTACGGGTGCAATCTGTTGAGCAGCCGCATGCCGCCGCAGTTTGTGCCGAGTTTTTCGTGGTTGACGGATGCCGGCTCGGCGCGAAATGACCCGGCCAAGGCGCTGGAGGTGGCGCTGAAGGTCGTGGCGCGCCGCGGGCGGAAATACTCCGCGGCGGAGCAGAAACTGTTTCTGGCTATTTCCGAAGAAGCAGAGAAAGTTGAGCGGAATTGATAATGGCGAATAGCGAAATAATGTAGAATGATGAATGTAGAAAGGGTGGCGCCAATCTCAGCCCCGAGCGCCAGCGAGCGGGCACCAAGTGCATTCAATTGAGTGCGAATTTGGGATTGATTATGAATTCGGCAGTCCAACACGCCGAGTGCCCACTCGCTGGCGCTAGGGGCTGGGTCTAATTGTCATCCGTCGGCATGGATAGCGGCAGTCGCCTCGCTACATTCCTAATTCTTCATTCAGATGTTTGTGTGGCGTCGGTTGAACCTGTCGCGCCCGGCTGGCTTGCCATCTGCTCCTGCGGTTGCACGCCGTCTTTCAGGAACAGGTAATACAGCCGACCTTCGCTGTAAGTGAAGCCCGCCATCTTGCCGGCCTCGTCGCCGACGCCCATGTAAATATCGCAGCGGCCGGGGGCGCGAATCGCTGCGCCGCGATCCTGATCCAGCACAAATGTGCGGAACGGCCGTTTGGTGCCGTGGTCGCGCTCATCGGGAATGCGCGTGTCGACAAACGCAAGGCCCGCACGGGGGAAGATGTCCTTGTCGGTGGCGATGGAGTGGAACGGTCGCACCTTTTCGGCAAGGCAGCCGTACGGCCCGCCGGAGGATTCCTGGAAGAAGACGTACCGCTTGTTGAGGTGCAGGTACGTGTCGATGTCTTCCGGGTGTTCCTTGAAGTATCGGATGAGAGTATCGAGTGATAGCTTGTATTTGTCGATTTTGCCGTCGGCGACCATCTGGCGGCCGATGGGCGTGTATTCCTGTCCGTTGTGACCGGCGTAACCGATTTCAAAGAGCGATTGATCGGGCAGGCGGATGAAGCCCGACCCCTGCACGGTGAAGACGTACGCCTCGAAACGATCACCGAGCCAGACGATTTCATTGCCCATCAGCTCCTGACTGGTCTCGATCTCGGCGCGGGTCTTGTACGGCCCGCCGAGCGGGTTGCCTTCGGTGTCCTTCGTGAAGCCGGGCGGCAGACGATAGAGCGGCACAGTGTGTTCGGCGGTCTGCTCCTTGCTGCCGTTGAAGATCGGGGAGTAATAGCCGGTGAACAGCACGGCGCCTTCGTCGTCGCAGCCGATGGACATGTACACGTCGTAATCGCGACGAATGGCTTCATCGAGCGCTTCGGGGCTGCTGGACTGGTCCAGCGTCACGAGAAAAGCCTGAAGCGTGCTCATGGCCTTTTCATGCGTGATGGGGCCGAGGGGGTAGTACTTCTTGCTCGACGGCTTCTTGAGGTAGTTGATGCTCCCCAGCACGCTGTCGCGCAACGTCGTGCCCTTGGCCTTGAACCAGGCATCGCCGAACCGCGGATACTGCGATGGGTCAATCTTGCGCAGAGCAAACGCGCCCGGCGGCAGCGGGCGGTCGTAGTCCTTGTCGATGTTGCCGATCGGCAGCGGCTGGTCGGGCTTCTTGCAGCCGGTCAGTGCGATGGTGGAGAGGGCAATGGCGCAAAACAGGACGAGCGTACGTGGCATGTTCCGACTCCTTTCGGCGTGGCCACCCGATCCCGGTACGGGACCCCGACCTCTTCGGGCGACGCGAATATCCTTATCTGCCGCCGAATATAACGGCCGATCCGGGGAGATGGCAACACATTCGACGGTGGGCGGTCCGCAAATTTCGGCGGTATAATCGCAGCCGTGGAGTTGGATGTGGCTGGCGTGTCCCGTGGTGCACGATGGGGAGCCTGCCTGCATAGGATCAAGTACGCCCTCGCCGGAGAGTTCCCGCTTGTGAAATCAGACCCGTTCCATTCACCATTGCGAGCATGGATCGCCTTTCTCGTCCTTGCCATGCCATGCGCGCTGGGCCTGACCTGCGGCGGGAGCATGAATACGCCGCTTCCGCCCGGACCGATCGGCAGCACACTCGGCACGGCGACGCGGTTGATCCTTGACGACGCGGGATTCGCCCCGCTGGATTCGAGTCTCGTCCCGAACAAGGTCGACGTGTACGACCTCGGGCCGGTGCAGCCGGGTGATCGCGTTCGCGTCGCGCTGGAACCGCCGATCGGCACGCTGCGACCCAAGACGGCGTTGCTGGATTTTGACGGCGTGCTGTTTACCTACTTTTCCGGGCAGGGCGGCGCGGCAGGCCTGCAAACCGTGATCGACGCCGTGGTTACGCAGGCGACGGGCAAGCTGTTTCTCTGCCTGGCAAACTCGGCAGCGAACAACGTGACGCAGTCGTACACGGGATCGGTCGAAATACTGCGCAGTCAGCCGATTCCTGCGCCGCCACCGCAGATTCTCCTGTTGAACTTCGCGGGCGGATCGATCCAGCTGCCCGAGGGCAATTTCACCGTGATGCCGTTCGACGCCGCGGACATCGACGCGACCTATGCCGGTTTGACCGATGCGATCAAGTCGAAAATCGCCGAAGTCGTGCGCGAGAACTTCGAGGACACGCCCGTGCAGGTCGTCACCAGCGACGATCCGCCGCCCGCGGGCAACTTCAGCACAATCGAGTTCGGCGCGTTTAGCGCCACGCTCTTCGGCATCTCGCAGGACGTCGATCAGGAGAATGTCGAGTGCTGCGACGATGCCATCGTCTTCACCAATGATTTCGATAAGGCGTTCGCCGTGCAGCCGACCGCCGACGGCATCGCAACGGCCATCGGAAACGTCGCGGCGCACGAGGCGGGGCACCTGCTGGGGCTGAATCACACATCCGACATCACCGACCTGATGGACACGACCGGCTCGGCGAGCACGCTTCTGGGCGATCAGGATTTCAAGACCGCGAACCTGCACCCGAACATCTTTCCGTTTGGAAAGCAGGACGGCCCGGGGATGATCAATCGTGTCGTGGGGCCGTAAGGCGAAGCCAGACGTCGAGAAATCGAAAAGTCAAAACAAGGGTACGGAGGCGTAAGGTGGGCATCGCCCGCCGTAAGTCGTAGTCGTAGGGTGGGTCCTCGACGCACCACTTTTTCTAAGAATCAATGACCTCGCTCACTGCGGCGCATTGGTCATCGGGTCTTTGGTGGTCGACGCGCTGACGCCTACAAGATGAATGGTCGTGCAGCGTTCCTCCCCGTCGAAGCGAAGAACGCAATAGCGTGCTCCGCGTGAATTGGTCCAATTTCGAACATCGTAAACGCGCAGGGTCTCACCGGATTCGCGATTGCGCAGCGTGGCAAGCGGCTCTTTCAACTCGGCGTCCTGCCGGCAGGCGTCCGGTGACTTGCCCATGACCTTCGGCTTGATCGCGGCGGCCTTGATCACGTCTTCCACGCCGTCGATGTTTCGCTTCACGCGCGACAGGGCAACGATCTTCCCGCTCCGCGCTTCCACGACCCAGTTCTGCGTGTCGAGCGGGTCGCCCTTCACGAGGTAGGTAATCAACTCGCGCTGCGGGTCCTGTGCATCGACAAGCGTCTCCTCGCGCGTTCCGAACATCTCATCGGCCGCGCTGACCGGCTGCTCGTGCAGCTTCTCCTGCCGCTTCTTCACTTCGCTATCGTTGATGACATCGCCAATCGCCATCGCGGCGAGGCTGACGGGGTGAAGGCGGCAACCCGCCGACGCACCGAGCAGCAGCCCAAGGATTCCTGCTGTGAACGTCAAGCGACCGCGAAACGAATCTCGAATGATCATGATGCACTGCTCCAGATGGCTACCGGCGTCGGGTTGGATGCGCGCGGCACGTCAATTCTGAAACCCGGATCATGGTCCATTCCGGCGTGGAGGGCAAACTTTGCGGATGAGGCACGAAGGGAATAGGTATCAGGAAACAGTAGAACGGAGTCGTAAAGCCGGTCCTGGCCACCGGCCACTAACCACTGCCAACTGCTCTGTACTTGGTTGACGGCTCACGGCTCGCGGCGTTACTTCTTCGGCCGCCGTCGGGCGGGGGCCCCGGCCTGCTGCTCGCGCATGGACTGCATGCGCTGCCGCAGCACGATGGCGTCTTCGTAGCGCTCTTCGTCCACGGCGCGTTGCAGTTCGTCTTCGAGCTTCTGCAGCGGGTCAGCCGGCAGGCGCGCGGCGATTTCGCTTCGAAGCGCCATGAGAATGGAGACTTCGGTGGCGTCTTCCCAGCGTTCGTCCTGACCCGATTCGGACATGACGTCCTTGATGGCGGTCAGGCCGGCGTTGACGCGGGCCAGGGCCGTCTTGAACGAGCCTTTGCGCAGGGCGAGATGAACCTCGGCGCGGGTGTTCATCATGATGAGGTACGGGCGGTACTGCTCCAGCACCTCGCGGTCGCTCTCCTCGCGGGCGTAATTGCCGCACAGGTCGAGCACGCGCAGATTGCGACTGGTGTCGCGCTGCACGCCGGCAAAATCCTCGAGAACGAACTCGGCGAGGTAGCGGTGGTAGTACTGAACGGATTCTTCGCGCAGGGCCTGGCACTCTTCGGGCGTCAGCTCCAGCCCCAAATCGGTGCCGTTCTTGTTCGTGTGTTCGGTGATGCGGTTTTCGTGAAAGTCGAGCAGCGATTCAAACCCGTGGGGGCGAAGCCCGTCGGGCCGACCCTGGACCTCCATCTGCAGCAGGCCCAGGTCCAGACGCATCTGGATCTTGATCGTGCCGTCATCCCCGGTGACCTTCCGCACCGTGATTTGATTGGGCTCGTAATCCCAACCGGCCAGGATACGTCGCAGATCGTGAGATGCCATGGCGGTCTCCCCCAAGCAAGGGTATTTACGTCGGGAGTCACTCCATTATATCTCTTAACTTCGGCCGAATGCGCCGGATTCTCGTCCATTGATTTCCACACGCGCATTTTTTTCCCAAGGTGCCGATAAAGCCGGTGACAACGCGCCGCCGCGCGGCCTATCATCTGTCAGGAGCCTCGCACTTACACAACTCGATTGCTGCCTTCGCCGGCCGCGCTCACGGTTCGCGCCGCAGGCGAATATCGGCTTCGTCGCAGTCCGTGGGCCCTGCGCATTTCCGCGACCACGGCGCAGTTCTTGTCGTCGCGGCCATTCACGTTTCGTGCCTCGCCGACGGACGTTAGCGAATCGCAGCCATCACGTCGGCCTTCATCCAGTAGACACATTCTCGATCCGGCAGATAGTCCGAAAGCACGCTGGACGGTCGAAAGTCGTCTGCCGTTACATGAGAAATGCGCTTTTCTGTATCGAGTTCGCGACAGGGCGATTCCCGACCGATGAAAGACAGGGGCGACCGGACCGTGGTGTCGACTTGGCCGTCGCCTTCGGGTATCGTATGGTCTAATCGGCGGGAAGGAATTCTCCGCCGTTTTCCTGCTGTCTCGTCCCGCACGCAAATGGAATTGCTGCGACGAACGATCGCCGAATCGCCATGCTCTCCGTACGGCTGGGAGAGCGGCCCGATCGGCGATGGCCTTTGCGTGCCTCGTTGTTTACCAGCCGAACGTTCGCGCGGTCGCCTGACGGCTGCGTGAGGATTAAACCGACCATGGACTCGACCGACCCCGTCTCACAATCATCCGAATCACAATCGTCTAATTCACAATCGGCCGCCCCGGTGAACCCGCCGGCGCCCGCCGATTCAGCCGCGCCGGTTCGGCCATCCGGGGGAGGGGCCGCGTCCCGACAGAAACTGTCCGGGGCCGACCTGGTGGCGTCCCTCGCAGGCGTCGATGACCCGTCGGTCAACGCGGCGCTTGAAGAGGCCATGGCCGGGCTGACGGATTCCGATCGCACCGCCGATGTGAACAACCAATTGGCAGTGGGCGAGCCGACGAATGACACGATTGTGTCGGGTCGCATCGCCAACATCGGGTCCGAGGACGTGCTGATCGACTTCGGCGGCAAGAGCCTGGGCACGATGCCGAAATCCGAGTTCAGCAAGGATGAGAAGTTCGCGGTCGGTGATTCGATCGAAGTCGCGGTACTGGAGAGCGACGAACGCACCGGCTTGCTGAATGTGTCGCGGCGCAAGGCGCGCCAGGCGGCAATTCTTCGGGAGTTGAAGCCCGGCACGGTGGTCACCGGCCTCGTCACCGGCATGAACAAGGGCGGGCTGGAGGTCAACATCGAGGGCCTGCGCGGGTTCATTCCCGCGAGCCAGGTCGATGTGCACTTCCTCAAGGACATCTCCGAGCTGATCGGCAAGACGGTCTCGGCCGAGGTGACCAAGTACGACGCGGGCGAGGAGAACATCATTCTCTCGCGGCGCAAGTGGCTGATGAAAGAGCAGACGCATCTGCGCGAGAAGGCATTGGGCGAGCTTGAACTCGGCCAGCTTCGCCGTGGCAAGGTCAAGGGCATCGCCGAGTACGGCGCGTTCATTGATCTCGGCGGCGTCGACGGCCTGTTGCACGTGACCGACATGAGCTGGGGTCGCGTCAACAAGCCGGAAGATATCCTGAAAGTCGGCGACGAGGTCGAAGTCAAGATCATTAAGCTCAACAAGGAGAAGAACCGCGTCTCGTTGAGCCTCAAGCAGGCGCAGCCCGATCCCTGGACGCACGTCGCTGAGAAGTTTCCCATCGGCGCGAAAGTTTCCGGCCGCGTTGTGCGCTTGCAGGCATTTGGTGCGTTCGTCGAGCTGGAGCCGGGCGTGGACGGGTTGCTTCCGCTGGCGGAGTTGAGCTGGACGCGGCGCGTGCATCACCCGAAGGAAGTCGTGAAAGAGGGCGATGTCGTTGAGGTCGGCGTGCTCTCGGTCGATGCCGAGAAGAAGCGAATCGGCTTGAGCCTCAAAGCGGTGACGGATGACCCGTGGTCCAAGGCGGCCGAGAAATATGTGGCCGGGACAAAGATCACCGGCAAGGTTGTGCGCACCACCGAGTTCGGCGCGTTTGTCGCGCTGGAGGACGGCATCGACGGCCTGATTCACATCTCGGAACTGTCGGACACGCGCATCAAGGCTGTGACCGACAAGGTCAAGCCGGGCCAGGAAGTCGAAGTGCGCGTGCTCGGTGTCGATACGACGAACCACAAAGTCTCGCTCTCGATGAAGACGCCACCGCGGGAGCCGACGCCCGAGGAACTCGCCGAGCGCGCGGCTGCCAGGGCTGCGGCCGAGAAGGAAGCGGCCAAGCGTCGCGAGAAGTCCGCGGGTCGCCGGGGCGGTTTGACGATTTCGTGGGACCAGGGTCTGGGTTCGCTCGATCCATCCAAGTTTGCGCGGTCTTGAGTTGGCGTTGTTTGACGGGGCGGCTGAATGCGAGCGAGATGGAACGCGCTCGCATGGGTTCGTCGCCCAAGAGCCGATTACGCAAGCAATCGAAGACACGACCGCTACGTTTCGCCGGCGCGTTGGTCCAGTTAAGACGGTTCGCCGCGGCCTTCTCCCCCTTGCAAGGTTTGCGCAGGGGGGGATAATCACGAGTCGCTCGGTCGCCGCGACGGTGGAAGCCGACCATCGGATTGGTAGACGCGTTGGTAGAGCAACGGGTAGGTAGCTCAGTTGGTAGAGCAACGGACTGAAAATCCGTGTGTCGCCGGTTCAATTCCGGCCCTACCCATTTCATTTCTGATCGTCTTGATTCACTTCGATGCGCGGTAATGCCTTGCTCGCAACGGCCTTAACGTGATCTCAATGGTTGTCTCAATTCGCCCGGTTCCGTGCACGGCGTTGAACTGTCTTGCACCGCCGGGTGCAGCGTTTCGCCAAGCAATTCGCCAAGCAGCTCGCCAAGCAAATGCGGGAGTCGCGGATCAAGAGCCACCGGCTCCTCCATCCGATCGGCAATCAGATTGTTAGGTGGCAAGGCGAGCGAGCGCGGGAGTCGTTAATTAGGAACTACCGGCCGACCGGCCTCGTCGCCCGGCGGGGCGTGAGCATCCATGACGGCCACTGGGAGGAGGACGATCCGAAGACACCGAAGGTGGACGAGTCCGGCTGGGTTCCGGGCAGCGTCAACTCGATGTGCGACTATGTCTGTCTGGCCGACGGGATGGGGAACGTCCGCGGCCGGTTGGACAGCAACGGGAACGTGTCGATCCAGACGTTCGATTCGTTCGGCAACGCCCAAGGAACGAGCAAGCTGTCGCCGGATCAGACTTATGTGGACTTCCGGTGCAACAACGATTGCGACTTCGGGGACCCGAAGGGCTACAAAAACGCGCGGCCGCCGTCAATGGGTGGAACGGCCCCCTCCCCATCGGTGTTGCTTGAGACGCTGAATCAAATCGTTCGCTATCCCGCGATAGTATGTGCCGACTGAACAGGATAAGATATGAATGTAGCCTGGCATGGAGCTGAAATTGAGCGCGAACGACTGACCATGTAAAGGATGAAATTTCCGGGCCATCGTCGATCGCGCCGGAGCGATTGTGGAAAGATATGCCTACGACGGCTACGGACGACCGTATATCCGGGAGGCGGTGGGTCGTGGGGAAATGGACAACAACAGCGAGATGGATGACGTGGACAGCGAGCGCGTGAAGGACGCGAAGAATGGAACGATCTGGGATCCGCGGGCTGATCTGGATGATGACGGTGATTCGGATACGGATGACGAGGACCTGTTTGATTTGAAGCTGCCGTCGTGGAGCACGCGCGAGGCCGGCCCGCTGGCGACCGTGTCACAGGCCTTCAGCGACGTGGACAACCGCTACGCCTTCCAGGGCGTCCCCCACTTCGTCATGGACACGCTCGCCAACGCGACCGCCGCCAACGCCAAACTACCTCTCGGCCACCACCGCGCGCGGCTGGTCGATGTGATGACCGGAAGGTGGAATACGAATGATCCATTATACAAGAATCCACCAGTATTGACTATGCCGGAGAATACAATGTACATATCGATTCTTGTATTGACAATCCGGAGAGCAGAGGATCATAAAAAGCCTAACGACTACTTGCATGCAGATTCGCGCCCGACGGTCATAGTAGATCCATCTGGACTTTGTGGGACATGTATTTGTCCAATAAACTGGGATGCCGGAGAACGCTTACACGGCAACACTAACCATTGCGCTTTCCAGGGCCCTTCAGGAACCTGCCAATCGTTGTCATGTGAAGTGATTATCAATATCAATGAGGGCAATGCATGGACGTTGCGTCATTGTGTTTGGAGAATATTTGAGTGATGCGTGGATTGCTGAGTGCTTGTATATCATCTACGCGGTTAAACTTGAGATATATAGAGGTACGAAAGGACCATGAGAATCATACATTTTGTTGCGGCACTCGTTAGCGTTGCAATTGCTGTCATATTGTTTCTTGTCTTTAAGTCAAGTGCAAATCAAGGAGCGGCGAGTGCAATTATGCGCGCTCGGACTGTAGCCAACGAATCAATTGCAACGAGACCTGTCAACGGCATGAACCAATCTGGCCATAAAGCGTTCTCCAGGCCAACCGGTGTAGCCGATGATTCCATTCCTTCAAAGGAACGAGATCCAACTGTTTTGACACTTGACTGCGGGGGTGGGCAAAAAATAGAACTTATTCTTGTTTCTCCGGGCGAATTCATGATGGGATCTCCCCCGAACGACAGTCTTTCTAGTCGTAGCGTCGAGGGCCCGCAGCGTCTTGTCCAAGTACGAGAGGGATTTTATTTGGGCAGATTCGAAGTGACACAAGAACAATGGCAGGCCGTCATGGGGAATAATCCATCTCATTTCAAAGGGGATGATCCGCCTCCGGTTGGAAGCACCGAGTGGGAGGACTATCAAGACTTTTACCGAAACCGACCGGTTGAGAGCGTTTCCTGGGATGATTGCCAATCGTTTTGTCGCAGATTGACCGAGGTCACTGGGAGAGTCGTGCGCCTACCAACTGAGGCGGAATGGGAATACGCCTGCCGAGCAGGAACTACTGATCGCTACCATTTCGACGAAACACTTGAGTCGCTCGAGGATTACGCGTGGTGCATGGACAACAGCGCAAAGCAAACACACCGAGTCGGAACAAGAAAACCCAACCCATGGGGATTTTTTGATATGTACGGTAATGTCTGGGAATGGTGTGAGGACTACATTCACATGAATTACAAGAACGCGCCAGGGGACTCGCGGGCGTGGTTAGAAAGAGTAAGCCGTGAAGAGCGTGTTGTGCGCGGTGGTTGTTTTGAGGCGTTCCTGCCAAATTATCGCTCCGCCAATCGCTTCTACTTCAAGCCGCAATTGCGAATAAGCGGGCTGGGGCTACGCATTGCCTCCTCAGCCAAAGAGGCTCCTTGAATCAGCCGTTTCGTAGGGTGCGCGCGGGTCCGCCAGAGCGTGTCCAGAATGTTAAAGTGCTTCCCTTTCGTCTTCGTAGGACGATCTTAGTCAGCACGTGTGCGAGCAATGCCGACCAGACCAGCCGTTCCAGTCGCGCGGGCGGTGTCGTCTTGCGTCACCGTCAGGTCCGGCAGCGAGGCGATGGCTGCTCGATCCGTCCCCCGGAAGCGCTTCGCGTAGGTGTTCATGGTCAGCGTCGGCGTGGAGTGCCGCGCGAGGTCTTGGGCCGTCTTGAGGTCCGCGCCGCCGGCCACAACCGCCGAGATGAAGTAAACCCGGAAACAGTGGAAGTCCAGCACACGGCCGGCATCGTCGAACGGCTTGAGCGTGGCGGCTCGCTCTCGCGCGTGGCGCTCCTTCGGACTCTCCGCTCGCTCAATCCATGCTGCCCGAGCGCCTTCGAGGTCCTTCCGCAGCATCCGAACAACGTTGCACGGAGCGGGCATCTTGAACGCGCACGCCGTTGGCAACTTCGATGAGAAGAAGTCACGCAGGCCAACGGCTGTGTCGGTCCGCAAGGGTTGGGTGTCCGTCCGGCGGCGCTTTGAATACGAAGCCGAGACAGTGACGGATGGCTCCGCTGCCGCAAGATCAAAGGACTCGACCGTCAGGCTCCTCAACTCACCGCTCCGCAGTCCGGTCTCGGCGGCGATTCGGTAGAGCCAATAGCGCGATTCACCATCGACTCCAAAGCAGGGGGGCGCATTGCGAACGTATTGGAGGAGCATCTGCAGATCATCCGGCTCGAACGAGCGGCGGACGTGCTTCTTGTGCGCAGCGGTGTCGATCAGCACGAGCATGGACAGGGGGTTGCGCGTGGCCCGGTCCGTCCGGACCATCCAGGTGAAGAATCGGCGCAAGGCCGACAAGTAGTGATTCGATGAGGCCGCAGAAAGTCCACCATCCTTGCGAGGCTTGGCGCGCCGACCGGCGAGGTACTCGGCCACCTTCTCCGCATCAACTTTCAGAATGTGCTGGGCCCTGATTCCATCGAGCACCGCCGTAATGCGCTTCTCAATCAGTCGCACATGACCGGGGGTGTCCGGTCCCTTCTGCCGGGGGGAGGCCGAGCCGTTCAATAGGGCGGCCTTGTAGGACTTGAAGTGCTCCATCAAGGATTGCGTGTTCGTGACGTGGCGTGCATCGATCAGCTCCAGATCCGCGAGACGCACCTTCATGTCGTCCGGCAAGCCGCGAATCCATTTCGCCAGCGCGGCATCCGGCTCCAGCCCCGACTCCCGCAACCCTGCCAGATCGGTCAGCCTCTCACCCAGCACCCGCGTGGCCCGCTTGTCGGCGTAGCCTCGAAACTTCCTCTCGCGACCATTGACCATGATCCCGATGTACCACCGCGACGCCAGACGGCGCTGGCCGGTTCGACGGTCGCGGTATCGTGCCTTAAAGAGTCGCATGGCGATGTTCTCCTCGCTGCGAATCTACGGTGCTCGCAACGAAGGCGTCCACTACAAATATGACGACGGTCTATAAACGGGTTTCGAGGCCTTCGGACAGGACTCTCGCCCGCCACTGCCGCAGTTCGGCCGCTCGCTGTGGGACGATGCAGATGTCGGCGAGGTAGGCCAGCCGCGCGGCCCACCGCTCGCGCGTCCAGCCGTCGGGCACGGCATGATCCGGCCTCCGGCCGTCTGGCTCGCTGCAGGCTCGCGTCGCATCATCGTGGACCTCCCGTTCTCGCGTCCGGCCGTCAAATACGCCCGTGTTGTTTCGTTCAGCCAGCGCGGCCAGCAGTTCACCCTTGCACGCCCTCATCCGCGCCAGCAGATCGGCGGTCACGAGGGACTTCGGATGAAACCGAAGCCGGTCACCGTCGGTCTCAAGACGGATCCCCCGGCTGTTCAAGTCGGTAAGCAGTTCATCAACTTGCGCGGTCATACACTCCCCCAATCAGCGGAGTCTGCGTAGTGGGGGTCATCATCAGGACGTGGCACGCGATGGCACGCGTTCTCCGGCATTGCAAACTGGTTTGTGTTGGCCGACGGTGCACGGAGATCAATTTCCGAGTTGCAGTGCTCGGGATCGCGTGCCACCGCGTGCCGGAGTCCGATTCCGACATAGACCCGGTGCCGTCTCTCCCCTGTCCTGGGCTGGCGTTCGCGGACCTCGGGCAGCGCTGCCCGAAGGTCACGGCCGAAGGTTTGTTTGGTTCCCGGCCTGTCTCGCCCCTGTGCCTCACACCACTCCTTCCAAGCAGCGAAGAGGTCGTCGATGGGAACTGACCTTCCCCCCAGAAACTGATCCAGGTCCTGAGTTAGGATGGGGGCTTGGATCAAGGAGGAAGGGTCATGAGCAGGAAGCGATTCAAGGCGGAGGAGATCGTCAACAAGCTTCGTGAGGCGGATGTGTTGATTGCTCAGGGTCGATCGGTGGCGCAGGCGAGCAAGCAGATCGGCGTGGCAGAGCAGACGTATTACCGTTGGCGGAAGGAGTACGGCGGGTTGAAGGCTGACCAGGCGAAGCGGCTCAAGGAGCTGGAGCGAGAGAATGCCCGGCTGAAGCGGTTGGTGGCCGATGCGGAGTTGGACAAGGCGATCCTTCGGGAGGCGGCCCGCCCAAACTTCTAAGCCCGCAGCGGAAGCGTCAGGTGGTCGAGGAGGTGGTGGAGCACCTGGGCATCTCCGAGCGGCGGGCGTGCAAGGCGCTGGGTCAGTCTCGCGCGACGCAGCGGTACTTACCGTTGGTTCATGAGGATGAGGACAAGTTGACGCAGCGGATCATCGAGCTGGCGGCGGTGTACGGTCGATACGGGACACCGCGGATCACCGGCTTGATCCGGAACGAAGGGATGCAGGTGAATCACAAGCGGGTCGAGCGAATCTGGAAGGCCGCCGGGCTGAAGGTGCCGAAGAAGCAGCCGCGACGCGGTCGATTGTGGTTGAATGATGGCTCGTGTGTTCGGCTTCGGCCGGAGCACAAGGATCACGTCTGGGCGTATGACTTTGTGCAGGCGTGGACGCATGACGGCCGGCCGTTTCGGATGTTGACGCTGGTGGATGAGTACACGCGGGAGTGCCTGGCGATTGACGTGGCGAGAAGGTTGCGATCGGATGATGTGCTGGAGCGGCTGGCGTGGTTGTTTGCGACGCGGGGTGTGCCGGGGCATCTGCGGAGCGACAATGGTCCGGAGTTCACGGCGAAGGTGGTTCGCGAGTGGCTGGCCCGAGTCGGCGTGAAGACGCTGTTCATCGAGCCGGGAAGCCCCTGGGAGAACGGCTACGTGGAGAGTTTTAACGGGAAGCTGAGCGATGAGTTGCTGAATGGCGAGATCTTCTACACGTTGAAAGAGGCGAAGGTCTTGATTGAGCGCTGGCGGGTTCATTCCAACACGGTTCGGCCGCACAGTGCGTTGGGCTATCGGCCGCCGGCCCCTGAGGCCCGAATGAGCGCGCCGCTGTGGGCAGGCTCCGCTCCGTTCGCTCCGCTCACTGCGCTCCGCCCGCCCACAGCGTGTGCTGTGAACGGTGTTGGACTAACATAACAGGTGGACTAAACCGTGGGGGAAGGTCACTTGGACAAAATAGCCGCAAATCTCGAAACGTGGCGCAATCGCAATCTGGCCACGTTTGTCGAGATAGCCCATCTTTCCAATATCACCGAAAGGTGCGAAGCCCTCCGAGTAGTCGAGAATTCGTCCTTCGAGTTCTATTGGAATAACCTCACGTCCATTATCATCTATGAATCCTGTTTTCCCATTTAGTGAAACTCGGGCAAGATTGTCCCTAAAGTCCGCTGCGACATCAAACTTAGGGGAGATTGCGATTCTTCCATTGGAGTCAATGTAGCCCATTCTCCTGCCTGACATTACAGGAAATAGCGTTTCTGATGCTGCTGCAGACTGATGATTAGAGGCAGAATGGCTATGCTCGTTACACGATGAGACACTCAGCAAAACGGAGGCGACCAAGAATAACGCGGCCGATTGCAGTGTGAACATCTTGCAATCAACGTAGCGCAAGCTGTGATTCACTACCATCGTGGATCACCTTTTGTGCAAGATGCGCAAGTTCGCTTGCTAGATGGCGGCTCACAACTCCGTGATTCAGGGCCGGCATCAATGGCTTCATGGTTGCCGACTACGCAACCTTGCGTGTTTGCGCAGTTCTGAATGACATTGGCAAGAGACCTAGCGGCCGTTACCGTTCCACTAGCTTGCTCTAACAAGCAACGTGTTGAACACCATAAATGTGTCGCTTCGTCTGGCGTTCTGGAAGTTGCATCGTAAGCGCACTGTAGACATCCTCGTAAACACTTCTCAAAGGGAGAATTTCCCATACCGAGGCATACACACTTAATTGGCCAAGCCACCCTAAGCAAACAATTCTTCATGTAGCACTCCCCCCACCACCACGGCCTTGAAGTAACGCCAAAATTAGTGCGTACTTCAATATATTTTGCCTTACATTTTATATCCACCCAGAAGTTTGCTGAATACCGTGCATTGGCAGCATATTGACATGCATGGCTATCCGTGCTTGCCAGTGGGGGACGATTACTTGCGTCAGAGCACCTGGACAGGACTTCGTCTGACGGCGGCGAGATATCTGGAACTCCTGGTATTGCGGATAGTTGAAACAAACCGAGAGAGTCAATTGAGTTGGTGGGACGATTTCTTATCATTGATAGCAAGTTATACCCACCCGCTTCTCCAATCGGATCCCTGCTCAACCACCGCCCCAGCCTCGGAGAGTAATATCGATATCCGTAGTAATACAACCCGTCGTTGGCGGTGTCCGCGTAGTCGATCTCGCCGTCGAAGTATTTCGTGCTGAAGCGGAACGGGTTCTTTGTTGACCACGCGCCGCCGGCCGAGCAGCCGCCGAACGGGTCGGTATAGTCGTACTGCGCCGCCAGCGGGCCGATCGTCGCGTCAATCACCTGGCCGACGTTGCCCATCGCGTCGCAGTAGTAGAAATACTGCTTATCATCTGCTGTCGTGCCCGGCGTGCCGTTCGTGTCCAGCGCGCTGACCAAGCCACCCACGCCGCCAGCACCCTGCGGTGTGCCGCTCAGGGGTATTGTAGTCCACATTCTGCAATTCGTCGCATCCAGAATGAACCGGCATCTTCACGTAGCAGCAGTTGCGTATGACCGTCTGCAAATGTAGCCATTATGCAGTTTCTACTATCGCTGTCAGTGCGCTGAGCCAACTTGATTCCCGCCCGTGACTCGAAGAGTGTGACCACTTCTCGTTCTGTAGAGCTCTTGTCACCTCTAATCGGCACTGCGTCTCGAAGCTGATCCCAAGCATCTCGTTCAACAAACTGAGTCGCTCCCGAATCAAACTCCATTCGCATCCATCGTTGCGAATGGACACCGCTATTCCCATTCAAACACGATACTTGAATGACTGCTACTTCGTCGTTGCAACGAAACGATACGAGGTGGCAAGAGGGTTCCGAAATAAGGCATTTTGGTGTCAGGTCATGGACCAATCCGAAGCCTCCATTCTCTCGTTGAATGATGTTTACTGCAAGTTGGCCTTCACCCTTCAAAGCAATAACAGTCTGGCCGCTCGGACTCATCGCAAACGGTTCCCGTCCACATTCGACAAACTCGGATGCAGCAACAGCCCAAACCTTCTTATCCATGTAAGTGGAAAATACAAGTGACTTTCCATCGTCAGACATCAACACCCTGTTGATGCTCGCAGTATTTCCACCGTGGGCACATCCATTCGTTACTATGGCCGTCAAGAGGATTGAGACAAAATGAATGATTCTCGGGATTGCCATGGCTTATCGTCCTTGTGTATCTTTTCCGGGATCAGTTGTCAGGCCCCAGAAAAAGCTAAGTGGTGTTCGTAAACGAGGCAGGCTAATACCACAGTCCTTGACGGTATCATGGAGAGCAGAGTTGGAATTGGGGCCAATCAATAAATATTGTGCCGGGTACTCTCTGGTATGTAGTTCCCATAGACACTTGCACTTGTCGCAATCGACCGTCTGATTCGCCTCAAAGAGAGGAGAAGTCCAATCAGGGTATGCCACGATATTGCCCGCTGCAATTGGAAAATGCTTGGGGCCAAATTGAACATTGAATGACTTTCTGGGTACATTGGAGCATTGCGATGAATCTACGGCCAATCCGAGATGCGTGGCAAGAACTACAAGGCTACTTCTGTACTCTAATTTGCAGCACTTTAGCCCCAAAGGATCATAGATGTTTAGTGGATTGTTATGATTGCTTGCACATAGGTTCAAACCGCCTTCTTCCCCAATCGGATCCCAGCTCAACCACCTTCCCAGCCGCGGCGAGTAATATCGATATCCGTAGTAATAAAGCCCGTTGGCGTCGGCGGGGGAGCCGGCGGCGGTGTAGTCGATCTCGCCGTCGAAATACTTCGTGCTGAATCGGAAGGGATTGGAGGTCGTCTGCGGGCCGGCGGCCGTGTGCGCCCCGAACGGGTCGGTGTAGTCATAGGCCGCGTCGAGCGTGGCGGCCTGGCCTAGGCCGTGCGTGACTTGCAATACTTGGGTCACATTGCCGGAGCCGTCGTAGAAGTAGAGGTAGTTGCCGTCGTCGGTGGTGGCCGATGTGCCGCGCGTGTCGTACATCGCGAGCAAGCCGCCGATTCCGCCCACTCCCTGCGGCGTGCCGGACACATCCAGCCCCCAGGTGTACTTGCGCAGCACGGCATTGTCGTCCAAGCCGTCGAGTTCCATCACGAGGTTCCAGCCGTCATAGACAAATCGCGTGTCGGACACGGGGAAGCCCCAGTTCGTGCCATTGTACTCCCAGACCTGTTTCTGCACGCGGCGACCGATGTAGTCGTAGCTAAAGCGCAGCCGCTTGCTGCCGACGACGGGGCTCCGCGGCTGGACGATCTTCAGCCGATTCTCGGCGTCCCACTGGTAATCATTGGCGGCGTCCTGGGAGAGGTTGCCGTCAAAATCATGAGCGAAGGCCTCGGTCGGGTCGGCTGTACTGACCTTCCCCCACGGTTTAGTCCACCTGTTATGTTAGTCCAACACCGTTCACAGCACACGCCGTGGGCGGGCGGATCGCTGTGAGCGCCCAAGAATAATGGGGCCGAATCGAATTCTCAGTGATTTGGCGATTGGCACTGGTTTATCCTGGGGGACTCTTTTCTGCCTTGACGCTGACTTCGAGCTTGCCCGCCTCGCCCGCCTTGATTGTGCAAGCGGGGCCGAACAGCTTGAGAATCGTATCCTGGGGCAGCTCCTTCGGAACGGTGATGATGTCGATGGTGGTGCTTCCGTCTTTGGTGATCTCGCGCTTCAACTCGATCTTGTTGTTGACTTCGTTGGGCTTAGCTTTGACCAGGAGCGGTGCACTCGCAATCGGTTCACCGTTGGATTTGGAGCCGACAATTTGAAGGAGAACGGCGCCGGCGGCGATCGGCTCGACCTCCTGATAGATCAAGTCGTTTTCGACCTTGTGTTCTCCACTGATCTTGAGGATTGACTCGTCGCTACTCGTCACCTTGAAAGGCGTCGGGATGTTCGGAAGGTTGGATACGATGAGTGTCACCTTCGCCTTCTTGTCGACCGTGAACTCCGACGGAATGACGTGCAGAATTTTGGGTGCTCGATTGTTGATGAACATCTCGATGGGCAGTGCCTGTGAGTTAGTGGAGCCGATCATGTTGAACTTGAGCAGTTCGATGCGATCTCGCGCGAACGCGGCGAGGGCGTCCGACCGAGCGCAGTCATTGGCATCCCTGTTGGAAGAAATCTGATCGCGTAGAAAGCGGACGATCGCATGGAGCGATTCGGGGGGCTGCGCCTTGTCCTTCTCGTTAATTACAGAGTGGACGTATTCATTAAGTGAGAAAAGGTCCGCAATGAGATCTTCATTGACGGACCGGCCTTCCAGCCCCTCGCGATCAAGCAGGGTCTGAAGGAGGTCGCGCGTGAAAGTCAGTTTGACTGGATTCCGTGCTTCACTTGATTCTGGTCTTTCGCCAGTCACGGATAAGATCAGCTGAAGCGCCTGGTTGAGTTGATTAAAGGCAATGACTCGCTCTGTGCGTGTTGTCTTGGTGAGTTGACGGGCCTCTTCTAGCTGGACCGCCCACATCAAGCGAGTGGACTCTTTGATTGACGTGCGATGCGGGTTGTCGCCCTGTGGAGACTTGGTCAAAGGCACCCAGCGGGTGGTCTGTCGGAATTCAAGTTGCGGTTCCATGATTTCGAGTTTGCCGGCGCGATAATCCAGCTTGAGGTCCAGGTCGTCCTTGTCCAGCCCGATCGCGATGAGTACGGGAAACGTCTGTCGTTGGAGCATCATTCCAGGGCCGGGGTAGCGCTGGCCGAGGAACAAGTTGCCAAGGCCCGTGAAGATGGAGTCGCCCCGCCCGCCTGGCGCGACGCTGGTCAGTGCGCGGAGGTCCGGCCCGATCTGGTAGCCGAACATGCCGCCGGAATTGCTGTAAGACGCAACGTTGTTCAGCGCGGTTCGGGTGGTCACATCCTGTTCAAGCCGGTCAACATGCTGCATGAGACCAGCGGCCTCTGCCTGGGCGCCAAAGCCTGACATGACCAAGGCAAGCCGGATTGCGAAAGCCTGTTGCTGTCGTATGCTGCTGGACAAATCCAGACTCTGGACTTCGGTCATGGGTGATACGGCTGCCACGAGGGGATTGCGAGCCTGGTCCGGCAGAAGTTCGCCGCGGGAAGAAACCTGACCGAATATGCTTCCGCCGATTGAATCCGAGCCACCGGCAGCGCCGCTGAGCGACCTCAACAATCGCGCGTCGATCTTGATCATATCTTGCGCAGCTTCCTTGTCGGGGACGAACTCGATGATCTTTCTTGCGGTTTCATTGATGTGGCGAAGCGTCATTCGCAGCTCCGCAGACGCTTTGTCTCGAGCTTCCGTCAGCGTCTTGAGCTTCGATTCGCTCGTTTCCAAGTCCTTGTTCCGTTTGGCGAGCAAGTCCTGTTGCTCTCTTAGCTGCCTGCGCCGATCCATGGTGACGGGTTGGGCCGATTCGATTTGCGCATTGAGTTCGGAAAGCTTCTGCTCGACGGCCTTGATCTGCCCGGCGTCATCCCCCCGGCGCAGATCAGCCAATTCCGCCAGGAGAACTTCCTTATCCAGGAGCAGCTGATCATGCACATCGATAGGCTTCTGCAGGCCATCGAGGGATTTTTGCGCTGCATTGCGTTGTTTCTCCAACTTCTCATTGTTTGCCGTCTCAACCTTCAACTCTTGCTCTTTGGAGCTAAGAACTCCGGTGAGACGTTTTTCGTCATCTGTGAAATCAACTAGTCTATTAGTTAGTTTTTCGAGTTCCCCGCCCGTCAAGGCATCCACGAGTTTGCTGCCTTCGTCCGTGACCGCTCGCGACTTGGAAAGGATTTCCAGTTTTGCAATGCGAGCCCGTTGCAACGGATCCGACGACTCCTCCATCGCCCGGATCAATTCAATTCGCGCGGGTTTGTAGTTGTACTTCGTGAAAACGGCAACGTCCGCAGCAAAGCCGGTCGTGGTGTACTCACCGGGGTTCACCGAAACCATGGACACGCCGAACAGCACCATCTTGTCTTGAAACTTGTCGGCCAGATCGGGGCGGCCCAGGAACCTGAACATCGCCTCCACGGCCTTGTCGCCGGCGGCGGTGATGATCGCCGAACGATTCTTCTGAACCAGCGAGGGCGGCGTGCCAAAGAGCTTCATGAACTCCGCGAATTGTTGACGAAGCATCGTCTTGCGGATTTCCTCCGTTGTGGGAAGGGTGTCCGGACTCAAGTCAGGCGGGGAGTTTTTGAATTCGGGAACTGAAGGCCGACTGGTCGGGCCTGCGAGGCCGGCACCGAGCGTGTTGAGGATTTCGGCCGGCTGGGACGTGGTCACTTCGCCCGGCTTGGGCAACACCGAAGCGAGAACGGCTGCGTCGAGCAGTCGATTCTTCATTTGGAAGGCATTCAAGTCGTCGTGATAGGCAGAGAGATTAAGCGAATTGGTCAACATGTCCTGAAGGTTGAACTTGCCCTGCGCGCCGAAGGTCACGTCCGTCGCCTGTTGAAAGAACGCGCCGGCAGCCCCCTGAATCTCATTCTTCGCCTGATTGAAGTACGTTTGCGGTTCCATGTTCAATTCGAATGAAAACGTCTTCGTGCTCGGGCTGGAGAGCAGCGGACTGGAGACCGAAATGGTTCCATAGCGATCCATGTCCTTGCCGACCGGATCGAGACGGCGGCCGACTCGGTCAAGCCATCGTGTGTCTTCGGGCGTGAAACACGGATCCTTGCAGCCGCTAATCAGGATCGTGCAACATAAGATGAACGAAAGGACGCGGGCGCGGGGGTGGCAATGCGTTGCGATCATGGTGGGTCCCTCCTGGGCCGAAATAAATTGAACCAGTTCCGCCTTGTCAGAATTGAGCGCCGGGTACGCTGCGAATGAATGATTCAAACTTGTCGAGACGAACGTAAATGCCGCCGTCTCCGCAGGGGCGAATGCTTGACTTGGTCGCTCTCGATGTCACCGCCGCCACGGCCCATGACGCGTCATCGGCCGCGTTTTCGCCGACCAGGACGTAGGCCGGTCCGCCGCTGTCGCCTCGACAACTGTCTGCACCCAGACCAACGAAGCCGGCCACCAGTTCCAGTTCTTTGTCGCAGCCAAGCTTGGCCGGATCACCTTCGCGGCAGCAGCAGACCGAGGCCATCGGCACGTCGACCATGCGCTTCAATCCGAAGCCGATGCTGCCTTCATAGTTGGTGTTTCCGAAGCCTGCCGCACGGATAAAGCTTGACCGGTCCACTTCCGAACTGGTCGCTATCCGCCGTGGCGCGATGTCCGTCACGAGTTGGTCGAGAACGATGACAGCGATGTCGTTATGAAGTCCGTTCTCTCCATATTGCTGGTGCCGATAGGCCTTGCCGGTCACTCGGCGGCCCACCAGCGAGGTGTCCAGCCCGAAGTGGACGACAGCCGTATTGGAATCCGCGCCAAGACAGAAGTAGCAGTGCCCGGCCGTCACGACGACGTTCTTTCCGACCAGTACCCCCGTGCAGCAAAACTGGTCGTTTCCCGCCAACCGCCGGCCGATGCAGACGCAATCCTGAAACAACGACTCCGGTACCGCCTGCGTACCCGGGCCGACGATGCGAGCGAGATAATTCGGCCCGGTGATTGGAAAGAGTCCGGAATTGGGCTTGGCGGCCTGCTCCATCAGGATGCGGTAATTCTTATGAAGGCTGGGCCACTCCCAGACATCTTCCGACGCCGGCCCGGAAGCGGCTGGAGCAACGTTGCGTAGCTCCGATGCCTGGACTTCTTCCAGCAATCCGCGTTTCGAGGCAACCGCCGTTGAAAGCGCCGTGACCGAGAGCGATGTAAACTGGCGGTCATCGGGACCGGCAACCTGGGATGCATAGTCTTGCGCCGCGGTCACAAGAGCATGGTATTCCTGTGGCGTGAACGACTTCAACAGTCCCTTGGCGCCGCGCGCCGCTTCTGTTTCCAGGCTTCGCAGTTCGGATTTGGCCTTAACAACCTGGCCGCCGACGCCGGTGTCACCGGCATGCGCGAACCCGGGGAGGATCAGCACCGCACAGACAAGTGTACGAAACGGAGCCATGTGGATTTTCCTTTCATGAAAAGATGGTGGCTGCCATGACCACAATTGGCATGGCAGCTCACCACCTGCAGCCCGAAGAGGCTAGGATCCCTTCAAGAGAGCAGGGTCGATTAAAGAGCCGCAGGATGCGATGCGTGTTGCGCGAGATTCAGTCGAAATTATTGGATTGTTTTCAGCGGCAAGTTAAGCTAGGCAAACATGGAGCCTCACGATCCATCGCTTGCCGGCACCATCACGCTCCTGCTTCGCCGAGTTCGTGAAGGAGAACCGGCGGCCATGGATGATCTCTTCCGGGAGGTTTATGAAGATCTCCGAAGACTCGCCCGCCAGGTCATCGCATCGAATCAAAGCGGAGCGAGGGCCTTGGGCGGCACGGAACTGGTGCACAGCGCATGCACCCGATTACTGGGAAATCAACTGCTGAATGCCGAGGATCGACGCCACTTCTTCTTCATTTTCGGCCGGGCCATGCATGACGTGCTTGTAGAGACCGTCCGCCAGGAAATGGCGTTGAAGCGCGGCGGCGGTCAAAAGCGTGTGCCCATGGTAGAGTTCTCCACCGACGGCACATCCATCAACCTCGATGTCATTGAGTTGAACAAAGCCCTGCTCGAATTGGAGGCTCATGATCCCGATGGTGCCCAGATCATCCGACTTCGGTTCTTCAGCGGACGAACTCTGCAGGAATGCGCCGGTCTGATGGGCTGCACGTTTGCGATCGCCCGCCGCAATTGGGAATACGCCCGGGCCTGGCTGTCGGAGCGACTTTCACGGTAAGAGAAATTTTTTTCTTGGATCAACGGCAACCGCGCGCGCCGTTTGCGGCTTTGGATTGGTTGTCGACCCCTTGTCCGTGGAGAGAAACTTGGCTCAGAACTGGGACGAAAAGGCGGTCTTCCTTGCCGCCTTGGGCCTCGCAGCCAAGGACCGCGACGCGTTCCTACTCGGAGCGTGCCCGGATGAACCGGCACGCCAGCGGATCCGGCTGCTGCTGGATCACCACGAGAAAAATGCGACGACAGGCTTCAATCCTGAGGCGGACAGTGCCCCGATCGGCCTTGCGGACCCCAATCAGATTGACGAGTTTCGGCTGATCCACAAAATCGGTGAAGGCGGTATGGGCGTTGTCTACTTGGCGGAAGACACCATCCTCGCTCGGCGCGTCGCCTTGAAGATCATCGGTTCGCATCTGCTTGGCTCGGAGCAGGGTGTCGCACGGTTTCGGGACGAGGCCCGGGCGGCCGCACTTCTGAACCACCCCGCCATCGTCCCGGTTTTCAAGTATGGATCGGATGGAACCCGCCACTACATCGCGTCCGAGTTTGTCGACGGACCTACCTTGAGCACCGTTCTGGAGGAAGAGCGAAGCCGGCGCCAGGGCATGACCCGCACGGACGCCTTGAGTTGGTTCAAACGCTGTGTCGAGATTGCGGCAACGATCGCCGACGCGCTGGATGCTTCGCACCGGATGAACATCATCCATCGCGATGTGAAACCGTCCAACATCCTGGTGGACAGGCATCGCGGGCCGCGGCTGACGGATTTCGGAGTCGCCAAGAATCTGACAGTCTCGCCCGAACGACCTGTGACCAACATCGTCGGCAGTTGCCATTACATGAGCCCCGAGCAGGCCTCCATCTCCGCTGCAAGCGTCGATCAGCGAAGCGACATCTTCTCGCTCGGAGTCGTACTCTACGAGATGCTCACGCTGCAAAAGCCCTTTGTCGGGGCCGATCTGAGCCAGGTGCTTCGCGCCGTCATCGAACACAATCCACCCACAGTCAGGTCACTCGACCCGCGCATTCCGCGCGACCTTCAGGTCATCTGTCACAAGGCGATCGAGAAGCACCCGCGCGATCGCTACCAGTCGATTGCGCACCTGGCGGCGGACCTGCGATGTTTCATGGCGGGCGACCCGATCCTTGCCAGGCCGCCAGACCTGACGCAGCGAATTCTTCGCTGGCTAAAGCGGCATAAGAAAGCCGTGGTTCTCATTTGCATCGCGGTGCTGGCGTTTGCGACTCTGTGGATGAGGCATCGGTTAAAACTCCAGCATGACCTTGCGATGGCCTGGGTATCCATCTCCGCCGGTTCCGCGCCTTGCAAGGCATACTTCCAGCCACACAGTTTGACCACACTTGAACCCTTGTCGGATTACACCGCCATTGGTCCTACTCCAGTACAGAATTTGAAACTCAAGGCGGGTCAATATCGCATTCTCGTCGTCCGCGACTCCGATCGGGCGTTTTGCGAGTTCAATCTGGTGGCGCTTGAGGCCGGGCCGGACCATCTCGCGTTCATTCGTGCGTTTGATTCGGCGAACGAAATCAAGTCTCCCGCGGAACGAAACGAGCTGCGGGGTGCATTCCGCCACACTCGTGACATCGCCCAAGGCGAAATGATCCGAATTGAAGGGGGCGACTTTGAACTGCGAACGAGCAATTCTCAACACCCTGTTCTGTTGGGTGCAGTCCGGTTGGATTCTTTTCTCATTGATGTCACTGAAGTGTCAAACCGAGACTACCGCGCGTTCGTGGATGCGACCGGCCACCCGCCGCCTTATTCCTGGACGGCGTTTGGTTACTCGCCCGAATTGGAAGATCGCCCGGTGGTGTGGGTTTCGCTCGCCGATGCCGAAGCATATGCCCGATGGCGGGGTAAGCGACTCCCGACGCTATGGGAATGGCAGGCAGCGGCGAGGGGGCCGAAAGGCGATCTCTATCCGACCGGCGCGCAGCTCCCAGACGTGCCTGCCCAAACACTGAATCAGAATCTGTTCGGCGATCAACTGGCGATTTTTCAGAGCTACGCAGAACACACGATGTCAACGGGCGTGCCCAGCGCATGGGACGGAGTATCCGGACGATTGCGGCACACGTTCTCAAACGTTTGCGAATTCACCGGAACGGTTGACCTCGCGAATCGAGACGTCTATTTGACCGGACGGGGATGGTATGAGGACCCCAGAACACGAACGCTGGCGAACGTACTAACGACGCCACTCAAGCAACCGACGCCGAGGTTCGGCTTTCGGTGTGCCAAGAGTATACTGAAGAATTAAAGGAGGCTGAACATGAGTTTCAAAGTGAATTCGCTCCGATTGATCGGACAAACGTACGGTGGATACGACCCCGATTCCGACGCGCCGATCCACACCCTGGCAGACGTGCTCCCTCTGGTCGATCGAAATGCCATTGTGACAGCACTGGCGGTCATTCGCCAAGATTGGACATTTGGCGGAACGAACGGGACGGTCGCGTTCGAAAACCTGATGAATGAAATTCATACTGCGCTCACTGGGATCAATTCCCTTTACCATCTGTATTATCAGGCACCCTTCTACATGGCCATTCTTGACAAGTACGGCAACGTCGTCGGCCACGATACCATCGCACAAATAAAATACGACAACCAGGTCGTAGAGTATCAGCACGTCAGCGGCGGCGCGACGCGCTATTGCGCTCAATCGCACATCTTCGCCTCCATTGGTGTGTCATGAATACGCTTCATCCGGCGGTCGTGGCCGAAATGGCTGATCGAAAGATGCGCTTGGCGCATCTGGGTTGGCATGGAATTCGGGAGACCTGGCGAAAACTAAGCGAGGTCCAGAAGACGGAGCTGCGCCGGCTGTTTCGTCATTTCGGCTGGGACGACCCGCGCCCGTCAATGGATGAGCAGGGAAACCTGATTCGCGGCCAGGGCGCTGGATTGGACTTCCTGTACATGCACCGGCACATGATCGAAATGGTCAATGGAATCCTCACGTCTCATGGCGCCGTTCCATTGGAAGGGTGGAAGGAGCCTCCCCGCGTGCGCGATCCGAACTACCCGGTGCCGACGGGTCTCGGATACACACAGGCCGAGTTCCCGACGAAGAACGACGAGCATTGGGCGTGCTGTCTTTGTGATGCACGTCGATTTGACGACCAAAGTTATTTGCGCGGCATTACTCTTGACCTGCTCGGGACCGAAATCGAGTATGGAATTCACGCGGCAATGCACACGCGATTTGGAGCCTTCTGCGAGATTGGCTATCGGCCTTCTTCCGCCGGCGGAGTAATCATCGTCGATCCCAAATGGGACGACCCCGCCTACGACTCCCTCTTCGACCCGTACTCCTCGCATGTTCACCCGTGGTTCTGGAAGATTCACGGCTGGGTCGATTCTCGCATTACTGCTTGGGAACAGGCAAACGGCAAACATGCGATTTGGCAGAATGTCTGGATGGGCCCGATGCACCATGTACATGCCCATGGCGCCGCTCATGGGGCGCATCTTCTCGACGCATTGGAGGGTCAGGCGGGCATTCTACTCGCTACGGACCCATTAAGTGGTGTCTTCATGCCTCGCGTCTTTCCATATTCCCGGGTTTTGGTTGAATAAGTCTGGAATGTAAATTGGCGACTTCTCGACTCTGTTCAGGAATGCCCTGGCTGCCCGCATGGTGGCTGGCCTCAACTCGTGTGGCGCCAAGTGTCACCCAATTCATCACCTGATTTAGATTGATCCTCTGCGTCCATACCAAGCCGAAAGCTCGCGGGTGTTCTTGACCAGCCGTGGCAGACCTTCACTTAGACCCGCGCGATTCCGCCAACTCCGTGCCCCCCTTCATCCAATTTGCCCATTCTGCCTTGGTTGATCGGACTCGCTCGGTCGCCGGAGAGCAATTCATCCTTGCGGCCGGTGCGCGAATCGCCGCATTCTGGCATCGAGCCGCCCGCGCTTGTATTCTCCTTGAATGCTTCGCAATCTCATGCTCACGCTAGCCTACGACGGCGCCGACTTTCACGGCTGGCAGAACCAGCCCGGCCTGCGCACCGTCCAGTCCTGCGTCGAGACGGCCCTGCGACGGGCGCTGCGCCACCAGGTGGTCGTCATCGGATGCAGCCGCACCGATGCCGGCGTGCACGCGGCGGCTTACGTCGCCAATGCCTACACGACCGCGAAGACGGCCGATCTGCCGATCGCACGAAGCATCGGTTCGCGCCTGCCGAAGGACATGACCCTGCTGAATCTGGAGACCGTCCCGCTGACGTTTCATGCGACGCGGTCGGCGCTGGGGAAGCTCTATCGGTATCGCGTTCATGCCGCACCGGGCCGGCCGTGTGAACAATTGACCCAGCGGTTTACGTATCATTTCTGGCAGGCGCTCGACGTGCAGGCGATGCGCGCCGCGGCGGAGCATCTGATCGGGCGACACGATTTCACGTCGTTCGCGTCGGCGGGAAATGTGCGGGAGTCCAACGTGCGGACGATCCGGCGGATCGACGTGTACCGCGTCGGATTGGAAGTGCGATTCGACATCGAGGGCGATGGGTTCCTGTACAAGCAGGTGCGCAACATGGTCGGCACGCTGATCGAGGTCGGTCGCGCGCATCGGCCGCCGGAATGGGTGGCGCAGGTGCGCGACGCGTTGGATCGCGCGAAGGCCGGCCCGACCGCTCCGGCGCGGGGCTTGTGCCTGCAATGGGTGCGATACAATCTGCGAGACCTTCCGGAGCCGACGCCGGAAGTCTTGGACAAGGCGCGGGAGGTGGGCGCGCCGCCGGCGCACCTGCGTGCATTGGTGGAGCGGCAGCATCGTTCGTTGAATGAGAAGCAGCGACAGGCGCTCGCGCCGAAGCCGGAGGGCGTCGAGATTGTTGAGGATCCCGAGGCGTGAGCGAGACGGCGTGAGTCTTCTGCGAACTGAATCGTGTCCACGCGGCGTTCAACCGAGCCGCGCACGTCAAGTCCGCGTGCTTCAGAGCCGCGACCACAAGGGAGCGGGTTCTTGTTCGTCGTTTCGCGGCGCATTCGTGCCCGCACCAATCCGTCCGCACCGCGCTCGTGCTTCCTGGTCCGTTTCGGAGTCGTGGACTTGCGCATCGTTCACATCATTACGCGGCTGATTGTCGGCGGGGCGCAGGAGAACACCGTCCTCACCTGCGAGGGGCTGGCGCATCGCGGCCACGATGTCTATTTATGGGCCGGGCCGACCACGGGACCGGAAGGGTCACTGGTGCCGCGCGTCCGGGCTGCGAGTCGATTACCCGGCGGAGCGTACGCCTACGAGGAGTTCCCCGATCTGGTGCGACAGATCAGCCCGCTGCATGAATTGCGCGCGTTGAATGCACTTCGAGGCCGACTGGAGCAGCTTCGGCCCGATGTGGTTCACACCCATTCGAGCAAAGCGGGGATCCTGGGACGCATCGCGGCCCATCGCGCCGGCGTGCCGGTCATCGTGCACACCATTCACGGCATGAGCTTCAATCGCACGCAGGCATGGCCCACGCGAGCACTGTATGCCGCGCTGGAGCGATTTTGCGCAGAAAAGAGTCACGCGTTGGTCAGCGTCGCCGATGCGATGACGCGACAGGCCCTCGCGGCCGGAGTGGGGCGGCCCGAGCAGTACGTCACGGTGCGCAGCGGCATGGTGACGGCGGATTTTGACCCCGCGCGGTTTGACGGCCGTGAGGTTCGTCGCGCGTGGGGCGTGCCGGACGATGCGATCGTCGTCGGCACGGTTGCGAGATTGTTTGAGAACAAGGGCTATGAACAATTGATCGAGGCGATGCCCGCGGCCGTGCGAGGCGAACCGCGATTGCGATTCGTGTGGGTCGGAGATGGCGCGCACCGCGCGGAATACGAAGCAGCGCTGGCGCGGCTTGGTCTGCGCGATCGAGTGACGATCACCGGCCTGCTGCCGCCGGACGAAATGCCGCGCGTGCTGTCGGGCATGGATCTGGTCGCACATGCATCGCAGTGGGAGGGGTTGCCGCGCGCGGTGGTGCAGGGGCTGCTGATGGGCAAGCCGGCTGTGTGTTTTGATCTGGACGGCGCGCCGGAAGTGGTGATTCCCGGCAAGACGGGTGAACTCGCGGCGCCGGGAGACATCGACGAATTTTCAGTTGCGATCGTCAAGCTTGCGCGCGATGCAGCGCTGCGGGGGCGCTACGGAGCGGAAGGCCGGCGGCGGTGCCTCGTGGAGTTTGATCACCACCGAATGGTGGAAGCGCTGGAGGGGCTTTATCGGAGTTTGCGGAAATGAGGCGACGTTGAAAGCGGACTGAATATGTGGAATGTGGAATTAAGAATGCAGAAGTGGAAGGGCTGCGGATAGCGGCGTGTTTCTACATTCCTAATTCTTCATTCTCAATTCCACCACGCTCACGCGTGTATCAGCAGCTTCGTCTCTTTCGGCAGGTTTGCCGCCACATCGGCGATGATGTCGCCGCGCAGGGTGCGAAAGACCGAGCCGCGCCGGGTCACGCCCATGATGACGTAATCGACGGCGTAGGTCCCCGCGAAGTCGAGGATCATTTCCGAGGGCGATCGCGCGACGCAATAAATCGGCACCAGGGGAACACGCTTCTCGCGCGCGAGCTGATGCGCCTGCAGGAAGATCGGCACCGCGTCGGGGTCGTCCTCCATGCGGAATTGACCATCGGCCGGCGGACCATAGGCCACTCGCAGATCGCGCACGAACAATACCAGCATGTTGCAGTTTCGCGCCTCGGCTTCTTCCGCTGCGAACGTAAGCAGGTCCGGGTTCCCGCGCGTGGAGACCAGCACACGCCCACGCGTCGGGTCGAACGGTTCAATGCCCTCCATCGTGAGCGCGTTGGCCCCTTCCACCGGCGGCGCTTCGAACCAGCTTCCGACCGCGTCAGCGACTTTCGGAATGTACGGCTTCACGGCCGGCGCCTTCTTCACCAGGGCCCGCAGGATGTAACCGCCGGCGATAACGGACAGCGCGAAGATCGACGCGTGAACTTTCTGATAGGCGATGGTGCATTCCACAATGAGCAGAAACGCGGCAATCGTGCCCAGGGCGACACGCTCCCATTGCTTCAACTCGACCTTACGGTTGATGCAGGTCGATCCGAGATTCAGCGTGATGGCGCCGACGACGCCGATGGCGTAGAGGTGCGCCAGCTTCTCCACGTCGCCCTCGAAGATCAAGACAATCGTACATACGCCAACAGCCGTCACCAGCCCCAGCCACGGCACACCGAATGCATTGAGGCGCGTAAACCCCGCCGGCATTTCGCCGTCGCGCCCCAGCGCGTATTGCAGGCTGATCATCGCGCCGACCGCGGTGTTCGTCGCCGACAGCAACAGCAGCCCGAAGACGACCGCCGCGATCATGCCGAATGTCGGATGGACCACTTCCGATGCGACGACTTTCATCATCGTGTCGCGCACCGCCAGATCGTGCGCCGTCAGATCGTGCTCAGGCCGGTCGGCAAGGATCGGCGTCGGCTCGCTCTCCAGGGTCGTCAGGCTGGGCAGGTTCGTCATGGCGACGGCGAAAAACAGGTTGAAGAAAACCACTTCAGCGAGGACGAAGGAGATCGCCTTGCGCGAGGTCTTGCCGACCGGTTCCACCATGATGCCGGTCATGTTGGCAATGGCCTCGACGCCCGACAGCGCCAGGATGATGTGTACGAAGCTGGTCCACTTTACGTCGAGCGGGCGATGGTCCCAGGTGATATGCGACAGTCCCAGTCGCGGGATGCAGAACAGGGCGATGATTATCATACAGACAAATGTAAGTAATGCGACGATGGTCGCGAGCTTGCTCGCGCGGCGCGGCCCGACGAAGTTCACGCAGGCGATGACAAAGATCGCCCCGATCGCGAACATCCACGCCGTCTCGGCCGACGCTCCGAAGTAGCGGAACGCCTCCACCGCCGACAGGCCGGCCGTGATGACGTAATCGGCGAAGAGCAGATAGGCCCCAAGGAGGGCCACCTGCTGATGCGTCGCCTTGGCTGCCGAGTACACCCCGCCGCCGTCGTGAAAGCACCGGCAGATCACCGTGTAGGCCCAGCCCACGATGATCATGAGCAGGCACATCCCGGCAACGTGCCACGGGCTGGAAGCGCCGGAATAGAAGAACGCCAGCCCCAGCACGTAGAGGCGGCTGGTCCCCCAGTCTCCGAATAGCAAACTCCCGGCGTGTCGCCAGGTCAGTTCACGCGGTCGTTGTTGATGGACCTGCAACACGAAAGGTGGGTGATACCCTTAGTTCTGTAGCGCCCGCCGGAAACGTCAGTTCCCAGTGTCGTTGCGGTGATGCGAATGCTACCCGATGCGACGGCGCGGTCCACAGCGCCTGTGAATTCCTTTAGAAAAGGCGGCCTGCTCGGGGGTGGAATGGCGGTTCGGATGCGGCTAACCTGCCCGGCCATGAACCGGTCGCCACTAAATAAGACCATGGACCGCAATGATTTAGATAGCGCCGCCTGCCGTGAGGTACTGGTCGAGCTTTTCGGTTTGATGCGGCGGATGAAGCGGCACGGCGTCGCTTATTCGTCGTGGTACGGCCATCTCGATGCATGGCCCAGTGCCTGGGAACACATCAATCGGGGCGAGGCCTACGAGATGTGGCCGGGCAATCCGGACGAGCTGGCGGTTCCGTGGTTTCTGCTCTGGGAGATCGCGTGGTTGACGGCCAACACACCGATGCGGCATGGGGCGCGGGTGCTGGATATGGGTGGCGCTGGTTCGCTGTTCACATGCTACCTGGCAAGCCGCGGTTGCGAAGTTCATACCATCGACCTGCAGCAGGATCTTTGCGACCGGACGGCGAGCATCGCGAAAGCCATGAATTGGCGATTGATTCCTCGCCGCATGGACATGACGCACCTGGAGTACTCCGATGGCCACTTCGACCACGTGTTCAGCGTTTGCGTGTTTGAACACCTACCCGTTTCGGGGCGCGTGGAGTGCAACACTCAGGTGAAGCGCGTGTTGAAGCCCGGGGGCACGGCCGCGTACACCTTTGACTTCGCCAACCCGCAGTCGTTCGGGCGAATCGACACACCCGAGGACGTGCGGCGACAGTTTATTGAACCATCGGGCCTGGCCCCGCGCGGCAACGCAACGTTTCACGACAACGGCAAGCGATACCTCGCGTCGCCGCAGTGTTTCGGTTTCGGCAGAATCCTTCGAACCGGGGCGGCCCTTCATTCGTTAGCAACAGGGTCGATGGATCGACGTCGGGTGCTGTCCGGGAGCACGTCCTATACGATGGGATCGGTGTTCCTAGAAAAAGGGGGATGAATATCGGCAGAACTCGCGGTCCGGTATTAGCGCCGCCGGGCAGTGCTGAAAATCACGAATTTTCCGGAAACCGGCCATTTTTCGTTTGCCAGCAGCCGATAGAGACCATATAGATATCGTTGACGTTAGCGGTCGTACAGGTTCGAAGTGGGTGGGAGACCAGGGCGAGCGTTCGATGCGGGCACAAATCAAAACCGATCCCAACCGACACTATAAGACCCTCATTGCGCTCGTGCTTTCCATGACGTGCGTGACGTTGTTCCTGTTCTGGCTGGCGAATGTCACACCGGTGACACCGCTTCGCGGAAAGGTCGGCGCCGCGCCGACGTGGGATCGCATCTCCGTCCGCGCCGAGAAGGAACCGGGCACCGAGCGGGGCTTCTTTCACTTTCGGATTGACGAACAGGGTCGCCTGTTTCAGACCAATGCGTGGAAAGGCGGCGTGCCGTCGCCCGTGCGCCGGGGCACGATTCACATCCTGCTTAGCAACGACAATCCGCTGAATCCACCGACCGTTGAGCAGACGCACACGCTGTCGCGGACAATCAAGGAACTGCGCACCCGTTTCAAGATCGGGGTGGATCAAGTCCTCGTGGATCGCGGCGAACAAGTCGCCCGGGCCGGCTAACCGCGCACGGGTTCCGAGCGAGTTCTCTCCAACCGGCTCTTCAAGGGCCGGTTTTTTGTTGCGCACCGGATGTTCGCACCTTGCAAAGGTCATTCGTTTCCGCCGGGTTGATACGGTCCGGTTCTGTAGCGCAGCCCGGACTCTGTAACATGACCCGACTCCGAAACACGGCGTCACTTTGAAACGTATCGCGTCCACCGACGGGAATCACGGTTGTAATTCACCCCGACCACGTCGATTACGCTAAACCGAATATACTGTTCGGCCATGCGCGGTCTGGTCTACGAATCTTCGGCGGTGCGATGGATGCTTTGTCGCGCGGCGGGTCTGTTCACTCCGCGCGCGTACTACGGCCCCATGTCGATGCTTGCCCTTCGAGACCTGCCGATGCCGGAGCTGCCCGGTCCGCAGTGGGTGCGCCTGCGAACGCGACTGGGCGGCATCTGCGGTACGGATCTCGCCCTGATCGCGCAGCGCAACCATCCAGCGACCATCCTTCAGCGCTTTGCGAGTTTTCCTGCCGTTCTGGGACATGAGAACGTTGCCGCGATTGAGGCCGTGGGAGGGGGCGCGCGCGGCTGGGCCGTCGGACAGCGTGTCTGCGTGGAGCCTTCGATCGGCTGTGCAGGGCGCGGCGTCGAGCCGCTTTGCACTCAATGCGCGGCGGGTCGATGCTCGATGTGCGAGCATGGGGGAGACGCTGAACTTCCGCCGAGAGCGCTGGTCGGGCTGAATCGCCTGACCGGAGGGAGCTGGTCGGAGTTCTTCGTGGCCCATGTTTCGCAGCTTCACGCCGTCTCGGATTCGCTGCCCGATGAGCAGGCCGTGCTGATCGACCCGCTGGCATCAGCGGCGCATGCCGTGCTTCGTAGACCGCCGCGCGAAGGGGAGCGCGTGCTGGTGAATGGCGCGGGGATCATCGCGCTGGGCGTCATCGCCGCGATTCGAGCCTTGGGCTTGCAGAATGAAGTCGTCGTGACATCCCGGCACGCGTTTCAGTCGAACCTCGCTCGAAGCGTCGGTGCGACCGACGCGGTGGAAGTTCCGCGCGGCATGGGCCAGGCCGAGCGCTATGAAGCGATCGCCCGGCGGGTGGGTGGCCGGCGGGTGGAAGGGCGCTTCGGCAACCAGGGCCTGCTTGGCGGGTTTGATCTCACTTACGACTGCACCGGCAACGGAGCGGGTATGACCGACGCGATGAAATGGACGCGGGCGCGCGGATGTGTCGTGATGCTGGGCACAAGCGGAATCACGCTGCTCGATACCACGCCGCTCTGGTTTGACGAGTTGGAAATCATCGGGGCCAACGGGCGACAGATCGAGGATGCGGGAGCAGGCAAAGCACACACCTATGAACTGCTGATGAATTGGGTGTCGGCCGGTCGACTGCGGCTGGATGCGTTTCCCGTTCGAACTTATCGGCTGGAGAAGTATCGGACGGCCCTGGGGGATCTGCTGTCGCACGGTCGCAAAGGGGTGCTGAAAGCCGCCTTTGATTTTCGGGCCGTCGGCGGCTGATAACGTCCTGCGAGTTTGGGTTGAAAGTTACTACTTATGCGACCGGTCCGTCCTGCCGACGATGGGGGGGCTTAGGAGTCTTTCCACAGGGAGGAATCGGACATGCGTCGCAAGACCGTTGCAACCAAGCTGGTCGTCATCGCTGCCTTGTTTGTGTCACCCATGCTCGCGGGCTGTGATGTCCTCGGTGTGTTGGGGCCGAACGTGAATCTGAACTACGTACTGCCCCTGGGCTTCGGCGGGGCACCCGGTCTGTACAACCCGTACGGCATCGTGCAGGCGATCGTGAACTCGCTGCTTGGCACGGCGCTTCCGTCGGGGGACAGTGGCGACAGTGGTAGCCCGCAGCCCAATCCGTCGGTCGTTAATTCGACGGCCGTCGGAGCTGTCTCGCAGTAATACGGCGATTGAATTGGCATTGCACGGGCCGTCGCCTCGATGGAGGCGCCGGCCCTTTTTTTTGCGCCGCGAGCCGATCGCTACTCGGCCGACTCCAGTCCCATACACGTCAACAGGTCGGCCAGGCGTGAAATGACGTAATCGGCTTCCCAGGCCCAGGCCGGGCGCGGTATGGGCGGCTCGGCGCGGTCGCCCACCCAGAGCAGGACCGTCGTCGCGCCGGCGTCTCGGCCGCACAGAATGTCGAAATGGTAATCCCCGATCACCCAGGCGTCGCACGGTAAGCGGCCCAGCGCCGCGCAGACCTCCCGGACCGGCGTCGGGTCGGGCTTGATGACGCCGTCTTCCCTCGTGCGCACGTGGTCAAACTCCAGGGCATGGCGCTGGAGAAAAGTGCTGGCCGAGCCGCGGGTGTTGCGCGTCATCAGCGCGACTTTGTAGCCGCGCTGCCGCAGTTCGTTAACCATCTCTTTCGCGCCCGGTTGCAGCTCACTCGTTTGGGCGTTGTGCGTTTCGTGACGGTGAAGAATCGCCTCGGCGCGTGCGCGCTCGCCGTCGGTCATGTGTTCGAGCGATTCGAGAATGGGTCGCCGTCCCGGCCCATCGGGGAGGCCGATCTCGCGGCGAATGGCATCGAAGTCGAACTGGTCGTGCGTGAGCGTGCCGTCCATGTCAAAAATGACGGCGGTCTTGGACGGGGCCACGGTCGGGCGCTGGGCTTGCGAATCGGACATGGTGAGCCGTCGGGTCGCGCGGGCCGATCAGCGCGCCTTGGCGGTGGCGCGTTTCGCGCGGGCGTGTGCCGGGCGCATGATCTTGTGGGCCGCCTGCGTCTCGGAGAAGTCGACGACTTCGACCGGGGTCAGGCCGGCCTCGCGCGCGGCGGCATGGACGTTGGCCTTTGTGACGGTGCGCACGCTTTTGGGCAGGACGACCCAGATCGCGCCGTCGGACTCGAGGTTCTCGCAGAGGTCTTCAATCTGGCGCAGTTCGCTGGCGCGCTCGACGCCGAGCATGACGAGATCGCAGCGCGATTCGCCGTTGTGCACGACCCGGGCGCTCTTGTTGTGCAGCGAGTTCATGAACGCCGGGTCGTCGATGTTCATGATGCGGATGGTCTGTCCGTCGCGGATGCCGAGCTTGTCGGCGAGGGTTCGAGGATGGAGCATGTGCTCGATCCAATGGGTGGCGGTTTTCTCGGAATGGAGATCGATGGAGACCGTGTTTCCGTGAAAACCGAATAGAACAACCGGGCCCTCCTGCCGCGGGGCAGTCAACTCGGCGATGCGAAAGCGGTATTTGGTGGAGCCGGCAAAATCGATGTGGTCGGCCTCCATGCGGGCCTTCCCCTCGTAGCGCTCCTTGCCGACTTTTAAGTGACAGGCGGATTCCATTGCCATGATCACGATTCCTCTCGGGTCAATCGGGGCCGTCGTGCGAAGCGGCCGACGGGCGGCGACTCGCACGCGGGAAAGACGGGATTCTGGACGAAGACACCTTGCTTAGACCGCCGGCTCTCGCTTGCATGAGCTGCATCGCGAAAGCCCGACATCGATGTCAACGAACGCCCGGAACCTGCCCTGCCCCGTCGGACATGACTCGCGTCGTGCGGAGGCCTGCGAACCGATCACGCCGGCTGCCGCGCGCAGCGAAGCATTTCCACTCGGCCATTATACCCGAAGGGCGCAGCGCGGCAAACGGCGCAAGTCGCGCTCTGAAAACGGATTGCCGAGAACGCGTCGGGGCAAGCAAGACAGCGCGGCGGTCGAGTTTAGAATTCACAGGTGTCGGCGCAGATCCCGTGGTCTGTCGCGCCCATGAATCGAAAAATGTCAGCGCAGGAAAAAGCCCCGGCGCGTTGTCGCCAAAACGCCGGGGCTGATTCAATACACCCCCACGGGGACTCGAACCCCGGTCTCCAGGATGAGAACCTGATATCCTAGGCCACTAGACGATGGGGGCCGGATAAACCCAACCGGCTTTCGCCGACCGGGCCAGACTGAAGAGGGACTGACTATTAGAGCGGTGAAATCTGCGGTTGGCAAGTGCTTCCGCGCCGACGTCGTTTGTTGTCGGAGGGCGTCGGTCGGAGTATACTCCCGGGTTGTAAGTGACGCGGCTTCAAGCGATTGAAGCGGTCGGCACGGAGCAAAGCCGGACATGCCGATTTACGAGTTCGACTGCACCGAGTGCGGGCATCAATTCGACGAGCTGGTTCCGTCGGCGTCTGCAAAGCCGCGCGCGGTTTGCCCGCAGTGCGGCAAGGACACGACGCAACGGTTGCCGAGTACATTCGCGGCACGAACCATTGAAGGATCGTCGCGATCGAGCCAGCCGCTCCCACAAGGCGGATGCGGTCGTTGCGGTGACCCGGCCGGCCCGTGTGGCATGAATTGAGAGTCGGCCTTCGCGAAGGAAGTCGTTGATGGGCGAATCATCTCACAAGCCGGAACGCTCGAAGGCCATTCCGGCGCCGGCAGCGGCGCTGATGGCATGGCTTGTTCCCGGGCTGGGCCACTGGCTGCTGGGGGAGCGCGCGCGCGGCGCGGTGTTCTTCGTGGTGATCTGCGTCACGTTCTGGGCCGGTGTTGCGGTGGGCGGTGTGCGTAGCACCGTGACGCCGAAGGAGAACGGCGCCTGGATCGCCGCGCAGTTGTGCGCCGGGCCGCAGGCCGTGGCGGCGATGTACCTCGGCAAGCGCGATCAATCGACCCACGGCAATCTGCACAAAGCGCCGTGGCCGGCCTCGAATATCTCGGTTGTGTATGCGGGGATCGCCGGGCTCCTGAATCTGCTCGTGATCATTGATACGCTGTCGCGGTGCGAGGCGGCGCAGGTGCAGGCTGTCTCGCGCGGGCCGCCCGGGAAGGGGGGCCGCTGAATGGATACGCTGCTGGCGAATATGTTCGTGCAACCGATGTCGATCACGGGGATCGGCCGGATCGCGATGCTGGCGCCGCTGTGCTTGTCGGTCGCGCTGGTCTACAAGACGATCCGGTGTGAGCGACTGTCGGAGATACCAAAGGCGAGCGTCATGCTTTGGGTGACGATTCTGGCCTGCATGATGCTGATCGGGGCGGGGCTGTTCGTCGTGTCAAACATGCTTGCGTGACGGCGCGGCGGGTGGGGCGGCCGCGTCATTCAATGTGAACCGGGAAATGCTATGAATGTGACAGTCAGACGGGCGACGCTTTGGAGTACGGAAAAACCGAACACGCCGGGCACGCTGGCTTCGGCGCTGGGGCCGCTCGCCGATCACGGCGTGGACCTGGGCCTCGTGATGGGATACAGCACGCAGGACAAGTCGCGCGCGTCGGTGGAAGTGTCGCCGGTGGACGGCGCGGCCGCCAAGCGTGCGGCGCGGCAGGCCGGGTTCACGAGTTCGGGTTATCCGTGCGTGAGCGTGATGGGCGCGAACAAGCCGGGCCTGGGCCGGCACATCGCGGCGAGCCTCGCGGACGCAGGGATCAACATCAATTTCTTCGTGGCGCAGGTCGTCGGCAAGCAATACGCCGGCATGTTCAGCTTCGAGGCGGAGTCGGAGGCCGATCTGGCCGTCAAGATCATTCGGCAGGCACTGGCTCACTTCAGCGGCCGCAGATCGCTGAAGAAGGCGACGGCGTCGTCGCGCGCCGCGTCGTCCGGCGGTTCATCGCGCAGCCGGTCGAAGCGATCGCGCACCGCGGGAAGAGGTCGCTGACCATGCACCGCGCCGCGGGCTGCCTTCTGGCCCTAATTGCATTCTTCGGAGCGTGCGACAAGCCGGCGGACTCTTCGTCCGACCCGAGCAAGGCAGCGGGAAGTTCGCCCGCATCCAATTCCGCCGCGCCCGCGAACGGCGTGCCCGCCGGAACGCCGGCGGCAGGTGACTCGAAAGTGTCACCCACGTCGCAGCCGAATCCGAACTTGCGCCGCGCGGAGACGCTCAAAGGCGCCTGGTGGGAGCTGGATGAAAACTCCAGTGACTTCGGTCTGGCGTGGTCGGGTCAGCGTCGATCGCACACGTTCCTGCTGAAGAACAACGGCCCCGAGCCGTTGGAAATCTACGAGATGAAGCCGTCGTGTTACTGCGTGACGACGGAGCGGCTCGCGGCGCGCGTCCTGCCCAATCGCGGCACCTCGGTTCGGTTTCATGTCAACCTTGCCAACCGCACTGGGCCGTTCCTGGAGAGCATGACGCTCGTGACGAACGATCCGCAGCAGCCCTACATCGTGATGGAGATGCGCGGCGAGGTGCGCATGCCGGCGGTACAGGAAGTGATTTACGACTCATCGCTGCCCGGCGGCGGCGACGCGACGACCCTTGGGCCGGTTCGCGGCATGCTGGGGTTGTTCGGGAAGATGAAACGTGGCGACGTGCCGCTGAAGCGCATCCTGCGCATTCGCAACACCTCCGGCGCGCCGCTGTTCCTGACCCTGCTGCCGATGTTCCCGGAGAATTCGCGCTTCAGCGCCTCGTTGAAGAGCACGATCGAAGGCGAGGAATACGAACTGACGATCGACGGCAGCCCGCCCTTCGGCGAGGGCATAACCGAGGCGATGATTTCACTCCAGACTAACTTGCAGGGATTTGAACGGTTCTCGATACCGGTGTCGGTCGAAGTCGTCGGGCGGATCGAAGTGCGTCCGAACCTGATCGTCGTCAATCCCAATCGCGCGTCGGTGCTGGAGCGGCGGATCACCATCCGACACGACGGCAGCCGCCCGTTTGAAATCACCGGGTTGTTTGCCAGTGGGGATAACTTCGATCTGCGCATGCTGCCGCGCGATCCGACGCTGCCGAATGAATGGCGGGCCATTCTAAGGCTGCCGGGGCCGCAATGGGTCCCGCCGCCCTGGGGCGAGATCATTCGCTTTGAGACAACCGACGCGGAGTGGCCGGTGATTGACGTACCGATCATCGCGGATCGCGATGTTCCACTTTCGCCGCGGCCTGAATCCGCTCCGTTGGCCTGGCAGCCGGGCATGATGCCGCCGACGCCGTAGGGCCGCGCGAGCCGTGCCGCCGTTGCGGCTATTCACGTCGGGCAAATGTCACAATCACGTCGGTGACGGGTTGCTCACCGTTGAGCGGCACCGCCGCGATGGCATCAACCACGTCCATCCCCTCGACCACCCGGGCGAAGACCGTGAAGCCGCCGTTCTGATTGTCGAGATTCGAGGAATTGTCGGCGAGGTTCACAAAGAACTGGCTCGTGGCGGAGTTTGGATCGCCGCCGAGCTTGGCCATGGCGACGGTGGCGCGCACGTTGCTGCGGTCGGGGCTGAACTCGTTTTGAATCGGCGGACGAATTCCGGTCGGCTGGACGTTGCCGGGCAGGAATCCACCGCCCTGCACGACGAAGCCCGGCACGACGCGATGGAAGATCGTTCCGTTGTAGAAGCCGGCGGTGACGTATTGGAGGAAATTGTCCGTTGTGATGGGTGCGTCATCGACCAGCTCAAACACGACGTCGCCCAGCGTCGTTGAGAGGCGCACGCGATTGGCTGTTACGACACGGAATCCGTTGGTGAGTACATCGGACGCTGCGTCGGGGTTGGTCACCCTGACGTCGTAATCACCGAGCGGCACGCCGCGCAGATCCACGTCAAACGTCAGAGACGTCGGCCTCTCGACGTTGACGTTCACCCCGTCGAGCGTCGTGCCGCCCTGTGTCAGGCGAACGCTGGCGCCCGTGGCGAAGTTCTCGCCCGTCACCGCGACGCCCGTCAGGTTCCCGCCTACGACGCCGAAGTTCGGATCGAGCGATCGCACGAAGACATCCGTGCCGACGACATCGACCAGCCGTGTGGTGGACGTCGACGCTCCCAGCTCATCCGTCACGGTCAACCGCACGTTGTAGTCGTCCGGTTCGGCATAGGTATGGCTGATGGTCGCGCCCTCGCCGGTCTGACCGTCGGCAAAGTCCCACTCAAACCGCACAAGGTTGCCGTCGCTGTCGGTGCTGCCGGTCGCGTCGAAATTAAACCGCAGCGCGTTGTTCGGGTCTTGCGTAAAAGTGAACACCGCCGTCGGCAAAGCGTTGATCAGCACGGTGCGCGTGACGTTCGCCGTCGCGCCCCGATCGTCGCGAACGGTCAGCCGCACGACGAATCGTCCGCTGCGCGGAAACTCGTGGACGATGTTGCTGCCCGTGTCGGCCGAGCCGTCGCCGAAATCCCACGCGAACGACTCAATCACGCCGTCCGGGTCGCGGCTGTTGGATGCGTTGAATCGGCGCGAAAGCGGCAGGAGATTGTCCTGGCTGTCGCGCACGTCGGTGAAGACAAACGCCGCCGTCGGCGCGACGTTCGGCCCGCGGACCTCCACCGGGATCGACCCCGTCCCCAGCAGAGCCGATTGCGTGCCGCTGATCGGGTCGGCCGCGCTGAATAAATGCACGCGCACGTTGAAGACGCCGTTGTTGGTGTATTGATGGCTCACGGTGCGGCCGGTGGCGACGGTCATGTTGTTGAGCGTGCCGCCGTCGCCGAAGTCCCAGTTGATGCGATGCGTCTCGGGGTAGGCGCGCAGATCGACGGTGAGCGTGCGCGTGAAGGTGTCGCCATCGGGCACGCTGGGGATGATCGCCGGCGGGCCGCGAAAGTTCAGCAGGCCGCCGCCGTTGCAGCCGTCGGCCGTCATGCCGAGCGACAGCGCAAGACCGCCCAGAAGACAGAGTACCGTCGCACGTTTGGACATGATGCTCCCCATTCGGTCGGCCCGCTGCGGCGGGTCGCCCTGGTCAGCCCCTGTGCGAGAAAGGCGGATGCTCATTGTATTCCGTCGCCAGGGGTGCGGTCCGCGATTCGGCGGCGAAATGAGCCGGGACCGTCCGCCGAAAGAATTTCGGACGGTCCGGCAACGCGCTTGAGGTGCAAGTGCGGCCGGTCAAAGGGGATCACGACGGGAGCGTGCGTTTGCAGGTGGACTTTAGGGGGATTCCATGGTGTGTTATCGGGCGGGGGGCTACTCTCTTTGCCTGCGATCCGAACGTTTCGAACCGTCGCGCGATTTAGCTTCCGAGCCGGGCCAAGCCTGCTCGCCGTGGGGGGACCAGCGTTCGTCCGAGCCGGGTCAGTAATGACCCGGAATGCGTAATCTGGCAGCTTGCGCAAACGCAATAATCCGGCAATCTGGCGCGAATGAACTCACTCGATGGGTTAAAGCATACTCATTCCGCCGCATGACTGCGGCGGCTCGGACAAGGCTGGTGGCGTTTCGTAGGATTGGTCGTTCGAGCAGGGCGTGGAACCTGCTTCGAACCATCGAGTCTATCTCACACATTTCGAGTGCATGTTCTCTGGAAAGCCGAATCCGCTCCGAAGGTACCGCGCCGACATGCGTGATCGCAGAGATGCTACTCACTTTGCATCGCTTCGTTCAGTAATGGTGTTTCCCAACTGAATGTCGTCCTTGGCCCTACTCAAGAAATGCAGGAACGAGAGACTATCTCGAAGCTTCCCCTCGCCGCCGGCGAAGTCAACCACAATGACGCTGCCATCCTTTAGCGTGACCGTGACGGATCGCGAAGCTTTCTCCTCCTCTCCCATGGACAGGTCCTGAATATCGCAATACTTGAAGTGCTGCGGCTCCAACCCCGGCCGATGGAGAAATATCCGTTCGGTTGTTACTGCAACCTCGTCCGTGATAGGACCCGGCGGGTTGAGATACATCCCGATCAGCCGCTCTCCCTGCTCCAGGAGCGTGGTCAGTCCGAGTCGATCCGCGTCTTCCGGCCGAGCCGGGCGGTACCGCTCCATTCGCCTCAAGATGCGATGAACGCGGGATTCGATCATGTTCGTTGGCATCAAACGTTCCACGCTTATTGGTGGGCGATGCCCACCCTACGAAGCTGGGTTGGCCCCTTCGATCCACCTATTTTAGCGATCCGTCAACACCGCGACAAACAGCGGCACGTCCTGGCCATCCAGCGCGTCGTCATCGTTGAGGTCGGCGGCGGTGGATTGCTTGGCGGTTGCCGTCTCGGGGGCGATGAGCACGGACACAAAGAAGGGGATGTCCAGTTCGTTGATCGCGCCGTCGCCGTTGAGGTCGCCCGGCTGCGGGAGGATTGGCACGAAGACTTCGACGAGATTCGTGGGGGCCTCGTTGCCGAAGAGCGGCGCGCCGCCGCCGACCAGCAAGATCGACCCATCTTCAAGCTGCACCGCTGGGAAGTCGTCATGCACACGGTTCATCGCCGCCGTGAAGGGCCACGTGTTCTTCGCGGAGTCGAAGATTGCGCAGTAGTCCAGCTCCGTGTCGGTGCCGCTAATCTCCTGCTCGCCGCCGAAGAGGGCGACGTAGCGACCCATCGCAATCACCGCATGGTCGGAGAGGCCGTTCGGGCGGTTGGGCAGCGGGTCAATCGAGACAAGTGTGTCGGTCGCGGGGTTGTAGCGGTAGGCGAGGTTGACGGTGTTGCCGGTGGCGATGCTCTGTCCGCCTACGATCAGCACCGTCCCGTCGGGTAGCGCGGCCGCACCGAGATCATCAACGCCGACGTTGAGTGTTGACGATGCGAGACTCGTCGTGCCCGCGTCAGGGTCAAGCGTCTCCATCGTCGCCGGTCCGCTGCCGCCGCCGCCGATGAGCAGCACGCTGTCCAGCCCCGGCCCGCGAAAGTCCGCCAGCCGCACCGCCGCATGGCTGATGCGCGAGTGAGCAAGGGAGAATTGGGGCGACCAACTGTCGGTCGCGGGGTCGAACACCTGCCACGTGCTGCTGCCGCCACCGCAGACGACGACGCGGCCGTCCGCGAGCAGCGTATCGGTGTGCATGGCGCGGGGGATGGCCATGGCGGGACCGGCTGAAACAGCGCCCGTCATTGGATTGAAGATTTCAACCGATGCGACCGCCGCGCCGGGGTTCGTGCCGTTGGCGCCGGTGTGCCCGCCGGTGATGAGCACGCGCCCGTCGAGAAGGGTCGTTTGCGTATGGCTGCTGCGCGCGGTGGCGAGGAGCGGATTCGTTGCCGGTCCGCCGCCGGTCGGCGTGAACGAGTCGGAGAACGTCTGCGCGATGGGGTCGTAGGTGGCGATACGATTGAGCGAGATGAGCGAGGGCGGAAAGAGTTGCAGCGTCATGCCGCCGGTGACAAGCACGCGACCGCTTTGCAGGCGCGTGGCTTTGTGGAAGAATCGCGGGACGGTGTCGTTACCGACGTTGTTAAACGAGCCGGAGATGGATGCAGCCGGCGCGACGCCGCAGCCCGCGTGCAGCGCGGTCATCGCGGCGACAAGCAGCAAGTAAACCGGCGAGCGCACGGAAACCCCTCTCGATGCTTATTGTAGCATGTCGCGAAGGGTCGCAGCGGCGAAACGTCCGCCGGTTTCAGGGGTCGATATCGAGCACGATGGCCGAGACATCGTCCGCGTGGCGGAGACTGCCCGGCGTGCGGTCGACCGCGTCGAAGAGCCGCGGGATGAGTTGATCCGCCGGGAGCTGGAGCAATTCGGGCGCGGCCTCAGTCCAGCAGGGCGTCCGTGGCGCGGGGTGTCGTTCGGTGATGATCGCCGGCTCGATGCCGTCGCTGTAGACGACGAGGCGGTCGCCGCGGTTAAGCTGGACGCTTTGCGCGACAAATGTCTGGCCATAGCCGAGGCCGACAAGCGAGCCTTCGCCCGGCAGTTCGGAGATGTCGCCTCCGGGTCGGATTCGCAGCGCGGGTGGGTGGCCGGCGACGGCGTAGTCCAGTTGCAGCGTTTCCATGTTGAAGAGCGCGTAGATGGCCGTGATGAAGTGCGGCTCGGGCAGCTTCTGATCGCAGAAGCGGTCGTTGAGCATGCCGAGCACCTCGCCGGGTGGAATGATCTCGTAGCCGGAGACGAGGATGCGCTTGGGCCGGATCGACTGACGGACGTACATCGTGAGCAGCCCGGCCGCGACGCCGTGCCCCATGGCATCGGCGAGGTAGAACGCCACATGCTCTTCATCGAGCCGCACGATGTCGAACACATCGCCGCTGACCCAGTTGGCGGGGCGAAAGAGCGTGTGGAAGACGGCCGGGCCGAATCGTTGCCCGCTGCGCGGAAGGAATTCCTGCTGCAAGCGCGAGGCGAGTCGCAATTCACAATCCATCGCCGCGAAGTAGTCTCGCACGCTTTCCCCGACGTGCTGGATGCGCTGGCGTTCGGACTGCATCTGCGCGAGCGCATCGGCGGACGCCGCCAGGCCCCGCAGCGCCCCGCGTACGAGCTCCATAGAGTCATCCGGTGAGAGCGCGACGCAGCAGGGTGTGGGAAGATTGAATCGCGCCGGGCGTCGCGTCAGGATAAGCACCGACTGGCCGTGCTGACTCGCTGTCGCGAGCACTTCATTCAACTCGGTCTCATTCACCGCCCCGGCCAGCGCAGGATCTACGATGATCGCGACGGGCGGAGGATTGCGTAATTCGTCCGCCGGACGGCCTGCGCCGGACGGGCTGGCGTTCGCCGGTTGTTCCATGCGCGGCGATGCCACCGTCAATTCGAACGTTTCGTCGTCCGCGAGTACCGCGAGTGATGGCACTTCAGCACGGATCGGGTTGATCAACTCCACGGCGACGCGCGGCCGGCCTGTGGGGTCGAACCTTGGGCCGGGTTTGGCCGGCGCATCGAGAGTGGGTGTCTTGGCGGTGATCATGGTGCGAGGCGGCCGAGCCGCGAGATTACTTCGGCCGCGTGAGGCCGCACCATTCGCTGTGAGAAGTCGTGAATCGGCGAGGAACCGGGAGCGTCGCAACGCCCGATAGAAACGCGGGCCTAATCGAGCAGATCGGGTGGGATTTCAACATGGTCGCCGGGCTTGATGCCAAGCTCGGCGAACTGCCCGGCGCGGACCTCGAGTGCGAAACGGGCCGGCTCAATCGAGTGATACCCGATCTCGTTGAGCGGCTCCATCGTGTACGTCTTCACAATCGTGCCGTCGGAGCGGATGTAAGCGATGTCGAGCGGGATGATCGTGTTTCGCATCCAGAACGAGCGATACTCGTCGCGGTCGAAGGCGAAGATCATCGCGCGGTCGGCCGTGAGCTCGGCGTCGGTGACGTTCATGAGTCCCAGCATTTGCGTATCCTGTGTCTCGGCGACCCAGGCGTTGTAGGATTTCTTGCCGGTGACGGTGATGGTCACGGTTCGCAGCGCGGCGAGGTCGTTCTTCTGGGTCGAGCCGCGCGGGATGTAGTCGCAGGCGGGCAGTGCGATGACGGCGGCGAGCGCAACCGGCAGGCAGATGAGCGCAAAGCGAACGGTTCCCGGTCGCGTCATGGCAGCACTCCGGCGGCGTCGGCCGATTCGAGCGGCTCGACCGACACATCATAATCCTTCGGCTCGTCGATGCTGAAGCGCGAGGCGGCGGGGGCTTCGTTCGTGTCGATGGACTTGAAGTCAACTTCGATCCGGTTGGCGTCGCTGACGCGCTCGGTGACGATTCGGACCGGCAGGCCGGCGGCGCGATCGACGTAGATATCGACTCTAGTATATTTTCTGGCGAGCGGTGTGCCCGGCTTCGGGACGCAGTGCAAGTGGTCGCTGCCGCGCGGATCGCCCAGGGTGAACTTCTCCAGCCGGACGGTGAAGTTCTCAAGGATGTCCCGGCGCTTCTGCCCCAGAGGCAGGGGGAACGGCCCCTGGCCAAGCTTGAACGGGTCCTTGCGCTCGCCGGGTGCGGCGATTTCACGTTTGATGATCGTGCGGCTTTTGTCGTTGCGCTCGGTTAACCAGCGGCCGTCAAAGGCCCAGTACTCACCCGTCTCGCGCTCGATGCCATCGGCGGAGAGCTTCGTGAAGTGGATCAGGAACCGCGCGTTCGGGTCGGCCTTGGCGAAAAGCAGCGTGCCGTCTTTCTGCTGCACGCTCTCGGCGGGGAAGACGGTGACGTACCGGTAGATGACTTTGCAGGCGAGGCCCTTGATGGTTTCGCCGCGCGCGTCGAGTCGGTCGAGAATCTCGTCGGCGACCGGGTCGCCTGACGTGGCGGCATCGGCTGGTTGCGTTGACGGCGCGGAGGTTGTGGGTTGGGTTGCCGGTGGCGCGATGCCGTCGCCCGCGAAGCTGCATGCCGTCGCGATGACCAGGGCGAGCAATGCGGGGCAGCCGGTCTTCACGAAGCGATCTTGAAAATGGGGCATGGCCGGGGGCATCCTTGGCGGCATTCTAGGGGGCGGCTTGCTGCAATTTCAAATGGAGGCATCGGAATAGCCGAGCCGCGACCGTGAGGGAGCGCCGCGCGAGGCTCAACGAGAAACGACTGCTCGCATAGGCAGGACAGTTCAGATTCGAAACGTCTCTCGGCGCTCCCTGACGGTCGCGGCTCGGAAGAAGCGTTGCAACATGGGGCTGTTCAGGAGTCTCTAATGCGTTCTATCACGCCTTTCCGGGCGATTGATGCTCGTTCAGTACGCCATCGAGCAGGGCGGCCCACTTGCCGGCGGCGGCGGTGACGTGGAAACGCTCTTCAAACAGCGCGCGGGCGCGGCGGCCCATTTCCGCCCGGCGCGAGGCGTCGGGCTTCAACGAAGCGATTGCGTCGGCCAGCGTCGCGCCGTCGCCCTGCGGAACGGCGATGCCGCAGTCGGCCGTGCGAAGCCAATCGGCGATTTCGCTTTGCGGATTGCCGACGAAGACAAGCGGTTTGCCGGCAGCGAGGATCGCATACACTTTGTAGGGAAGGGCGTGATCGAAAAGGTCGGTGTGCTGCGTGACAAGACAAACATCTGATTCGTTCAGCAGGTGCGCAAAGCGGTCATCGGGCTGAAACGGCAGCAATTCCGCGTTGGGTGGCAGGTCACCAGCCAGTTCGCCGCGCGCCGGCCCCGCGCCGATGAACTGGAATCGAATGCGCGAGTCGGCGGCGAGTCGCTTCACCGCGTCGAGGATCGTGCCGAATGGATGGGACAGGCCCATGTTGCCGGCATATTGGACGATCAATGGCCGGTGTGCTGGAGCACTTTCGCCGGTTGGCGGCTGTGCGTGCGACGGCGTCATAGGGCCGCAGGCGATGCGTGCCGCGTCGTATCCGTCGTGGATGGTGAGCAATTTCGGCGAGTCCAGGCGGCGCGTCCTTCGCAGCCGATCCTCCATGCCGCGCGCGATGCATACGACGGCGGCCGCTTCGCGCATCGTGCGCGTGTCGTCTCGTCGCCACGCCCGCGCGACAAGCGAATGTTCACCCAGGCGTCCGAGGGCGACAGCCGTGTCAGGATAAAGGTCGTACACTTTGTAGATGAAAGGACAGCCTCGCCGCTCGGCGATCTTCCGCGCGATGCGGCCTCCCAATGGCGGCGCGGTCGAGCCGATGACGAGATCGACGCGACGCAGGTCGCGCGCGGCGGCCAGCGCGCGAAGATAGAACGCGGCGAAACCCCGGGCGCGATCCAGCAGCGAGCGGCTGCCTAGTGATGGGCGTGCCACTCGAATGACATCCACACAGCCGATCCGTTCGCGCGGCGGATGAACAATCGTCGGATCGTGCCAGGCGCGATTCCCCGTGAGGACGGTGAACTGCCAGTCGGGTCGCAGCGCGGCGAGCTGCGCGAGGTGATCGGCGGCGACGACGGCTGTCGCGCACAGGTCGGGCGCGAAGAACTCCGTGACGTAGAGGATGTGTCGTGTGTCGGTCACGTGTTGGGGGCCGGGCGATGGGCAGCGGGCGCATCTTCGGGAAACGCCATGCGAAGTTCGGCGAGGCGCTCGGCCGCCGCGTGCGCCAGCTCCTCAAGGATCTGTCGATGCTCGGCGTCGAGCGGCTTTGATCCGTCCAGCACGAGCGTGAGCGTGGCATCGTGCGCCGCGATTTGCAGCCGGACCTCCGCGGTCGCTGGATCGGCGGAGTTGAACATGACCGTTTCATGTTCGTGCGGCAGGTCGGCCTGCAATTCGCGCAGCGATGTTTCCGGAGCGACGAGCGCGAACGCGCCGAGCACATCCGGCACCGACTTCGCTGCGGCGATTCGCAATCGCGTGTGCTGCGCCGCTGCGTGGAGCAGTTGCGTCTCACCGCGACCGGACCACTTTGCCGCCCAGCCGCCCCATTCAAGGTAGCCCAGCACGCGCGCGCAGAAAACGGCCAGTCCCAGGACCGCTGTTACGGCAAGGCCGACGACGAGGAAATTGGTCGTCATGGCGGCGATGCAAAGCAGGGCGAGCACGGCCGAGCCGGCGTAAATTTGGATTGCCGCCGCCGACGGACTGCGCGTGCGATCCAGCAGGCGATGGTGAATATGATCGCGGTCGGATGCGAAAAGCGGCTGCCCGCGCACCATGCGCCGCGTGATGGCCAGGAGCGTGTCAAAGATGGGGTAGCCCAGTGCGAAGAGCGGCACGAGGATCAACACAACGGTGTGTGCCTTCTGTGCCGAGTGCAGCGACGCCAGCGCGAGAAACATGCCCAGAGCCAGCGAGCCGGTGTCGCCGAGAAAGACGCGCGCCGGGTGAAAGTTCCAGCGGAGGAAGCCGAGCAGCGCCCCGGCCAGCAGCAGCATCATTACGCTCATGTAGTAGTTCTCGAGCCAGATCGCCACGAGCGCATTGACTGCCGCGGCAAGGAAGCAGACGCCCGCGGCGAGGCCGTCCAGCCCGTCGGTCAGGTTCACGGCGTTGGTGATGCCGACGATCCAAAGCAGGCTCAACGGCGCGGCGACGACGGCGTGCAGCTGGAGGGAACCGACACCGGGCACCGTGAGCGCCTCCATGCGAAAGCCCAGGGCGACGGCGGCGATGGCGACAACTGTCTGAACAAGCAGCTTGACGCGCGGCCGAACCGGGTGGCGGTCGTCGATGATGCCCAGGCAGATCATGCACGCCGTGCAGGCGGCCAAGCCATAGAGATAGAATCGCTTTTCGGCGAGCATCAGGCCGACGCGGTTGGTCAGCATCGTGGCGGCAGCCGCACCGGCGAAGACGACCGCGAAGATGACCAGCCCGCCCATGGTCGGCGTGGCTTTCTCGTGTTGCTTGCGACCGGCGGGGCGATCGACCCATCCGAGGCGCGCCGCGAACAGGATGTACAGCGGCGTGGCGACGGCCGAAGCAATCGTGGCGGCGACGAACAGCGCGGCAAATGTCTTGTAGCGCAGCAGGACGGCCATCCAGTCGGCGGATTCGGCGAGCAGGTGCGGCGCGGCGTTCACGGTCGGTTGCTCCGGGCGACAGCGCGGCGATTGTACCCGATCAGCACGGCATCGCAGCACCGCACTCCAAGTGCTGCGCCGTCGTCCGCGATGCTGCGGGACGCGCGCCGCCCGTCGCGGTTGCCAACCTTCGCCGCCTGCTTTCTACTGGAGCGAGCAGGGAAGGAAAACTCTCGGGAAACCGGCCATGTCGATTCGCCTCATCGCCGGCCGTGCCGGGTCGGGCAAGACCTTTGCGTGCCAGCGTCGGTTGTGCGAGCACCTCGCGCACAGCATCGCGGATGGTCCGCGCCTGGTGATGCTCGTGCCCGAGCAGGCGGCGCTTCAGATGGAGCGCGGGCTGCTGGCGATGGCAGGCGCGCTGGTGCTGGGCCGATGCGAAGTGTTGAGTTTTCGCCGCCTTGCACATCGCATTCTGAACGAGTTGACGGGGCCCGCGCCGGTGGTGCTTTCGCCGAGCGGGCGGCAGGCGGCGCTGCGCCGATTGCTGGGCCGACGGCGAGGTCAGTGGCGCGAGTTTGATCGCGTGGCCGACCGGCCGGGTTTCATTGCCGCCGTGTCGCGCGGCGTGACGGAACTGCTTCAGGAAGCGGCGACGGTCGATCAGTTGGACGAAGCCGCTCGTCGCGCGGAGTCGGATGGCGAGCCATCGGCGCGGCGTCTGCACGACTTGGCCGTGTTGTATCGCGACTACCTGGAGTACCTCGGCAGCACGCGCGTGGATCCCGAAGGCGTGTTGGACCTCGCGCGGCTGCGACTGGAGCGTTCGGACTGGCTGAATGGTGCTATGGTCTGGGTCGATGGATTTGCCGGGCTGACGCGTCAACAGGTGCGGATGCTGGTGTCACTCGCGCGGCAGGCGTCGCAAATGGAACTGGCGCTGCTGCTGGACCCCGCGGGCGAGTCGGCATGGGACGCGGCCGATGCGCCGGACGAACTGGGCCTCTTCGCGCGGATGGAGCGAACGTGGCATGGCGTACGCCACGCGATGATCGATGCCGGTGTTGCGGTTGATTCGCCGCTGCTTCTGTCACCAGGTGTATTTCCGCGCTTCGCGAAGTCGCCGTGGCTGGCTCGGTTGGAGCGCAGCCTCTTCGCGGTCGGCCCGGCGCGCGAGCCGAAGGAAGCCAAGTCCGTCTTGATGCCGGAGGGTGCGCGGCCTGCTGATCCGGCCGTGCGGCTTGTCTTGACTCCGGACCGCCGGACGGAAGTGCAGGCGGCGGTGAAGGCGATGGTCGACCTGGTGCGAAGGCCGGCCGGTGGGCTGCGCTATCGCGACATCGCGATCATCGTGCGCGACTTGGAGCCGTATCACGACTTGTTGTCGGCGGCGCTGACGGCGCACGGCATCCCGTACTTCATGGATCGCCGGCGGCCGACGCATCCGCATGCGCTGATTCGATTGTTGCGCGGGGCACTAGCGATGCACGTGCCGCGCGGGTTCGGTCCGGCTGTGCTGGATGTTCTCAAGTCGGGTTTGACGCGCGTCACCGATGACGAGTCCGACGAGCTGGAGAATTACGTCCTCGCGTATGGATTGATTGATTCGACGAGTTGGCGGGAGCCGTGGGCATTCTCGCCGCGCGGCGGCGGCGCCGGCGACAATTTGTCGCGAGCGGAATCCGACGCGCTCGCACGGCTCAATGGCTTGCGCGCGGCGGTGTTGGAACTCGTCGGCGACTGGCTGCCCGGCGCGGCGGGGGCGCATCCGAAGACGGCGACCTGGCTGGAGCGGCTGTGGTCGATGCTGGAGCGAATGGAAGTGGGAGCGCGGCTGGCGGCGTGGCGCGAGGCAGCCGCTGCGCGAGGCGATCATGACACGGCGGCCGAGCATGAGCAGGCATGGACCAGCGTCGTGGGCCTGTTGGAAGAACTGCATGAGGCGCTGGGCGATGACCTGATGACCGCGCGGCAGTTCCGCGAGTGCGTCGAGGCAGGCTTGAGCGAATTCACGCTGGCGCTCGCGCCCTCGACGCTCGATCAGGTGCTGGTCAGCGCGATCGAGCGCAGCCGCCATCCGCCTGTCCGTGCCGTGCTTCTGCTGGGAATGAGCGAGGCGGACTTCCCGGCGCGGATCAGTGAAGACGACGTGCTTGGCGATGAAGAACGGGCATCGCTGGCTGCATGCGGCCTGGAACTGGCGATGAATTCGCAGCGGCGGGCGCTCGACGAGCGATCGCTGGCGTACATCGCCCTGACGCGCGCGAGCGAACGATTGTGGGTGAGCTGCCCGCGCAGCGATGAGAAGGGTCGATCGCTTCGGCCGTCGCCGTTCTGGGAGGAGCTTCGCGCGGTGCTGCCCGAAACGGTGGAGGAGTCGATTGATGGATTCAGCGCGGCGGATCTGTCTACGTCGAGGGAACTGGCGGGCGCGGTTGCGGAGCAGGTTCGTGCGCTGTGTGAGCAGAGACTAACATCGCCGGATGTCGAAACGTGGCGGGCGATGTATGAGTGGGTGCGGGCCGATGACGCGCTGCGCGGCGAGGCGAAGCGGGCGCTGACGGCGCTGCGGCCGTTGGAGATCGCGCGGCTTGGTTCCGGGGCGGCTCGGGCGCTGTGGCGTGCGCCGTATGAGACTAACGTCTATGCACTGGAGACGATGGCGGCGTGCCCGTTCCGGCACTTCGCGGCGCGCGGTTTGAACATGGAAAAGCGCATGGAGCACGAGATCAGCGCGCTGGACCTGGGCCGTTTGTATCACACCGTGATGGAAGAGTTTGTCGAGGGGTTGCGCGGCGAGGGTCGCGCGCTGGGGCAGTTGGACCCCGGCGATGTCACGCAGCGCGTGTCGGCGCTCTGCGAACAGGCGGTCAGCCGCTATGCCGAGCAGATGCGAATGGATGCGCCGCAGCAAAAGCTGGCGACGTGGCGCGGCCGTCGCGAGTTGCCCGCGGCCGTCGAGGGCCAGCGTCGAACGGTCGGTCGAACCCGATTGATGCCGGCGCGGCTGGAGCAGAAATTCGGATTGTCGAACCGCGCGGGCGAAGCGAACCGGCCCGAGCCGCTGCCGGCGCTGGAACTGACCCTCAAGGGCGGTGCGAAGGTGCTGCTTCGCGGCGTGATTGATCGGATTGACCTCGTTCAGTCGCCGCGCGGGACGGTGGGTGTCGTGTATGACTACAAGCGCTCGACGAAAGCGAAACGGCTGGCGCTGGACGAACTCTGGCACGGGCTGGCGTTGCAACTGGCGGCGTATCTGCTTGTGCTGCGCGATCACGGCGAGCGCATCGCCGGCGCGCGCGTGATTCCCGGCGGGGCGTTTTATCTGCCGCTGCTTTCGCCGCTGACGAGCGTGGACTCGCCTGGTGCAGAATCGAAGAAGGACCCCTTCAGCGGCTTCGGCCCGCGCGGCATCATCGATTTCGACTGGATCGGTGAACTGGACAGCGAATCGGCCGAAGGGCGAAGCGCTGTTTTCTCCGTGCAGGTCACCAAAGAGGGAACGGCGGGCGATATTAATCGGACAGATGTCGTCACGAGCGGCGTCATGGCGCCGCTGCTGGATTTTGTTCGAGAGAAGATGACGGAATTGTGTGAGGCGTGGATCGCGGGGGAGATTGCCGTCTCGCCTTACCTGCTGGGCACGAAATCACCTTGCGCGCACTGTGACTACGCCTCCGTTTGCCGGATCGAGCACGCAGCGCGGTTTGCACGCCGACTGCTTCCCATGCGGCGTGAGGAAATTCTCCAGCAGATTGGAGGCACGAGCGGGGAGGGTGCTCCGCCGGGGGACAAGGCCGCGCCGGCTCGAAAGCGCCGCACGAAAGGGGGCGACGCATGAGCGAGATTCGCTGGACGCCCTCGCAGCGAGCGGCCATCGAGACGGTCGGCGCGAACGTGCTCGTGTCCGCCGGAGCCGGCAGCGGCAAGACGGCTGTGCTGGCCGAGCGCTGTGCGCGATTGATGGCCGATGAGGCGGCGCGGTGTGGCGTGGAGCGGTTTCTGGTCGTGACGTTCACCGACGCGGCGGCGGCGGAGATGCGCGAGCGGATCGGAAAGGCGCTGCGCGAGCGGCTCGGGCGCGAATCGGGCAGCGCGTGGGTCGGGCGGCAGCTCGCGTTGCTGGATACAGCGGCGATCTCGACGCTTCATAGTTTCTGCCGGCGCACGCTGAATCGACATTTCGCAGCGGTCGACCTGGAGCCGCAGGCGACGCTTCTGGACGAGAACGAATCGGCCATGCTCCGGCGCGAGACGGCCAAGCAGACGCTGGACGGCCTGGCGACGGCCGAGGGCTCGGCGGGGGAGGCCGTGCTGGAGTTGCTGGGCGCGTACGGCAGCGCGGGGGACCGGCGATTGCTCGATGCCGTGGAACGATTGAATGCGTTTCTCGCGTCGGTGCCCGATCCGGATGCATGGTGTGCCGAATCGATGGCACGCTATGACGCGGACGGCGCGGCGTGGCAGCAGGACTGGCTGGCCGCGCTGCAAACGGAGTTGGCCGAGCAATCGGGCCAGGTCATGGCGATCAGCGCACGACTGGTTGCCGCGCGACCGATGGCGGAAGCCGCCGTGAACAAGCTGCTGGAGTGGATCGAGCCGTATGGACAATCTGTGAATGCCTGGCAGCGAGCGGCTTCACAGCCGTCACCCGATGGCGCGATACTGGATGGCTTGATCGGTGAGATTTCAAATTTCAAGTTCGGCCGGCTGGACTTCAAGCGATGGACAAAAGATGCATCGAGCGAGGCGCTGCTGGTCCTCGAACCGTTGCGCGACGAATTGCAAGCCATCAAGGAGCGCAGTTTCACCGGGCGGCTGCGGCGGGACTTCGGCGGCCTGGACCGGGCGCAGGCGAAGGCGGGACTCGCGCGGATCGCGCCGCATATCCAGACACTGTTCGCCGTCGCGCGCGAGGCGCGGGAGGCTTACGCGACCGCGAAGCGCCATCTTGCCGCGATCGACTTCGCCGACCTCGAGCGTTGCATGTTGGACTTGCTTCGCAATGATTCGGCCGGCGTCGCCCGGCGGTTGCGCGATCGCTTCGAGCACGTGCTCGTCGATGAGTTTCAGGACATCAACCCGGTGCAGGCGGAAATCATTCGGCTCGTCAGCCGCGAGGACGACGCGGGGCGGCCGGGCAATCTTTTCTGCGTTGGCGACGTAAAGCAGAGCATCTATCGCTTCCGCCTCGCCGAGCCGCGGCTTTTTCTTCGCCGCGCCGAGGCTTACGGCTCGGGCGTGGACGATCGCGGACGGCGGATCGATCTCGTCGAGAATTTCCGCAGTCGGCCGGCGGTTCTGGAGGCGATCAACGCCGTGTTCGAGAAGATCATGGCGAAGGACTTGGGCGAGATTGAGTATGACGATCGCGCGCGGCTGAAACCCGGCCGCATCGAGCGCACCGATGCCGACGAGTTGACCCCCGTCGAGTTGCACCTGATCGAAGCATCGCGTCGCGGCGATGGAACGGCCGAGCCGGCGGGCGGTGAATCGAGCGGCGACGCGGGCGACTCCGATGGGTCGCAATCGGGCGGCGAGGCCGAGGACTGGCTCCAGATTGAGCGCGAGGCGTATGCCATCGCAGATCGCATCGCCGCGTTGGCGGCGGAGGGTGTGCGCTATCGTGACATCGTCGTGTTGCTGCGCTCGCTGCAGCCGCGGGCCGGCGCGCTCGTGCGCACGCTGGCGCGGCGGGGCATTCCGGTACGCAGCGAGTCGGATCGCGGGCTGCTCGAAGCACTCGAGGTTCGTGACGTGCTGGCGTTTCTGGCGCTGCTGGACAACGCGCGGCAGGACATCCCGCTGGCGGCGGTGATGCGCGGCCCGCTGTTGGGCGAGCCGTTCAATGACGACGATCTGGCAATGATCCGATCAGCCTCGCGCGAGTCGGCTTTTCACGAGTGCGTGGTGCGATACGCTGAACAGGGCGACGATTCGGAGCGAGCCGGGCGTGTTGCCCGATTCCTGCAAACAATTCATACATGGCGAGATCGTTCGCGGCAGGCGACGCCCGCCGATCTCGTGTGGCGACTTCTCGACGAAACGGGCTACCTCGCATACGTGAGCGGCCTGCGCGATGGCGCGCAGCGCCGTGCGAACCTCGTGAGCCTGCACGAGCTTGCCCGGCAGTTCGGCGCATTCCAACGGCAGGGGCTGCGGCGGTTCCTTGAGTTCATCGCGGCGATCAAGGAATCCGATCGCGACCTCGCGCGGGGCAGCGTGTCGGCCGGCGACGACGACGCCGTGCACGTGATGAGCATTCACCGCAGCAAGGGGCTGGAGTTTCCGGTTGTGATCGTCGGCGAACTGGGCAAGCGGATCAACTTTGGCGATTCGCGCGAAGCGGTGTTGATGGATCGACGCCTGGGATTGGCGCTGAAGGCCGTTGATCTGGATCGGTACATCACGTACCCGACGATCGCGTACAAGCTCGTCGCGCGCTCGCTGACAGAGGAGTCGCTCGCCGAAGAGCTGCGCGTGCTGTACGTGGCGATGACCCGCGCAAAACAGCGATTGATCCTCGTCGGCAGCGGAGACATCGATTCGATCGACGGCCTGCGACGGCGGTACGCAGGGTTGCCCGGTGCGCTGCCGCTGATTGAGCGGCGCAGCGCCGGCACGATGCTGGACTGGGTGCTGCCGGCGATCTGCGCGCAACCGAAGGATCGCGTTCGATTTGAGGCGACTGCGTTGACCGACCGCGAAGCCGCGCCGGGATCGGCAGTCGGGTCGTCAAACTTGTTCGATGTCGTCACGTATTCGACCAGCGCGATGGTGGATTGGAAGCTCGACGCGCCGATCCACGCGGCGTCGTCGAAGCTCCTTGAAACAGCGGCTGCGATGGCGGCGCTGCCGGCCCCAGCGGCTTCAACCGCCGGCGGAGCCGCGCAGGCGGCAGAGGACGTGTTGGCTGCGGTGCGACGCCGGCTCGCAACGCCCTATGCATTCGAACCGCTCACGCGCGTGCCCGCTGTCGCGGCGGCGAGCGTGCTCAAGCGAAGATGGGAAACGCGCGAAGACCCGCAGGAGCCGACGACTGCCTGGCACCCGACGGAAACAACCTCGGCCGCGAAGCTGACGACCGAGCGCGCCTTGCCGGGGCCGCGATTTGCCCAATCGACGCGGCAGCCGGACGCGACGCATCGCGGGACGCTGACCCACGAGTTTCTGCAGCGAATCGATCTGACGCGACCGTGTGATTCGGCGGATCTGCGCGGGCAATTGAGCTCGTTGTTGGGCGCGGGCGTGCTCGGCGAAGACGACGCGAAGCAGATCGATCTCGACAGCGTGGCGTGGTTTTTTGCGACCGATCTTGGGCGGCGAATGCGGCGGGCCGATGCGCGCGTGAAGCGCGAGTGGCCGTTTGTGTTGAGCGCGCCGGCCGGGCGATACGACCCGAAACTCGCGCGAGAAGCCCGGGGCGTCGCGTCGGCGGACGAGGATCGCATGTTGGTGCGCGGAATCATGGACTGCTGTTTCGACGCGGGCGAAGGGTGGGAGATCGTCGATTACAAGACCGACGCAGTGAGCGACGCGGCGCTGCGCGAGCGGGCGCAACAGTACCGCGGACAGTTGGCGATCTACGCTGAAGCGCTGGAGGCAACATTCCCCGGCTGCGTGACGAGAGCGTGGCTGGTGTTCCTGTCGCCGCGCGAAATCGTCAGCGTGGATCCATTGCGTCCCTCCGCGGACTGAGAGCATGAATCGGCGATTCAACTCGAAGAAACGGAACCGTTGACTTCGTTTGAGCTTATGGAATCGTTGATTCAAACTGAAGCAACGGAATCGTTAATCTACAAAAAAAGCCCCAGGCATTTGCCTGGGGCTTCGTACTACAGATCGATTGAACAAACGCGCCGGACGGCTTACGCCTTGCCCTTCAGCTCGACCTTGGCGCCGGCCGCTTCCAGCTCCTTCTTGAGCTTGTCGGCGTCTTCCTTGCTCAAACCTTCCTTGATGGTCTTCGGGGCGCCGTCGACGATGTCCTTGGCTTCCTTCAGACCCAAGTTCGTCGCCGCGCGGACGACCTTGATGACGTTGATCTTGTTCGCGCCGCCGTCGGCCAGCACGACGTCGAACATCGTCGGGGCGTCCTCGGCTTCGGCCGCCGCGCCGCCACCGCCGCCACCGGCCGCCATCACCACTGCGCCACCGCCGGCCGGCTCAATGCCGTACTCGGCCTTGAGGTAGTCGGCCAGGCTCTGGGCGTCCTTGACCGACAGGTTGACGATCTTGTCGCCAATGTCCTTGACGGCTGCGCTGAATTCCTTTGCGGGTGCTTCTGCCATGTTACACGTCCTTCACTTTTCTGCGACGACCTCGGCACGCAAGCCGGGGCGTCTATTCGTTTCACCGTGTTGAGAGCCGAAGTCCCGATGACTTCGTTTAACCCGGCCGCTCGCGAGCGACCTGCCAACGGGGCTGTCAACGACGCGTGTCTTGACTCAATTCCTGCGAGCCGGCTTACGACGCCAGCCTGGCGATGGTCTCGCCCTTCTCCAGCTTGTCCACGATTGCCTTGATGCAGCCGGCGACTTTTCCGCCGACGTTCAGGCAGCCCGCGATGCGCCGGGCCGGCGAGCAGAACAGCATGACGACCTCGCCCTGAATCTCGGCTTTGCTGCGCCGCTTGGAAATCTCGTCGATCGTCATGGCGGCCGACTCGCCGTCGAGCACGCCATGCTTGAGTTCGAGCTTGGGATAGTCCTTCACCAGCTCGAGCAGGTGCTTGGCGGTATCGACCGGGCTGCCGCCGCCGGTGACAAAGGCGCAGGGGCCGGTGAGCACCTTGCCCAGCGGCTCGAGCGGAGTTCCCTTGATCACGCGCTTCATGGCGCGGTTCTTGACGACGTGCACTTCGATCTGCTTCTTGCGCAGGGCGCCGCGCACCGTGTTGACCTCAACGCCGGTCAGCCCGTGAACCGAGACGATCAGGGCGTTGTCGAGATCTTTGTACTTCTTTTGAAGGTCGGCTTCGATCAGTTCTTTGGTATTTCGACTCATGGCTTGTTCCGCCCGAATTACTGGGCGACCTCCAACTCGATGGCCGGCGACATGGTTCCCGAGACGCACGCCTTCTTGATGAACAGCCCCTTGCTCGTCGGAGGCTTCATACGCTTGATGTGGCTGATGAAGGCGTCGATGTTTTCCTTCAGGTCGCCTTCGGAGAAGCTGGCCTTGCCGACGATCGCGTGGACGTTGCCGCCCGCGTCGTTGCGAAACTCAATCTTGCCCGCGGCGAATTCCTTCACCGCATTCGCGATGTCGTTGGTCACCGTGCCGTTCTTCGGGCTGGGCATCTTGCCGGCCGGGCCGAGCACGCGACCGAGCTTACCGACCTTGGCCATCGTTCGCGGGTGAGCAATCGCCACGTCGAAATCCGTCCAGCCGTCGTTGACCTTCTTGATCAGGTCATCGACACCGACTTCCATCGCGCCGGCGGCCCTCGCCTCGTCGGCCTCGTTGCCGTCAACGAATGCGATCACCTTTTTCGTCGAACCGATGCCCTTGGGCAGTGAGACCGAGCCGCGGATCATCTGATCGGCGTTCTTCGGGTCGATTCCCAGGTGCATGACGACGTTGATCGTCTGATTGAACTTGGTGCCCGTCGTGATCTTCTTGAGGACTTTCACCGCGTCGTCCAGCGGATACTGCTTTTTGGCGTCAACTTCCTTCGCCATTTTCTCGTGGCGCTTGCTTCGGCCGCGCATCGACCGACCACGTTCTTTTCGGCCGCTGGATGCGCCTCCGGCTGCGGCCTTCTTTTCCTTCTTTGCCTTGGGTGCTTTAGCGCCGGCCTGATCGGGCGCGGCTCCGCCTGCGGTCGTGTCGGGAGCGGTCTGCGCCGCCGACTCGCCCTCGGCCGAGGGATTCTTCTTCTCTTTTGCCATGGTTTCTCACTTTCGACCCGAAGGTCTGCCACGCTGACGCGCGTAGTCGAGCGGCACGCACTGCAAATCACTCGTCGTGCGGAGGGAAGACGACCCGGCTCTTCGAGAAAAGCCGAGCCGAGTATGGTAAACCGAACTTCGTTGAGTGGCAACCGTACCCACTATGCGTTCGGGCTTCTCGTAAGGCGAGCATTTACAAATGGTTATGTCCGTGGCTTTGCGGGGCAACTCGTGATGACGATGGCGGTATGATGCCCGGCGTTATCGAAGGAACCGTTTAGCAATCGTTCGAAACGGCAGGTATTGGTGGCCAAGAAGCATTCACAATTCGCGTGCAGCAGTTGCGGACGCGTGCAGTCGCAGTGGTCCGGCAAATGCCCCGACTGCGGCGAGTGGGACTCACTGACCGAACAGGTCGTGGACGGCGCCGCGCCGGATCGGCATCGCCCGATCATCGCGGTCGACCAGCCCGTCATGGCGAAGCTGTCGGACGTGAACGCCGAGTTGTGCCCACGCTATGTCACCGGGATCGGGGAGTTTGACCGCGTCCTGGGCGGCGGAATCGTGCCGGGGTCGGCGGTGCTCGTCGGCGGCGACCCGGGCATCGGCAAATCGACGCTGTTGCTGCAAGTGTGCGACCAACTTGTGCGTGCGAAGCGCAAGACGTTGTACGTCTCCAGCGAGGAATCGGCCGGGCAGATCAAGCTTCGCGCCAAGCGACTGGGTGCGGGCGATTCCGGCTTGCTCGTCGCGGCGACAGCCAACCTCGATGTCATTTGCAATCTCGCGAGCAAGGAACGGCCCGAGGTGGTCGTGATCGACTCGATTCAAATGGTCTATCGACCCGACGGCGCCAGCCCGCCGGGGTCGCTGTCCCAGTTGCGCGAGGCGGCGGCACGGTTGATCTGGCTGGCGAAGCAGTTGGGGTTCTCGCTTTTTTTGGTGGGGCATGTCACGAAGGACGGCGCGATCGCCGGGCCGAAGATTCTCGAACACCTCGTCGACTGCGTGGCGTATTTCGAGGGCGACCGCTTCCACGCGCACCGATTGATCCGCGCCGTTAAGAACCGCTACGGCTCGACGGATGAACTGGGCGTGTTCGAGATCGGCGACACAGGTCTGCGCCCGGTTGACGACCCCTCGAAGCTGTTTCTTCAGGAGAACCGCGAGCCGCGGCCCGGCAGCGTGATCCTCGCGGCCTGCGAAGGGACGCGCACGCTACTGGTGGAGGTGCAGGCGCTGTGCGCGCAGTCGGTGTTCGGCTCGGCGAAACGCAAGGCGACGGGCGTGGACGCCGGGCGCGTGGCGATGCTGCTTGCGGTGATCGAAAAGCATGCGGAGATCGTTCTGGGCGACCAGGATGTGTTTGTGAATGTCGTGGGCGGTGTCCGCGTGAGCGAGCCGGCGGCGGACCTGGCGATCGCGCTGGCCGTCGTGTCGGCGATGACCCAGCGAAGCCTGGATGGGGGCACGGTGGTCTGCGGCGAACTGGGATTGGGCGCGGAGCTGCGACCGGTGACGCATCTGCGACAGCGCGTGACCGAGGCGGCGCGCGTGGGCTTTCGCCAATTCATCCTGCCGCGAACCAGCCGCTCGGGGGAAACGTCTACCAAACACGAGACGATGCGCCTGATGCGTTGCGAAAGGCTGGCGGATGCCGTCCGACAACTTGCCTGAAGTCGTCGTGGATGACTCGCGCGGGGCGCGGCTGGCAAGCGGCGCGCTGGCAGGGCTGGCCGCGGTTCTCGTATTTGCCAATTGTCTCCTGAACTCGCCGTCGCGCTTCTCGGAGAAGCACGCCGCCGACACAACGCTGCTCAAACCGATTGTGACCGCGCTGGGGCTGGGGGGGCGCGTCGGCACGGCCCGCGGCGTGGAAGTTCGCAATCTCATCTTCCACGGCGGCGCGGCGATGCTCTTGGCCGTCTGTGCCGCCCGGTTGCTCACGACGGGACGACGTCCCCGATACAGCCTCGATGACCTGCTCGACTATCGCGCTCGCGCGGGCAGCCCGTATTTCTGGTGGGCGCTGTGGATGGTCTCGTGCGGTTTGAGTTCCTATTTCTCGCATGCGCCGACGATTTGTCAGGGGCAGGCGATGGCGCACATCCTGTGGCTGGCCTGGTGGTGGCCTTTGGCGGCGATGCTCACACCGCGACACGTTCGCGTGCTGACGGCGGCACTGGCTTGCGCGCTGGCAACGACGGCGGCGTTGGCGCTGGTGTATCAGGCGGTGCGCGGCGGTCCGTCGCCGTGGAGCGCGCGCTTGTCGTACCCGCTCGGCAATGAGTTGTGGCTTGCGGCGTGTCTGCTCCCCGGAGCGCCGATTGCGATCGGTCTGGCGATGGGTCGTGACGGGGCTTGGAATTCGCCACAGCCCGCGCGGCGATGGGTTGTCAGTGCGATGTGGTTTGTCGTCGCCGGGCTGGTTCTCGCCGCCTTGCTACTCACTCGATCGCGTTCGGGGCTTGCGGGCCTGGCGGCTGCGGGGTTGGCGATGGTCTGCCTGCTGATCGGCAAGAGGGCGCGACGGATCGTACTGCTGATCGCGCTGGTAGGGGGAGCGGGTGCCGCCATGGGGCTGAATCAACTTGCGCGATCGGGCGGGACGGCGACACGCTCGCATTCGATCAGGACGCGTGTCAATTATGAGTGGCCCTATGCAATGCGGCTGCTGATGGACAAGCCGGTTCTGGGCCACGGCGACGGGTCTTATTCGATGCTGGCGGGGCAGTTCGCGCGGGAGGATCAACTGGAAGACCCGATGACGCTCCGGTTCGACGAGCAGTACTGGACCGGCCATGCGCACAACGAGTACCTGGAGCAGGCGGCGGACATCGGAATTGCCGGAGCGGGGGCATACCTGATCGCGCTGATTCTGACGTTGGTTTATTCTGCGCGCGCATGCGATCGGCGCGGCGAGGGTTCAGGCGTGAATCGCGTCGTCATCGCGGGCTTGAGCGCGGCATTGGTCGGCCTGGCGGTCGATCATTTCGGGGAGCCTTCCATTCGCGAGCCGGGCGGGCCGGTCGTGTTCCTGACGGTGTGGGCCCTGACGTGGGCGGCTGTGCGCCGCGAGCGGACGGAGCAGTTCGAGATGCAGGAGTCGCATCGCTTGTCGAATGGCGTGGTGCGCTCGTCCGGCGTGGCGCTCTTGGCCGCGGTCGCATGGCTGGGGCTTGCCGGGCTTGATGATTGGCATGCCGCGATCGGCCGCGCGCAGGCCGACGCGGCAATGGCGGAAGGGGACATGGAGGACGCTATCGCGCACGCGGACTACGCCGCCGATCGTACGATGGATCCGTTCCAACGGAACCTAGCGCGATTGATCGCGATCCGCGCGCGGTCGATGGCGTTTCAGGCGAGCCTGGATGCCGGCGACGCTCCGCCGGACACCGCGATGTTGAACCGCGCTGGCGAAGCGGTAATCCGGCTTAGCCAGTTGCGGGCCGACGTGCCGCGGTTTCTCCTGCTTTCGCGCCTTGAGGCGGACCTGGCGCTCAACCTCGGCCGGGCGGCGCAGCGGCGCGGCGATGGCGCGGCGGCCGCGGAGTACCAGCGTCGATGGTTGCAGGCAATGGAGCGTCAGCACGCCGACGAGCCGTTTTCGTCGCAGATCGTGTGGACGTTGTGGCAGGTCAGCCCTGCCGCACCGGCGAAGCAGCGGATCGACTGGCTGCGCGCGCTGATGCGAGGGGGGTTCGTCGATGCCTGGATGGCCGAAATGGTGCAGCAGCTGGCGGGTCGCGCCGACTTGCCGACGACCCTGGGTGATTTGACAAACATTGCCCTCGCTGACGCGGGCCGCTCTGCGGCCTTGGATTGGCGGGATCGTTTCAGCCCGGAGACGCTGCGCCTGGCGGCGATGCTGGAACGGCTGCGCGGGGAGTTGTCGCGCGCGACGGACGTGTCTACGAAAGCAGTCGAAATCTACGATCGGGCCGGGCCGGGACTGTTTGCCGCGCGCGCCGCGGCGATCAGCGAGCGCGTCGAATGCGACCTCGCCGCTAACGGATCGTCGAACACCGATGCCAACCTGCGCGAGTTGGCTGATGCAGCGTCGATCCTATGGGGGAATCCCGTTTCAACGGATGGCCCGCTCCCGGGGCCGCTCGGCCGGGTGCGCCTGCGCGTGCTGGAGGCGGCCGGTCGAACCGACGCCGCGGCGGTTCAGCGCGATTACCTGCAAGCGAATCCTCGTTAAATGAAAAGACCCGCGCAGCGGGGCGCGGGTCTCTTTCTCAATCGGGTTCCGGCGATGTCCAGACAAATGGATTAATCCGGAATCGCGCCGGGCGATCGCACGGCTTACTTCTTGCCGAGGATCGCGTCCTTGCACGCCTTGGCGACGCGGAACTTCACGACCTTCTTCGCCGGAATCTTGATTGCTTCGCCGGTTGCCGGGTTGCGGCCCATGCGCGCCTTGCGATTGACCAGCACGAGCTTGCCCAGGCCGGGCAGCGTAAAGCTGTTCTTGGCCTCTTTGTAAGCCGTCGTCGTCAGCGTATCGAGAAACATCACGACCTGCTTGCGGGACAGTTCGTTCTTCTCGGCCAGATGTCGGATCAGTGCGCTCTTGCTCATACCTGCTGCCATGGGGCGACTCCTTGTGTGTGGGGTTCGTCTTGTTTCGGTTTCCAACTCCCGGCGAGCCTCCGCCCGCCGTTCAGGCTGAACAAAATAGCAAGAAAATCAGGGAAATCAATGGGGTCGCGCGCGAGATTCCTAAAAAAATCAGCGGTTTTGACCGGCCCCGGATTCTCCTACACTATCCCCGCCGGGCGACCGGGCGCGGTCGGCGCGGCCCATGACACCCTCTCAAGAAACCGAAGGAGCGACCCATGCCCGATGCCTCCGTTTTGCCAGCCGTGAAGACGACTCAAATCCCCGGGGTCGAGGTCAAGCGAGGAAAGGTTCGCGACGTCTATAACCTCGGCGACCGCCTGATGATCGTGGCGACCGACCGAATCAGCGCCTTTGATT